>CAXDOW010000198.1:0-1636 GCA_963991165.1 uncultured Flavobacteriales bacterium | reverse complement strand
CCCTTCATGAGCTCTGCTTTAATAACGCCTATATTTTCAAATGATTCATTTAATAAATAATCTTTAATTTTCAGTGCTCGGTTATTAATTGGCCACAAATTATCAATACTATCTCTTTGATATTTTGGAAATAAAGGCACTTCGCTCGAATTCAATAATTGTACTGAGACTCTAAAAAAGAGTGTTTCTAAAATAAACCAAAGACCCATTCCTATTATAAAATGAACCCAATCAGGTCGACTCGATAACTCAAAAATGACTAACAAATAGGAAAAGAAAAATGCAAATGAAAACCAGCGGCACCAATGAGCTACTAATTTTAATACTGGAATCGTATGTTTATTGGCAAAAAAGTACGTAATAAAATACAACGCCAAAAAAATAACTGATAATTTCTCTTCAGCAAACATCTATAAAAATATAAATTAAACTGCTAATTCAGACGAAGCGGCATTATAACACAAATAAAGTTATTAAGTGTTTTTACGATGCCTGGACTCAATTCATCTTTAAATTCGAAATAAATCTCATCTTGAGTTAAAGCCCTTAATGGCTCTTCGATGAATGATGGATTGAAGGCCACTTGTACTTCTGGACCCGTATAGGCAATAGCCATTGTTTCATGCGATTCGCCATACTCTGTAGAAGATCCAGATATTTCCATAAGGTTATCACTCATTTTGAATTTTACCGAATTACTTTTTTCAGAAGTCACCAAAGCGGCTCTATGAACACATTCTAAAAATAGTTCTCTTTCTATTTTTACACGATGTTCCGTTTCCTTGGGAATCACTTGGCGATAGTTTGGAAAATTACCTTCAACAATTTTTGAAACTAAATAGATCTGATCCACTAAGCCACTGTCTCCTTCGTCATCATCAATTGCTATTTCAAAAGCTACTTGTCGATCATTAAACGCTATTTTGACGCCCTCTCCTTTCCCGACAAGTCGCTCAATTTCTGTAACCGTTTTTGCGGGTAAGATTAAATTACCAGAATCCGAATCATTCGTATTTAATTCGAAATTAGTTAATGCTAATCTACGACCATCTGTAGCAACCAAGGTTAAATTATCATCTGAAAAATTAAAATAGACACCATTCAAAATATATCGATTCTCGTCTGTTGATTGAGCAAATGAAACACTTTTCAGCATACTCAACAAATCCTGCTGCTCTAACTGAAACACATGTTGATTTTCAAATGTTGGCAATGGTGGAAAATCATCCGTCGCTATTCCCATGACTTTAAATAACGAACCCCCTGACGTAATTTTCGCCTGGTTATTAGACTCAACTTGTACGAGCACTTCCTTTTGTGGTAATTCTTTTACAATGGTAGCCAATTTTCTCACTGGCAACGTAATGCTTCCCTCTGCCTCTATATCGGCCGTAATTCGACATCTAATACCAATGTCTAGGTTGGTTGTTGTAAGGGATAAATGACCCGATTCTGCCTCGATTAGGACGTTTCCCAAAATAGGCATGGCTGCTCTGGTTCCTACAACATTCAATACTTGTTGTAGACCATTACTAAAGTGATCTTTGTTAATTTTAAACTTCATAGGTTATCAGGTTAATGACTTATTGTCAGACTTAAATAATAAATTAATTTTATAATATATATATCTTAATAG
>CAXDOW010000197.1:0-1778 GCA_963991165.1 uncultured Flavobacteriales bacterium | reverse complement strand
TTTAAAATGGCCGCTGAGTCACACCCATTGACTGTAACAGATGTGTAGGTATAAATGCCACTTTCTGTGTAAATTTCTCCATTCCAAAAATAACTGTCACATGCCGTGATGCTTTCAGATGAGGAAGAAGAATTATTAATAGTAAGATTTAAAATTGCTAAAGAATCACACCCATTGACCGTGGTCGTATTATATGTATATGTGCCACTTTCAAAGTAAATGTTGCCATTCCAAAAATAACTCTGACAAGAAGAAACATTTTCTGTTGACGACGATGCTGTATTGATCGTCAAGTTTAGCGTCTCTACAAAATCGCACCCTTGAGCCGTAGTAGTTGTGTAAGTGTATTCACCGCTTTCTGTATAAATCTGACCATTCCACAAGTAACTATCACAAGCCGAAACATTTTCAAAAGATGAATCGTTTTCATAAACAACAACAGTAGTAACAATAATACTATCACAATTAGTGACAGTGGAAAGCGTGTCTATATACTGGCCAGAATTAAAGTATGAATTATTTCCAACAGTGATTGAACCCCCTTCGCAAAAACTAATTTCTTGAAAATATGTTGTATCAACACAAGGACAGACTATATCCAAGTTAAAAGTCTGACTGTCCGAAGGCCCAACTTCAGAATTGACAGTAGTAAAGAAGTTTAAAACTCCCTCTTCGGGGTTGAGGAAGATATTTGATAACAACAAAGAAGATGTGTTACCAGCAGTAGTATTATTTCCGTCGAAATATGAAGGATTACCAAAAATTACGATTCCTTGATCGTTGTTGGAAATGGTAAACGAACCCATAAACGATCCATCCTCAGAATTAATAGACGAAAGAATAGCTTGATTAGGGTTTGGTATAGAACTGACATACAAATCAGACTCAAAACTAATCTCACCAGCAGCAGCGTTTAAGTTTGCATAACCAACATATTGACCTTCTGTCAAGGAAGAAATTACAAATTGACCCGCATCTGAAGTTAGCAACGTGGTTGACATATCTGGTTCATTAGCATCTTGACTAACGACAAACATTAAATCAGAAATTGTGCTACAATCATTATTACTTAAGCTAATTTCAATATATGGACTGAAAGGAATACAAGGTTCATTGCCTGTATCTCCACTCACACAATTTCCGCAATCATCAATGTAAGCACCCCCGTTCAAATCGCCATTACAATCCAGAGCACCCAATTCAAAACTAAACGATTGAACGTCTATGAAATCTAACTCCGAATTTAGAGTACTTGAAACAGTAAGACTAGAGGACTCCGGTAATGTAAAGATATCTGTCAAGGTAACCGACTGTGAATTTCCAGCTGTGATGCTATTGCCATCACCAGGTGCTATTGACAACAGTTGAACACCGCCCATAACATTCTGAATCTCAAACGTACCCAACAAATCTCCACTGCCATTTTCGACCGCCTGTAAGGTGGCCTGAGAAGACGAAATCACAAAATCAACATAAAGCGTGAACGAACCAGATACCGAACCTCCTGCCACAAAACCAGAACCAAAACCAACTTCTTGACCTTGAGTTAAACTAGAAATAGCAAACGAACCACCATCCGTTGTGATGATGCTTGATGCAATATCGGCCTCATTGGCCTCCTGAACAATCTCAAATGTTAAATCAGAAACTGAGCCTTGAACTGAATCACTTAAACTAATCGATACTTCTGGTGTGAAACTTACTGCTGGAGTTAAATCAAAAATAAACGATTGAACGTCTATGAAATCTAACTCCGAATTTAGAGTACTTGAAACAGT
>CAXDOW010000196.1:0-1807 GCA_963991165.1 uncultured Flavobacteriales bacterium | reverse complement strand
CTACCATATTTTAATATCAAAGCTAAAAATACTTGACGTTATTGTAACATTGAGACCAAGTATAACTAAAAAAAGAGTAACGTTACTGAAATCGTTTAGATTCGGAAGATCGGATTTGACTAATGTTGAATGAAAACAGCGTTATAAAATTCAATTCTAATGTGAAATCTCCTCGGCGGTTTGTATTTGTTTTAATCGAAAATTTCACTCTTTTATCATTTTCATCAGCACTGGACGCACTGCGGATAGCAAATCGAATGTCGGGTAAGACGTTATATGAATGGACTTTTATAGGAGAAAATGAAGGGGTTGTATCGTGTTCGGCAGGAACCCAATTCAAATTAGATAATTCTCTAATAGAACTTCACAGAGACGATACCGTCTTGCTATGTGGTGGAACATCAATTCAAGAAGCAACAACCAAGAAATTGATTGGTTGGCTTCGTCGTGAAGCTCGTAGAGGTCTAACTATAGGAGGCCTATGTACAGCCGCATACCCAATGGCTAAAGCGGGATTATTAGATGAAAAAAAAGCTACAATTCATTGGGAAAATCAAGATAGTTTTGCTGAAGAATTTTTAGAAGTAGAATTGACGAAAACAGTCTTCGTATGCGACGGAAATCGATATACAACTGCTGGAGGAACATCCTCTATAGATCTTCTCTTAAAAATTATAGCAGATGAACATGGAGAAGAGCTAGCCAATGCAGTTGCTGATCAAATGATTTATTCCTCTATTAGAACTGATCAAGATACTCAACGGCTATCAGTACCAACACGAATTGGCGTCAGGCATCCAAAATTAAGTAAAGTTATCCAGATGATGGAAATCAATATTGAGGAGCCCATAAGCCCCTCAATCCTTGCAAAAGACGTAGGTATGTCTACCCGACAACTAGAACGTTTATTTCGCCGCTACCTGGACCGTAGTCCAAAGCGTTACTACATGGAATTAAGACTCCAAAAAGCTAGAAATTTACTTATGCAAACAGACATGAGTGTAATTAACGTTGCTTTAGCTTGCGGTTTTGCCTCTCCGTCGCATTTTTCTAAGTGTTATCGGGCACACTATGACACTACTCCATACAGAGAGCGTGGCAGTCATGCCGCAAAACGGGCTGTTTAAAAGACACCAAACATCCATTCTTGTGTGAACTTTTCAACAAAAAATTCTGTTTTTAAAAATACATTTTAAAATAGGAATATTTTGTATTTATGGAAAAATGACTTTAATTGGACTTTGATTTGAGATAAGAAAATCAAGGACTAAAGAAAAGACCGTTCGGAGCGTAAGAAACATCATATTAAATTTTGGGAGATACCGCTCATGAACAGTAATACTATTCTTGAGGTTAGAAATCTTAGCAAAAGTTATGGCGGCGTGAAAGCCGTAAACAACGTCACTTTTTCCGTTAACAAAGGCGAAATTGTTGGATTAATTGGTCCGAATGGAGCAGGTAAGACAACTTCCTTTAACGCAATTGCTGGAGCTGAAAAACCAACAAGTGGTGAGGTTTTCCTAAATGGCGAAAAAGTGACTGGTCGTTCTACAGAACAGCTATACCACAGAGGTTTGCTTAGGACATTTCAGTTAAGTCAAGAGTATCCTAAAATGACAACCTTAGAAAACCTAATGGTTGCTTGCAAAAATCAAATTGGTGAAAATATTCTCATGAATTGGCTCAACTCAAAAGGTGTAATTTTGAGAGAAACTGAAGTCATAAAGAAAGCAACGGAAACACTTGATTTTTTAGGTCTTTCTCATGTTTCAGATGAGCTGGCAGGCAACCTATCTGGAGGACAAAA
>CAXDOW010000195.1:0-1915 GCA_963991165.1 uncultured Flavobacteriales bacterium | reverse complement strand
GATTTCTGCCTGTCTCGTGGGCTCGGAGATGTGTATAAGAGACAGGTTATATTCCTTGTTATTAGATCCTTTTGAATCATCTACAACTGGGCTAGACTCCCCTTTGGAAAGAATGGTCAATCGGTTAGCATCAATGTCAAAAATATCAATAAGATAACGAGCTACGGTTTGGGCTCTTTTTTCAGCTAACTGTTGATTGAAATCGGTCGCTCCTCGTTTGTCAGCGTGTCCTACAACCATGTATTTATCTGTCGCATTATCTTGCATAATGAGTGCTACCTCAGCTAATTTCATAAAGTCATCTTTTCGAATCTTGGTACTGGCCGTTGCAAAATGAATGGCGGGCATACTAGACGCATTAGCGCTTTTGGAAGAGCCAATTGTAATTCCCTTGTAATTGACTAGTGAGCCCTTTTCAGAGACTTCCATATCTTCGCTATCTGGAACACCATCACCATCTTTATCACTTTCAACACCAGATGAGTTAACACTAGCATTTTTGGACGAAAATAAATCGTTATCTTCATAGTCATAAACGCCATCTCTATCGACATCTAAAGGAACACCCGATCCGTCAACCACAACGCCTTCTGGTGTTTCTTCGTGTTTATCAAAAATATTGGCAACACCATCGTCGTCATTATCTTTGGACAATTTTCGAATTTTTTTCAATATTTGATTTTGATTACTGTGAAGATCGTTTAATGGGTTATGCCAGTGAAGCGATTTATTTTTAGAACCTATATTATAACTAACACCTAAAGAAAAGGACATAAAACGATCGTTATCTACACCAGCAAGATCTCTTCCTGACGCATCAACAGCATCTATCTTATCAGAGTTTACCAAATAGTACTTGACCTTTCCACTTAAATCAATTCGTTTATTTAGTTGGTACAATAATGTGGCTCCAAGTTTCAGATAGGCCTCAGTTTGGGACGATTTATTTTCCAAAGCCATGCTTTCATAACCTCGGTAGGCCATTACGGCACCGTTTTGAGTTCTTAAAACCGAATTAAAAGATATCAAACCAGCCCCTACTTCACCAAATACGTTAAACTTTGCCGTGCTTATATGTTTATTAATAATCAAATTAGAAAGGTTTAATACGACTGCCGCATCGAAGTTTATATATTTTGCTAAAAACTTAGTCGATATCGAATCCAAAGACATATCATAGTTGGTGTAACACTCTTCACAACTTCCAAATTGCCTTCTTATGCCAGCCAACTTGCCTGTTCCTATTTCACCACGAATAGCATACAAATTATTGATTGTTTTTTTTGCGTTTACTGCTCCAGAAAAACGAAACTCATTAAAATTCCCTAAACGAGATGGGTAAAAACCATACTGCTTAATGTCTCCCAAAAAAACATTGGAAGAAAAATCGGCTCCAACCGAAAACGTATTGAATTCAGATGTTGATTGTTGAGAAAAAAGAGATGTATAAGAAAACAGTGCTAGAATCAAATAAAAAATTTGCCTTTTCATGATGATATAAACTTTTTTTATGTTAAATATATCGCAAATGTAAATCTTTTAAATGAACTTACAACACCTTCTACATTAAAATTATACCATTCTTTAGATAGCATATTTAGCTAATAAAATTATATTTGCAATAAATACTAAATTCTATTCTAAAATTATGATTAATTCTGCTTTTTCAAAAATGACTTTCTTAATCAGTGCGGTCGTTCTTTTGAGTGCTTGTGGTTTGGAAAGCATGATTTCTAAATTTAACACCTTAGATTTTAAAGTCAAACCAACCCAGGTTGAAGTACACGGTGGCGTCATTGACATTGATATTGAAGTAACCATTCCTGAAAAATATTTCCAAAAAAGTGCTGTTGTCGAATTTAAACCAATGTTGGCATCATCGGCTGATAGCGACAAAAAAGTGTTTTTTGATGCA
>CAXDOW010000194.1:0-1916 GCA_963991165.1 uncultured Flavobacteriales bacterium | reverse complement strand
AATCGGACGCCATAGTTCTCAAAGCTTTGGTTTTCAGGCAGTAGAAAATTTAAACATGCTCTAAGCTCGACTTTAGCATTTTGAGCTTTGGTGAAAAAAATAAAGAGAATTCTAAGGAGTGGACTAAATTTGAGATAACCACAAATCAAATTTATGTTTACCCTTCCAGAAGAATTCTCGAAACAAATATCGGTATTTGCTCCGTTATTTAGCAAAAAGGTCTTTGAACATGTAAAAGTTTTATTGTTAGGTTGCCTATTGACTATTGGTCGCCGTACCGTCAGTAGTGCTCTTCGCTCTGTAGGACTAAGCAGTGAAAAACGATTTCACAAATATCATCGTGTATTAAGTCTTGCTAAATGGTCTGCCTACAAAGCTTCGAGTATATTATTACAAGTTCTTGTTGATTGTTTTGCGCCTCAAGGAGTATTAGTTTTTGGTCTTGATGAAACACTTGAACGACGTTGGGGTTCGAAGATCAAAGCTCGTGGAATTTATCGGGATGCCGTGCGATCCTCTCGAAGTCACTTTGTAAAATGTAGTGGACTTCGTTGGATGTGTTTAATGTTACTCACCCCCATTTCATGGGCTAATCGAGTATGGGCATTACCCTTTTTAACGGTGCTAGCTCCATCTCAACGCTACAATAAGCAACAAGGTAAAACACATAAAAAAATAACCGATTGGGCTAGACAAATGATTCTTCAACTTAGTCGATGGCTACCTCAACGTCAACTAGTTATCGTTGCAGATGCTTCATATGCTTGCTATCGATTATTAGATGCTGTACGCCATAAAGCTTGTATGATTACTCCATTACGGCTAGATGCCAGATTATTTGATTGGCCAGTTGAACAGTCGCCATCTAAGCGAGGGCCTAAACCAAAAATCGGTCAACGCCAATCCACACTACTGCAACGCTTGGATGATCCTAATAGCCAGTGGCAAGAAATCTGTATTCCTCAGTGGTATGGTCAAAGTAATAAGCGAATGCTTATCCTAACGGGAACTGCTCTTTGGTATAAGAGCAATGACCCTTTAGTTCCATTACGTTGGGTATTACTTAAAGACCCAAGCGGGCAACTAGATCCAAAAGCCTTATTATCTACTGATCTATCTTTAAGTGCTATAGACATTATCAACTTTTTTATCAGAAGATGGACAGTAGAGGTTACTTTTGAAGAAGTTAGAACACATTTGGGAGTTGAAACTCAAAGACAATGGTCTGATTTAGCTATTGCTAGAACAACTCCAATATTGATGGCTTTATTTAGCATCATCACCCTATGGGTAAATCAAATACAAAAACTAGAACCTATTACAATAAAACCTTGTGCTTGGTATCAAAAATCACATCCAACTTTTTCGGATGCTATCGCCACCGTTCGAAGACGAATTTGGCGAAAACAGAATTATTTAACATCCCTTGAAAACAGGGATGTTTATATTTTTAAACAGCATTGGCTTAACCATTTGATTTTCATGGCTACTTCGGCAGCCTAAAATGCTAAAGTCGAGCTAAGTAGTTTGCCCGAAACTGTGCCTGCCAGCAGCCACAAATTGGTACAATAAAATTCAGCCATAGGCAGGCAGGTTTTAGCGTCTCTTCAAAAATCATGCGTAAATTTCCTATCGCCAGTTACTTACGATTTATGAGCTGACGCCGTGCCTGCCGGCTGGCAGGAATTTATTATACAAGCAATTTTGTCTAGCCGCTTACCAATGATTAAATCTTACCATGAAGACTAAAATAATTACAGCAATTGGGAAGCGTAAAATAACAAGGTATTTTAAAACGCCTTATTATAGGAAGTAGTTCTGCATAGCATAAAGATGCTATGAAAATCATTATCGTGCGACATTATCACTCTTTTTTTTCATTCTTTATGAGTTTACTTGCAAAATCTGTCTAAAAA
>CAXDOW010000193.1:0-1983 GCA_963991165.1 uncultured Flavobacteriales bacterium | reverse complement strand
TAATAAATCGTGCGTTGGAGAATGGTGACTCACGTGCTTATTCTCAGTTAATGTCCAAGTATCGAGACCCTATTTTCTTTAAGTTATATGAGATAGTTAATGATAAGGAAATTGCCAAAGAATTGACTATTGAATCTTTTGGTAAAGCGTTTAACAAGTTATCTACTTACACCCCGAATTATGCTTTTAGTACGTGGTTGTTCACAATCGCCAAGAACAACTGTATTGATTTTCTTAGAAAGAAAAATATTAAAACTGTATCAATTGACGATTTGAGTGAACACGAGGATGGCTTCAAAATAGCTGTTGATATTCCCGATCAAAAATTAACTCCTGACGAAAACCTTATCAAAAAACAGAGAATTCAATTTTTAAGAGCATTGGTCGAAAAGCTCAAACCAAAATATCGTTTGTTGGTTAAACTGAGGTATTTTAAGGAATACAGTTATGAAGAAATTTCAGAAGAACTAAACCTGCCAATAGGCACAGTTAAAGCCCAGTTGCATCGATCGAGAGAGCAGTTGTTTAAACTATTGTCTGGCAAAGAACATAATTTGTAATGACAA
The DNA here is from genome assembly GCA_963991165.1 of uncultured Flavobacteriales bacterium. Classification (GTDB taxonomy): domain Bacteria; phylum Bacteroidota; class Bacteroidia; order Flavobacteriales; family UBA7312. The sequence continues at coordinate 1,417 of CAXDOW010000193.1, read as the reverse complement.
TTATTCGGACATATTTTCCAGAGCTAACAAACTTACAATTACAGCAGCTGGACTCTTTACATGCTTTATACTCGGAATGGAATTCAAAAATAAATGTGATATCACGAAAAGATATGGACTTCTTTTTTGAACGTCATGTGCTTCATTCATTAGCCATATCAAAAGTAATCTCCTTCCAAGATGGTACAAGTATTTTGGATGTGGGTACTGGCGGTGGTTTTCCTGGCATACCTTTATCTATTTTGTTTCCTAAATGTCATTTTTGTTTGTTGGATAGTATTGGTAAAAAAATAAAAGTAGTAAGAGAGGTCAGTAATTCACTAAACTTGACAAACGTTAGGGCTGTTCATAGTCGTGTTGAAAATATAGATGACGATTTTGAATTTGTAGTTAGCAGAGCAGTAACTAGTATGCCTCAATTTTTGACATGGATAGAACCTCGTTTTTCCTCTTCACAGAAAAATAGTTTGCCAAATGGTGTTCTTTACCTAAAGGGAGGAGACCTTTCCAAAGAGATGAGCCAAGTGAAGCAAACTCACCAATCTTTTAATCTGTCAAATTTTTTTGAGGAACCATTTTTTGAAACCAAGAAAGTAGTATATGTACAAATGGTTTAATCCATTGGTTTTTTACAAAGATAAATCAGTTCATCTTTTGGCAAGGCATACCGTTCAACCAGCGACGGATCTAACTGCTTAACAAAGTCGTCTTCCACTACATCAAATCCAGCTTGTTTTAAACGGCGACCATAATCTAAGCCATACAATCGAAGATGATCACTTTGCCAATAATGTTTCTCCCTTTCTTTAGGATCGGTAATGCTAGGATCCTCAAATGTAGTTTCTCTAGTACAATCGATAGGAACTTGAAAAATACCCCAACCACCTTTTTTCATAACTCTAAAAAATTCGGACATCACCCTTTTATCGTCTTCAACATGCTCCAATACATGATTGCACATTACAACATCGAATTCATTGGCATCAAAAGGAATATCATGAACATCCATTTTGACATCGGCCCAAGGCGAGTTCAAATCAGCCGTGATATAGTCTATCGTTTTGACTCGCTTAAAACGGTTAATGAAACAAAACTCCGGGGCAATATGTAAAAAACGAATGTTAGTGGTGAAAAAAGAAGTTTTTTGTTTTAAATACAGCCAAATCAAACGATGTCTTTCTAGTGACATGCTATTGGGGGCAAGTGCATTTTCTCTAGGACTTAATCGGCCGTATGGTAACAGTTTTCTATAGGTAATTCCATTGATAGGATCTTCAAATTTTTGACCTCTAACAAAGAGCGAGTAAATGCTAAGAAAAAAGTGACTGACATGGTGTAAATAATGTCGTGGAATAAAACGTGTCACAAGACTAATAATCGTTTTCATAGATATTAAGAATTAAATTGTAATTGACAT
>CAXDOW010000192.1:0-2002 GCA_963991165.1 uncultured Flavobacteriales bacterium | reverse complement strand
TTCTAGTATTTCTTGCAAGTGATGATGACTATCTTTTGCCAGTGAACGTAATTCGTCTAATTCTGTATTTACACCACTCAAAATGACGTTTCCCTTACTAATAGTCAGCGGGGCATCGTCATTAATTTCCATTTGAATTCGCTCTTTGATGACATCACACGAGTTAAGTTTACTGGCCAATTGTGTAAGCGTTTTGTTGTTGGAAGATTCACAAAACTCTTTGATGGGACCAATGGCTATGAGAGCTCGTTTCAAAGCAACTACTTCTCTAGGATTGATTCGGCTTGTAGCAACTTTGGTAATAAGTCGTTCCAAGTCTCCAATCTCTTTGATATGCTTCACTAGCTCATGAGTATCAATGTCTATAAAAAAGTCAACAGCCGATAAGCGTTCCTCTATCTTCTTTGGCTCTTTTAACGGAAATGCCAGCCATCGTTTTAGCATCCGAGAACCCATGGGCGTAATGGTATAGTCAATAATATCCATTAGGGTAATGGCTCCCTGGCTAACGGACTGAAAAAGTTCCAAATTACGAATGGTAAAGCGATCCATCCATACGTGATTGGTCGCTTCAATGCGTTGTAAATTGACAATATGATTTAAGTGATGATGATGCGTTTCGGAGAGGTAGTGCATGGCAGCACCAGCGGCAATAACCGCTGAAGGTAAATCGTCCACTCCAAATCCTTTTAAGGATAAGGTTCCAAAGTGAGATATCAGTTTTTCGTTTGAAAAGTCAGTTGTATAAACCCAATCTTCCAACGTGCTGATAAAGAGTTTTTCACCAAATGAATTCATGCATTGTTTGTGAAATTGTTTTTGCACAACCACTTCTGAGGGATTAAAACTTTGCAACAGTTTTCCGACATACTCTTGAGACCCTTGGGAAAGTAAAAATTCGCCTGTGGAGATATCCAAAAAAGAAACGCCAATGGATGATTTGTCAAAATGTAATGACGCTAAAAAATTATTTTTTTTATGGTCAAGGACAGTCTCATTGTATGAGACTCCTGGCGTTACTAACTCCGTAACTCCTCTTTTGACAATTTTCTTGGTCATTTTTGGGTCTTCAAGTTGGTCACAAATCGCCACCCTGTGCCCAGCCCGCACCAGTTTTGGTAAATAAGTATCCAGGGCGTGGTGTGGAAAACCTGCTAAAGCGTCGTTCGAAGAACCATTGGAACGTTTGGTAAGTGTTATTCCCAAAATTTTAGACGATAATACGGCATCCTCGCCAAATGTTTCGTAAAAATCGCCCACACGAAATAAAAGAATAGCATTGGGGTATTTGGCTTTGATTTGGCAGTATTGCTTCATCAAAGGGGTCACTTTGTTTGCTTGCTTGTTACTTTTGGCCACTGGGAATTTTATTTATTTAATTTTGCAAATTACTAATAAAATGTATGCGTAAGTTAAAAAATGAAGAGTTAAATAGACTCCAACTGGATGAGTATAAATCCCAAAAAAAGTACCCCATCGTTGTGGTTCTTGACAATTTAAGAAGTGCCCATAACGTCGGCTCTATATTTAGAACTTGTGATGCTTTTTTGATTGAAAAAATTTGCTTGTGTGGCATTAGTCCTTGTCCTCCAAAAAAGGAAATACGAAAAACAGCACTTGGTGCTACTGAGTCTGTAAATTGGCAGTATTTTGACGAAACGATGGATTGTATTCATCAATTAAAGGAAGAAAATTACCAAATAATAAGTGTAGAGCAAGCTAACAAGTCAACGAGTTTGGAGGATTTTACTATTGATAAATCTTCTAAAATGGCACTAGTTTTTGGTCACGAGGTGGAAGGCGTTGATGAGCGTTGCATCACAGGCAGTAATCATGTGTTAGAAATTCCTCAACAAGGCACGAAACATTCTTTCAATGTGTCAGTGAGTGTGGGTATTGTACTGTGGCATTTAACAACTAACCGGCAATGAGTTATTGCTTAATAAACTCTACCCTTCTATTCATTTCGTTCAAATAGTTCACCATTGAGTTATATTCCTTG
>CAXDOW010000191.1:0-2094 GCA_963991165.1 uncultured Flavobacteriales bacterium | reverse complement strand
GAATAACGAATTGAAAGAGGAAATACAACCAGTAATTGATGATCTAAAGAAAAAAGGAGTAAAATTTAATAGTACGGAAGCAGAGGTCGTCGGATTGGGCGACATTGTAGAATCAACTTTGCAGTCTTTTGGTATCACAGAAGAGAAATTCAAATCTTGGTTTAACTTAAAAGAGTGCAACTGTAAAGAGCGTAAAAAGTGGCTCAATAACTTATTTTCTTGGAAGAAATCTAACTAATTTAAGGAGACTAAAATATGTCTGAAAAAAAGAAAGACCTTACTGGTCAAAATGTACATGGTGTAGAAGAGGGCGTGAATTGGAGAAACCATATTTCTTGGGACGAAACGCCTGTGAAATACCACCTAGATGAAAATGGGCGAGTTGCACCAGAACCCGCACCTGAGCCAGTAGCAGAAGAATCTGCTCCTGCTAAAGGGGGCGAAGATTGGGTATCTGGAAGTGTACTTCAAAGCATGGCAAATCATCTAAGAAAAACAAAGAGACTGCAAATCACAATTGACGAAGCTAAAGAATTGATCTTAAATGATGAAGAAACCAAAGCTGTTTATAAAAATCATCAGAAGCTAGGAAAATTCTAAAGAATACCCCTTGACTTCTACGATAAGTATGCTATAATAACTAGCGTGGCAAGCGGTTGTCACGCTTTTTTTAACGACTTAGCAAAGGACAAAGATTATGGGGATGGACATTTACTCAGGTCGTGGTATTGTTTTTACTGTAGAAGAGTTTCTTAAAGTTATCAACGGAAAGAGCAAGGCAGACGTTGTTGCTGTTTGCCGTACTTTTTATGACGAAATTCAAGAATACGCTGATTCAGAAAATCAATGGAAACGCAATCTAGCAGAAAGATACAAGATTCTGTCAACGCTTAATCCATCAATGAAGCTGTGCGAGATTCGAGACATCATCAATTCCACGGTTAAGATTGATGGTGAAGTTGCCAAGTACGGTAGTTGTTGGGTTGAAGATTCTGAGTATGTTGAAAGTTTATTTAATAGAATTTTAGATGTATGTCCTCACGCAGACAATCTGCCACATATCGCAGAAGTTACCGCTTGGGGTTCGGGTCGCAACAATGGTTGGGATGTGCCAAAGGGTGTTGCCTGCGTAGTGTTTGACTCAGAAAGTTGCTTCGAGCGTACATTGTCCGATCAGGGCAAGGCAGTCAAGAAGTTGTTTGGTCATTGTGACGAAACTGAATGGACAGAAATGAGTGTTTAATATTTAAAAGGTAAGAGTTATGAAGAATTTTTTTGGTATCCTTTTCTTGTGTATTTGTCTTTTTGGTATTTTCGGCCCAAAGAACAACTCTTCGTCAGGCAACGAAGACATTGATAAAATCATAGCAGCAAAAGCTATTGTAAGGTCGATGGTCAACTATCCAGACACTTTATCATTTCACAATTTTTCAACCAGTGTAAGTGGCGATACTGTCACATTAACATTTACTGCCAAAAACGCTTTTGGTGTTCCCGAAACCCACACTATGGATATTGAGGTAGACTGATGCAAGGTGATCTATTTGACGATGCCCGTTATTACTATGATTTTCAGACTGATGTTGCGAATCTTGGCACGCTGCGTGATACGTTGCAGCCGGGAGAGACATTCGACCATAAAGGTGTAACGTGGGAGATAATTGAACGAGAAGATTTTAACCAGTGTTTTGTTATACAGAAAGTTCATCAATATGCAGACGATAACGATTGAGATAAAGTTTGAAGAGCCACTCGACAAACAAGAAGTCGTCGATTTAGTTGAGGAAATTATGTCACACAGAGAAGGTGTAATAAGCCACACCATCTGCATATATACTAAAAATGAAACTTTGGAGCAAGAAGATGAATATTGATGAACTTAGGGAGCGTCTTGACTACGAAGAAGCGTGCCGTCAAAGCGAGAGTTGTGACTGTAAATATGAACTAGCAGGAGCTATTGTTGTTTTGTTAGTAATTATAACTGTTAGTCTTATTGTATTTTTATTGGGCAGGACTTCCTAACAAATAAAATTATTATCAAAAAACTAAAGATTCCTATTGACATTGACGATAACTATGGCATAATAAAACAGC
>CAXDOW010000190.1:0-2411 GCA_963991165.1 uncultured Flavobacteriales bacterium | reverse complement strand
TCTTATGTAGGTCATTCTCAAGGTTGTCTTGTTGGTTTAGAATTTGCTCATCGCCATGCTGATAAACTTGAATTATTGGCTCTTATAAATGGAAGTCTTTCTATGAAGATGAATCCTGAACTTCTACAACTAGCTCAAGATAAAGATCATAAAGCAGTCGATTTAATGATGGATTGGGTTCATGGCCCTCTAGGTCAAGTGGGAGGGCATCCCGTACCTGGATTAAGTCATATCGGAATGGGAAATCAATTAGTTAGTTCTAATAACAATGGAGCTCTGGGTGCTGATTTTACTGCATGTGATCAATATGAGAATGGAGAAAAAGCTGCTTCAGATATAAATCATCCAACTTTATGTATTATTGGCAAACTTGATCGAATGACCCCTAAAAAAGTTGGAATAGAACTAGCTAGTAAAATTAAAAATTCAAAAAAAGTCATAATTGAAGACTCAGGTCACATGTCTATTTTAGAAACCGCTAGTGATACTAAAAATTTACTAAAAACATTTTTTAAGGAGAACAGTTAAATGAAATATAAAGGATCTTGTCATTGTAAAAATATCGAATTTGAAGTTGAAACTAATCTTGAAAAAATAGCTCAATGTAATTGCTCAATTTGTATTCGAAGAAATGCAAAAATGATTATGGTTCCTAAAGAAAATTTTACTTTAACTAAAGGAGAGAGTGATTTAGCTCTATATCAATTTAATTCTAATGTCGCTAAACATTTTTTTTGTAAAAAATGTGGAATTTATACTTATCATAATAGAAAGTCTGACCCTAATGGAATGGGTGTTAACTTAGGTTGTATAGAGGAATTAGATGCAACTGAGTATGATGCTATAGCTTTTGATGGCCGAAAACTTTAAGTTCTTCACTTCTTGATTTTATTTTGAAAAAAACTAGTATTGGCCATGGCCCAAGTTAAAGAATTTCTCACTTTTGATGACGTTTTATTGCAACCTAGAAAATCTTCTGTGTTGCCCAATCAAGTTAATATTCAAACTCAATTAACAAAAGACATTACTCTTAATATTCCCATTCTCTCAGCCGCTATGGATACGGTCACTGAGTCTAGAATGGCTATAGCCATGGCTCAAAATGGCGGTTTGGGTGTAATTCATAAAAATTTTGATATTTCTACCCAAGCTTCTGAAGTTGCGAGAGTAAAAAGGTTTGAAGCAGGGATTGTTTATGACCCTATTACTACGTCTCCCAATAACACTATTGAAGATGTTTTTGCAATTATGGATGAAAAAAATATCTCTGGATTTCCAGTTGTAGATAAAAACAAAAAATTACTTGGTATTATTACTAATCGTGATGTTCGATTTGTGACAAATAAAAAATCGATGGTTAAAGAATACATGACTAAAAAAGTAATCACGATACAAAAAAATCAATCAACTAAATATGCAAAAAAACTTCTACATGAAAACCGTATAGAAAAGCTCGTAGTAGTAGATAACCAAAAAAGATGTATTGGACTTATTACTGTTAAAGATATTCAAAGAAGTGAACGATATCCATCATCTGTTCGTGATAAAAATGGTCGACTACTTGTGGGTGCTGCCGTCGGAACAAAAATAGATGATTTAGAAAGAGCAATAGCTTTAGATAAATCAGGAGTAGATATTTTATTTATTGATACTGCCCATGGTCATTCTAATTCTGTAATTGATGCCTTTAAAAAAATTAGAAAAAAAACACACTGTCCTATAGTTGTTGGAAACATAGCAACTCCTGAAGCGGCTAAAGATTTAATTAAACTTGGAGTTGATGCCATTAAGGTGGGTATTGGCCCAGGTTCTATTTGTACAACTAGAGTTGTAGCTGGGGTAGGCGTTCCTCAATTTACTGCTATTCAAGAGATCTCTTCCGTTGCCTCTAGATCTAAAATTCCAATGATCTCTGATGGTGGTATTCGTTTTTCAGGAGATATCGTAAAAGCTTTAGCGGCTGGTGGTAATTGTATTATGGCTGGTTCATTGTTTGCTGGTACCGATGAGTCACCAGGTGAGGTTTTCTTATTCCAAGGTCGTTCTTATAAATCTTATCGAGGGATGGGCTCATTAGGTGCTATGGCTCGAGGAAGTGCTGATCGATATTTCCAAGATGAAATAAATGAATCAATTAAGTTGGTTCCTGAGGGAATAGAAGGACGTATTCCTTACAAAGGTCCTGTTTCTAATGTTTTATTCCAACTAACAGGTGGTCTTAAATCAGGTATGGGTTATACAGGATCAAAAAATTTATCAAGTTTAAGAAAAAACGCTAAGTTTATTCGATTAACTAACTCAGGAATTACCGAAAGTCACGTTCATGGTGTTCAAGTGACTAAAGAAGCTCCAAATTATAGGTCCAATTGACAAAATCTGTTTTAATTATCGATTTTGGATCTCAATATACT
>CAXDOW010000189.1:0-2489 GCA_963991165.1 uncultured Flavobacteriales bacterium | reverse complement strand
ATTACGATCATTAGAAGAAAACGAGGATAACGATGAGCAAGAATAAAGTAGAACTTCTAGGATATTACGGATCAGATGAAGTGATCGCCTGTTCAGCATGGACAAGCACAAGTAGGAATTTGACAGACGAGAAACGAGCGAGAATACAATCTCTGATTAATATGCTATGGATCAATGGGCATGAAACGCCGTTTGAGAAAGGTATGGTTCATTTCCTTGTTGATACGGACATAGCATCACACATCCATTTACTAAAACATAGAATTAGCAGTCTTAACGCTGAGTCGGCACGTTATAAAGAATTAAAAGAAGATAAGTATTACCTGCCGGAAGATTGGGGTGACACTACTTGTACGGAAGTAATCAGATACCCAACTGAATGTGGGGCAAAATGGAGTGACATTTTAAGAGTTTATACAGAATATGGTAATGAACTCTATCACCAGTGTATCGCAGACCTTGAGCCAGTCTTGGGACGTAAGAGAGCAAAAGAGTCAGCACGATTCTTCAAGACATACAACTCGCAGATTCAGGCTGATGTGATGTTTAACATCAGAAGTTTTGCTAACTTTATAAAGCTAAGAAATAGCGAACACGCACAAAAAGAGATTCGTGAGATCGCCCAGCAGATGTGGGATCTTGTTGCCACAATCGAGGGAGAGCCATTTAAGTTTACATTAGAAGCTATTTTGAATGGCAGAGACTAAATGATGAACAAAACAGATCACAGAGTAAAATCGCAGACGCAGCGTGCTGCCAGCGATGCAATTTTTGAAATGACAAGAGCGGATCGTAAACAAAAAGCGGTTTGGAAACCATCAAAATCAAGTTATAAAACCAAAAAACAACCAAATAAAGAATCGCTAGGGGTAATACTAGCATCAATATTTTTGTTAACGGTTTTAAGCATCTTGGCATATACGGTTTACATAAACTTTATCTACGAACCACCAATAAAATTCAAAGGTTATTATTAGAATGTACGAATATAATGCTAGAGTCAAACGGGTTGTAGATGGAGATACTGTCGATTTTGTGGTGGATCTTGGTTTTAATATTCATACGACCATACGAACCAGACTACTAGGAGTTGACACGCCAGAGCGAGGGCACCCAGACTGGAAAAGGGCGACCGCAGAATGTGCTAGACTAATTGCCTCAGTTGCAGATGTTAAAGGTGTAGAAGTTGGTCATCCAGAACATTACTTAACAATTAGAACACATAAACAAGGCAAGTATGGACGTTGGTTGGTGGAAATCGACGGTGTAACAGATAAACTTGCCAAAATTTGGCCCTACGAGGAGGAAAAATGAGTTACAGTTCTTACACATCAGACGCTTTAAATGCACTTCGCAACAAAGCTGAAACAGAACAATGTCAGGCGTTAGCTTCTCTGAAAATTATGCTAAGTCATCCAGCGGGAATTGGAGATCATAGTACAACTGATCTTCACGATAATTTAAATGAGGCTTTGTCTCAATTGGCAGATGCAGACGACCGACTTGAAACACTTAAAAAGTATCATAAAGAATTGTTATATCAAGGTAAATGATAATGAAAATATATGTCATAGTTTCGATCATAGCAGAGGGCAAAGTCCGCACCAGTTTTTCAGTAGAACCAGTTGGTGCATATTCAACACTTGAGAAAGCATTAGAGTATGTTAATGAGTTAGAAGCGAATACAAGTCAAGACCCCACAAAGTTCATCGAAACAGCTTACGACATATTTGAGTATGATCTTGATGAAGAACCTTTGATATTAAGCTATCTCAAAAAAGAAACCCACGCATTACAAGACGAAATGCAGCAAGCTGTGATAGAATTAATGGATAAAGGCTATGTAGACCAATTAATTGGTGAAGACGGTCATTTTTACTATACCCTTACAGACATGGGGAAAGATAAAATGAAAGCCATGCCAGAACATATAAAGAAAATCTTTAGAAAATAGGGTAACACACTTGACAAATCGTATTTGTTGGTGTATATTAAGTGTAATCTAATTAACAATTTAAAGGAGATTGAAATGAGATTTTTTTCGACATTGGTACTAGGTTGTGCCATTTTTATTGGAGGTGCAACTCAAGCAGATGCACATTGTACGAACGGTCCAGTTAGAAAGACGGTCAAGGCAGTAGCTTGTGCTCCAGTTCTTGCTGTTCAAGCGTGGAATAATGTCCAGCCTGTTCGCAAGGTTGCCAAGGTAGCAGTGGCTACGCCGGTACTTGTTGCTCGCGGACTACGGGAAGTTAAACCAGTCCGTCGTGTAGCTTCGTTACCCTTTAAGTTTGTTCGTAGGTGGGGTCAAGTAAGACCAGTACGATCAGTCCTCGGTCGCTTGCTTTTCAGACGATAAGTTTTACAGAGTTTTTGGTCCGTGTACGGTAATGAACCGAAAGGTCGCCTCCCCTTCTCTTAAAAAAGGGATATGCCACTATAGTTAAACGGTATAACTGCTGATTTGTAATCAGCTATTCGGGGTTCGA
>CAXDOW010000188.1:0-2554 GCA_963991165.1 uncultured Flavobacteriales bacterium | reverse complement strand
TTCAAATATTTTTTCGATTTCGCCAACTGTTGTCATTTCAGAAATGGGATTTTTGAGACTTAACAACGAATTGAGAAAGAGAGGGTTTACCGTTGAAGAAGTTCCTTATTCTGAAATCGCTAAGATGGAAGGATTATTACGATGTTCCACTTTACCATTGATAAGAAAATGAGCCAAATAACAAATCACATTTTAATGATTGAGCCAGTAGCTTTTAGATACAATGAGCAAACAGCTACCAATAACTATTACCAAAAAGTGCTCGACGGATTAGAACCAAATCAAGCTCAAAAAAAGGCATTAAAAGAATTTAATACCTTCGTTAGCAAACTGCGATTGCAAGGTGTCAATGCAATAACTGTAAAAGACACAAAATGGCCCGATACACCTGATTCTATATTCCCCAACAATTGGGTTTCTTTTCATCGAGACGGACGCATTGGCATTTACCCCATGTGTGCTCCAAATAGGCGTTCCGAAAGACGAGACGATATTTTTGATATTTTGGCCGATACCTATCATTTTCATATTTCCGAAATTATAGACTTTACAGAGTTTGAGGAACACGACAAATTTTTAGAAGGTACTGGAAGTATGATTTTAGATAGAGAAAATAATCGATGTTATGCCGCCATTTCAGAGCGAACCGATGAGCAAGCAGTTATCCAATTTTGCGATGTGTTCGATTATCAACCAGTTTGCTTTAGAGCCAATCAAACCGTTCATCAACACCGACTTCCTATTTATCATACCAACGTCATGATGTGTGTGGCCAATCATTTTGCCGTTATCTGTTTGGATGCTATCGATGCCATCGAAGAACGTCAGCATGTTGTTCAACACCTTGAGGAATCTGGCAAAGAAATTATTGAAATTACAGAAGACCAAAAACAACACTTTGCTGGAAATATGTTGCAAGTCATGGGGCATGAACCACTACTGGTTATGTCAAGCACCGCCTTCAATAGTTTAACACAAAATCAGATAAAACGAATCGAAAAATATGGCCCTATTCTACACAGTTCTCTAGAAACCATTGAAGCATGTGGTGGCGGAAGTGCTAGATGTATGATGGCAGAAATATTTTTACCTTTATCCAACCAATGATACACCACCAATTACATAGTGCTGTCCAATCAGCTGTTCAATCATTATTCAGTGCTGAAGTTCATGAACTGTCAATTCAAAAGACTAGAAAAGAGTTTAAAGGCGATTTAACATTAGTTGTTTTTCCACTCTTGAAGGTGTCAAAAATGAACCCCGAGCAAACCTCTAATGAAATAGGTAAGTTTTTGTTGGAACACTCCATATTAGTGTCGAATTACAACACGGTCAAAGGATTTTTGAATCTCACCATTCACGATGAACTGTGGCTTACAGAATTTGATAACGCCTTTAACAACCCTCATTTTGGAGTTCAAAACGAACAGCCCAACAGTCCCATTCATGTTGTTGAGTTTTCATCACCCAACACCAACAAACCCCTTCATTTGGGACATATTCGAAATATATTATTGGGGCACTCTGTCGCTCGAATACTTACTGCCTCTGGAAAACGGGTAAAAAAAGTACAAATTATTAATGACAGAGGTATTCACATTTGTAAATCCATGCTTGCATGGCAAGAATTTGGGGCTAATGAAACCCCACAAAGTACAGGCATCAAAGGAGATCATTTGGTTGGGAAATACTACGTTGTTTTCGATCAACAATACAAAAAAGAACAACAAGCGCTCATAGCTCAGGGAAGAAGTAAGGAACAAGCAGAAAAAGAATCTCCCATCTTCAAGAGAGCACAAGAATTACTCATAAAGTGGGAAGCTAAGGATAAAGAGGTTATTAAGCTTTGGCAAATGATGAACGCTTGGGTTTATGACGGCTTTGAACAAACCTATCAAAGAATGGGGGTTAGCTTTGACAAAAACTATTACGAAAGCGACACCTATTTACTAGGCAAAGAAGTCATTGCCTCAGGATTAGAAAAAGGTATTTTTTATAAAAAGAAGGATGGTTCGGTATGGATAGATTTAACAGATGATGGATTAGATGAAAAAATTCTTCTTCGGGCTGATGGCACGGCAGTATATATGACGCAAGACATAGGAACTGCCATTCAACGACACGATGATTTTGAATTTTCTCACATGGTATATACCGTTGGAAATGAACAAGATTATCATTTCAAGGTGCTATTTTTGATTTTAGAAAAACTGGGCTATCAGTGGGCTACTAATTGTTACCATTTGTCCTACGGCATGGTCGATCTACCCACAGGTAAAATGAAATCAAGAGAAGGAACCGTGGTCGACGCTGACGAACTCATGCAAGAAATGGTTCAGACGGCTAAAGACATTTCGCAAGAGTTAGGAAAAATTGATGCAATGTCTGAAGAAGAATCCGAACAACTATACGAGACAATAGGATTGGGTGCCCTCAACTACTTTATGTTAAAGGTAGATCCCAAAAAGAGAATGGTGTTCAACCCACAAGAATCCATCGATTTTAATGGCAATACTGGGCCATTTATTCAATATACTTACGCACGAATACAGAC
>CAXDOW010000187.1:0-2589 GCA_963991165.1 uncultured Flavobacteriales bacterium | reverse complement strand
TAATAAGGGGCTTATAGGCCTCGCTTATATTTGCCGGCAGTTATTAATCATTAATTTAAATTTAAAGTTATGAACACAAAATTCAATTTTTTATTACCATTTTTCTTACTAAGTTTTATGTATTCAATTACCCACGCCCAAACCGTTTGGGATTCCAATTCGAGTATTATTATTCATTCCGATGCAGATGGATCCAATCAGTATGAGGGGATTTCATTCAAGCAAGGAAACAAATACGTGGCACAAATTGAGCGTTGGGGCTTGCTTATTAATGGAACTGCAAGAATGGCTGGTTATAGCGGTTATGAGTCTAGATTTAGCTTTTCAGGCGATCATTTTCGTATGGGCGTATATAATGACAATACGACAAATAAATACAACCGCTTTTTTATTGGTGTTAACGATAGTGAGGCAGGCTTTTACGACACCTCTAATAATCTTCAGTTATTGATGAACAATAGCTCGGTAAATTCATACAAAAAGTTTAATGCTAATAAAGGCTTTTCATTATATAGTGAAAATGGCGGCTTACTAGTAAACTCACACAATCAGAGAGTATTCACCTCCCAGTTAAACTTCACACAAAACATTCATTCGCCCGAAAATGGCAACTTCATCAGTGCTAATCACAGTGGTTTACATCTTCAAACGGATGGTCAATTTGCTGTATATGTACAAGGGCAAAGTACCTGGACTCCATTTTTCGTTGACGACAATGGAACATTTGCTTATCTACGCAATGCTTGGGTGAACGAAAGGCTGACTGTAAACGATGCAGAAATTCGTTTTTTACATAACAAACAAAATCAAAACGAAAAACTCATCAAACTATACCGAAATTACGAGCAGGACAACAACGCATTAGTTGTTAATTTAGGAGCAGAAGATGAGTATCATTTTAAGGTCACCAATGCTACTGGAAATCCTTTACTACAGGTACAAGCCAACAACAAAGTAGGAATCGGTACCGATACTCCATCAGAAGCCTTAGAGGTAAGTGGAAATATCAAAGCTAATTCCTTTATTGCCGATGCGTCTAAATTTCCTGACTATGTCTTTGACCAAAACTACGAGCTGATGCCTCTGAACGATTTAGAAAACTACATCAAGAAAAACAAGCATCTTCCAGGAATGCCAACTGAAAAAGAAGTAGTTAAAAATGGTTTGAATGTGAAAGAGGTAAGTGTGGCAACGGTAGAAAAAGTAGAAGAACTCGTTTTGTACATCCTGCAGCTTGAAAATCGTATTGCCGAACTTGAAGCACAACGATAAGTCATTTTTTTTCAACTTAAAAAATTATAAAAATGAAAACGAAAATTAACAACGCTTTCAAAGGGTTTGCTTTGAGTCTGTGTATGATGCTTTGCATTGGCATGATGGCTCAAACCAACATTGCCCTCAACAAAAGTGCTTCTCAGTCATCAACAAGGCACGGCGGAATTGCTTCCAGAGCTGTAGATGGAAATACTGATGGCAATTGGTATTACTCCTATTCCGTGACACATACCAATCAACAAAGTAATCCCTGGTGGAAAGTCGATTTGGAAGCGACTTATGATATCAATACTATCAAAGTCTATAATCGAAAAGACTGTTGTAATCCACGATTAGATGGAGCCAAGGTTTATATTGGCGACACCAACAGTCAAGATCCAGATGATTTTACGTTAGTGGGAAGCTTAACATCATCAGAAAATGCACAAATCTTCGATAACTTGTCTAACAAAAGAGGGCGTTACCTGTTGGTATATTTGCCCGGAAGTAATAAAATACTTTCACTGACAGAAGTGCAAGTTTATGGCACGGAATATATCAATACCGCGCCAACAGCCGTTGACGATCAAGCCACTACACAAGTAGATAATGCCGTAACCATTGATGTTTTAGCTAACGACAGTGATGCGGAAGGCTCGGAACTATCCATTAGCTCAGTAGCCAACCCAAACAATGGCAGTGTTGTTATAACAAGTGACAACAAGCTTACTTATACACCGAACAGCGGCTATACCGGAAGCGATAGTTTTACGTACACTGTTAGCGATGGCGAACTGACCGCCACGGCAACTGTTACACTAACGGTTGAAGCGGAAAACATTGCACTTAATAGAACCGCTACACAGTCAAGCACCTATTTAAATAGGCAACATGCAGCAGCTAGTAAAGCCGTGGATGGAAGCACCTACGCAGGTGCTGGGACAACATCACCCAACTTCTCAACCAGTGCTACAAATTTTGAAGACAATCCTTGGTGGAAGGTAGAACTTGACAAAAAATACACCATTAACAACATCAAAGTTTATAGTCGAAATAGCGATACAGGGCTGAATGGAGTTAAAATATATGTAGGAAACTCAGCTGATGATGACCCCGAAAATTTCCAACATGTAGCAACGTTGCAAGGCGGACAAGTATTCGAAAGTTTTGAAATCGAAAATGTTGTTGGAAAATATGTGTTTATACAAAGACCAGGAACTAATGTTATTTTACAACTAACTGAAGTGATGGTCTTTGGAACCGAGTATCTCAATACCGCTCCAACAGCCGTTGACGATCAAGCCACTACACAAGTAGATAATGCCGTAACCATTG
>CAXDOW010000186.1:0-2613 GCA_963991165.1 uncultured Flavobacteriales bacterium | reverse complement strand
CAATGTGTACAATAGAAAAAACCCTTTCTACATTAGAATTGATAATGAAACAAGCATAATCAATGGTCAATTGATACAAAATAGAGTTGCCAAACAGGTTACTTTATTCCCAATCATTCCATCTATTAGTTATAAATTTAAATTTTAGAATCGTGAAAACATTTTGCTTATTCGCAACGGTTGTACTAACACTTTCTTCCTGCTTGGAAACCGTCATCGATTTGGAACTTCCTCCGCATGAACCAAAGTTAGTTGTCAACTCTTCCAATTTTGTTGGTCAACATTTTAAAGTTTACGTTTCTCATTCGCTGGATCCACTTTCGACCTCTAATTTTGAATTTTATTCTGATGCTACGGTTACACTTTTTGAAAACGGCCTTGTCATTGACACTCTTGAATTTATTGATACCACATCGTTCTATCTAAGCAATGTTATGGTAGAAGAAACAAAAACCTATGCTTTACAAGTGAATCATCCAAACTACCCTGTGCTAAATACAAAGCAAATTAGCACGCCGATAACTGCTAGCATAAAATCAGCAACCCATTTTAGTGCTCCCGTCTCAGGTACTTCAAATAGTTCTATAGAATTTCAGTTTGATGACTCTCCAGAGTCAAACTATTATATGCTCAAACTCAAAGCATATAGTTCGTATGAGGGAGAATTGGGGGAAATTATAACCGATAGCTATGCAATTGGGTTTAGTTCGTCAGACCCTTCCTTTGAAAATGGAACTATGGATTTTGAAGGTGATTTTGAAAATTTTAAAGTTTTGTTTGATGATCAATTATTTAATGGGCAAACTAAATCGATTGAATTGACCTATGAAAACTTTTTTTCAGAGTATGAAGGCGACTACAAAATAGATTCAATAAAACTTGTGTTTTCAACTGTTGACTATGATTTTTTCAATTATCACACTAGCCGTATTTTACAAAACAACACTGAAGGAGGCGCCATTTTTGGAACAGAACCAGTCAATGTATATAACAGTTTTATGAAAGCCGATGGAACAATAAGTGCCTATGGATTATTTTCAGTAAGCTCAAAAGACACCTATTTGATTATTCCTTAACTAATTTTCAGCCATGAACGAACGATTACTTCATTACATTTGGCAACACTGTCATTTTAATACGCTAAATATAAAGACAACCGCCAATGTGCCCTTGTCAATACGGCATGTAGGTCAGCCCAATTCCAATGCTGGTGCTGATTTTAAATTTGCAAGTATCAAACTGGATAACGTAGAGTGGCATGGCGATGTGGAAATCCATATTGTCTCATCAGACTGGTATAAGCACAAGCATCATCTTGACAAAAACTATCAATCTGTTATTTTACATGTGGTATGGCAACACGACACAGAAATTTTGAACTATAAACAAGATGAAATACCATGCTTAGAACTGAGGTCAATAGTGGATAAAACCTTACTCAACAAGTATCAAATTCTAATGAGTCAACGGAGTTGGATATTATGTCAACATCAAATTAAATGCATTGATTCATTTTATATCTCTCATTTTTTAGAACGTCTCACGATAGAACGATTGGAAGAAAAAACAGTGAAGTTTGTTCAGCAGTTTGAACAGGTTGAGAATGATTGGGAAAATACCTTTTATCACGCCCTATGTTATTCATTAGGTTTAAAATTAAATTCGGGATCATTTTTAAAATTATCCAAACGAATTTCAATTTCGACCATTAATAAGCATAAGGATAATTTATCTCAAATTGAAGCAATGTTGTTTGGAACAGCTGGTTTTCTTCACAATGTGTATGACCAGTATGGATTTTTATTGAGGAAAGAATTTTTATTTTTAAAACACAAATATTCTTTAGAAGAAATGGATGAGTCGGAATGGTATTTTATGCGTTTAAGGCCACCGTCATTTCCAACCATAAGACTGGCTTTACTCGCTCAGTTATTGAAATCACAATCCGCACTTTTTTCAAGGGTTATTGCCTGCAATACATACGATGAGTTGAAAAACATATTCCAGGTTTCAGTGAGCGATTATTGGCTCACTCATTACCATTTCAGGAAATCCTCTCCTAGTCGCAAAAAATCCTTAGGAAATCAATGGATCAATAGTATAATTATTAATATTATTTGCCCCTTACTTTTTGTTTACTCAAAGAGAAAAGGACAACCTACATACCAAGAACGAGCCATTCGATTTTTGGAAGAAATCTCCGCCGAAAAAAACACAATTACAAAAAAGTTTGAAGAAATAGGAGTTAAGGCGAATAATGCCATGCAGTCTCAAGGACTCATTCAATTGAAAACAACATATTGTGATGCCAAAAAATGTTTAAATTGCAACATTGGTAGCAAACTACTCTCTTAGAATATGAAGCATATTAAAAACTTTTTTGAAAAACAGTTTTTTGGTGTCAGTGAATGGTGGGCAAGCAAGCTAGGAATAAAGCCCTCTTTTGTTAGACTTTTTTTTATATACCTTTCGTTCGTAAATTTTGGAATACCATTAGTTTATTTGTCAATGGTATTTATTTTGAGAGTAAGAAATCATTTTAAATATAGAAAAAGACCATGTGTGTTTGATGTTTAGTTTTGAAGTTTAGATTGTCTCATTTTTCAAAATTAT
>CAXDOW010000185.1:0-2635 GCA_963991165.1 uncultured Flavobacteriales bacterium | reverse complement strand
CTAGTATGAGAAATTTGAATATCGGTGTTGGATTTATTTATATTATATGTAAGGAATGAAGAAAATGATTTCCTCCATGTTTGATAAAAGTCATCAAAAGCAGTATTATATAATGGGGCTCTAGGAAGTCCTTTATTAACTATCTTTTCGTAAAAGCTATTATATTGAGATTTTAATTTCAATTCATTTTTTTTAAAACTATGTAACCCTTTGAAAAAGTATTGTTCTTTAGGTTTCCATTCATCATATCTAGATTCATCGGCTACATTTTTAACAGGAATGAAGTTGATTTTTTCACCCATTGACCAACCATCAAAATAATTCCTGCCAAATGAAAATGAAAAAATATGTGGTTTTAAGTTTAAGCTTTGTATGACGTCAAAATTGTAGTGACCTACTGTTTCATAATAGCAATTTATTTCTGATTCGTTATTTTGTGGCTCTCGACTAATAAGATTTATTGTACCAGCTAAAGCATCTGAGCCAAAATTGACTGATAACGGTCCCTCAATAATTTCAATCTTATCAATAGTATTAAGATTAATTTGACTTACATCAATATTTCCATTCAATCTTCCAATAATTGGGATTCCATCCACTAAAACCTTCACATTTTGACCTGACAATCCTTGCAAACTAACGGCACTTCCCAAAATATTATCTTGTGTTAAACGCATGTTAAACTGCTGAATAAGTAACTGTTGAAGTGTATTCGAACCTAATGCATCGATTCTTTGACGATTAATTAGTTGAATATTTTGAACAGCATTATCAGTTTTTTTGGGTGTTATCTGTGCAGATATAACAACTTCTTGTATGTCAACAACCTTATTTTTCAAGGTGTCGGATAAAAAACATACTCTACTATAGGGAAATTCTAGCTTGTTACCGCCATACAAGTTTGTCGAAAAACATAAGTATAAAGAAATTGACAATAGTACATTAAGATGCCAAAACGAATAGTTAATCATATACGCTATTTAACTATCAATCGCTTTTGATAACTACCATCACTATAAACTTCTATAAAAATTGCGTTTGGTGTAATTCTATTAAGTTCGTATCCCAATAAGTTAACTATTTTCAACAATTTTAATGGTTCGTTAGTTAGCTCATATACAGAGGAAGAACAATCATTCCAATATGGGTTAGATGCGTCGTCAGGCATAACCATAGTTTCATTTTCTGAAAGCTCATACAAATCCGTATGATTTACATATGTCACTTGATGAGTAATGTAATCATATGCATAGGCTTGACGACAAAAATTACAGGTGTCAGTTAAAGCTGGACCATAAACGAAGTTATTACAATCAACCTCATAATTTTGACCACAGTCGTTCCAATATGGATTTCCTTGGTCTTGAGGGTTTACCAACATTTCGTTGGTTCCTGCTGACACCCCTTCAGTAGTATTAAGAAACTTGATATCATGAGTGATGTAATTATACAAATAAGCCAATTGACATGTTCCACATGAATCAACAACAGCTGGCCCGTTAACGATACCATTACAGTCATAAACTTGAGCATCAATATTTAAAGTACACAACAGTGTGCCAACTAATAAAAAGTTTGTTTTCATTTCTTTGAGTTTTAGATTATTAAAATTTCTACAAAAATAATTCATTATTTTAATTTAGACTAATTAAAAATAACTTAATTTTGCGCTCAACTTATAAATTTTAACAACTATGAAAAAATCCGTACTAGCAATTTGTATTTTATTTTCCTTGACTCTTGGAGCTCAAAACAAAAAAAGAAAAGATGTAATGGCTATCAAATCAATGCAAGGATGTTATAAAGTTACTTTTACCTTTGCAGAAACCTTCAATTATTCAGAGGATAGTAATTATGTGCCTTCGCCTAACAAAATCGATTATGCTATTGAGTGGGTGGACTTGATTGAGGAAACTGACAGTAGTATTGTCTTACAACATATTCTTCAGGCAGGGAAAGACAGTAATGCGCATATTATAAAGCACTGGAGGCAAGACTGGTCATATCAGGACATATCGCAATTAATGTTCACCCATAATAACACATGGAAATCAATAACTTTGGATTTAGAAGATGTAAAAGGAAAATGGACTCAAAAGGTGTTTCAAGTTGACGATAGTCCAAGATACGAAGGAGAGGCCAGTTGGATACACATTGATGGAAAAAGTTTTTGGGAAAATACTGTGGATGCACCATTACCAAGAAGAGAGCGAACAATAAGGAGCGATTACAATGTATTGAAACGAATGAATCGTATTGATATCACTGAATTCGGTTGGTCTCACAAACAAGATAATCTTAAAGTAATCAGAAAAGATAATGAAAACGATTTCATTTTAGCTAAAGAATATGGATATAATTCCTATGTCAGATTGGATGACAATCAGTGTAAATATGCTAAACAATGGTGGTATAATAACAAGAAGAAATGGAAAACAGTAAGGTTTGTTTGGAACGATGTTTTTAATGACAATTCAATTATCGAATTAAAGAAATTTGTCAACGATAAACGATTGTGGCAATACCTTTTTTCAGATGAATATCAAAACGAAGAAGAAATCCGAGCACTTATTAGTGACTTTTTAAATTAGTGAAATCACATTAATAAGAATTTTTACATGAATACCTTACCTAA
>CAXDOW010000184.1:0-2697 GCA_963991165.1 uncultured Flavobacteriales bacterium | reverse complement strand
TCTTCGTCTTGTATGATTTTATTTACATTAAAGGCATCCGTAATGTCGCCCTCAACAATTTTAATTTTTGGCAGGATATGTTGAATTCTTGCCGTAGTGTTTACACTTACTCTTCGCGTAACACCAACAACTCTATATCCTTTTTTTAGTAATAATTCTGCTAAGTAACTTCCGTCTTGTCCTGTTATTCCAAATATAAGTGCTTTCATGTGGTTTGTCCTACTCTCCGTCGATTAAGGTGTCTGGTGTTAAAAACGGCTGGTCTACAGTCCCGTCCTCATAGTTGTGGTATTCTGATAATCGTTCTTTCTCATTTAGCATAGCTAATCGCATTTTTTCCATGTCAATGCCGATCTTGTTGCGAAACGTTTCGTCTGTAGCGATTTGTTTCACCAATGAAGCAAAAGTTTGCTTACTGTCTTCAATCGCTTTGATACGTTGCTCTCTGGTGCCCTTAAGATCCTTCAGCATCGTCGCCTTACGAGCTTGGAGATCTTTGTAGTCTTTGGACAGGGTTTCCTGAGAGGCTCTTAGAACAGCTACCTGACGCTCCAGTTGTATAATGTAATCCATGTCTCGTTGATCTTTGTCCACCGCCTTTTCTTCTCGAATCAATCCTTCGTATGTGGATATTTGATTTTGATTGTCTTGTTGGCTCTTTAAGATACGATTCATAAGAATTTCGAGCTTGATAGTGTCAATGATTTGCATTTCTTCTGTGTGAAACACGTCGTCCTTGAATTGGCTCCACATTTTCTTGAAATGAAACTCAAACATTTCTAATTCTTCGTCACTGAATTGGTATTTCAGTTCACGATAGTAAGGCTTGGCCTTTAGTTCGTGAGCTACAGCAGCTTCCTTTTTTTGCTTCGTGGAGAAACCAATGTTTCTACTTATCCAGTCTTTGATACTGTCTGGATCGCGATCTAGTTCTGATGCAATTTGCTCAGGAGAAAGAACCTCGGCATTCGCCTCGATAAAAGACATTTCCTCTTTAGATAATCTACCCTTCTTCATCATGATCTCCGTTGAGTATGTCCTCTATGGTTTTTATGATATGTGCCTTGCGGCCTTTGGGCAAAGGAGAGTTTGACTGTAGTTTGAGATAGTCACGTCGCAAATGAGGAGGAAGTTTCTTGTCAATAATGTCTAGGGTCTCTCTAAGGTTGGCTTCTGCATGTGTGGTGTCTGTTGTACATACATTATAGAGGGCTTCAATGTCCATAGGTTCAAGAAGTCGTCTTTTACGGTCCTGAATCTTCTGGGCGTTGCTACCATAGTCTAGCCGGTAGTAATTATCTCGTTTGAAAGTCTTTAGGCGATTACTTATGTGGGTGTACATAAAGTTCTCTAAGGGGCGAGACGGATCATACTTTTCTAATCCGGCGATACCTATCAGAAATGCCTCTTGTTCGATATCTTCTACATCATATGAGGCAAAAGTAAATTTAGGGGCCAGTCTACGGGCGATCTTGGTTATTACGCCGACTACCTCGTCCTCGGTTAGTCCTTTAGGTATTTTCATTCTCCGCCTAGCTTTCTGGTGAGCCTTTTCATCTTTTCAGCGGCTTGGCGGTTTCTTTCGGCGTAAACTTCCTTGTCTTTCTCTTTTAGCTCGGCTTCTTCGGCCAACATCTTGTCCCATGCCTCTTTTGAGGGGTCGGGAGTGTTCATTTCGTCCTCGATTTTCTTTGCGAGGGCTTCTGTGGCCTGTGCAGACAGCATCGAGCCGATTTCTTTGAAATTTTTCTTGGTCATATTAGGTTCTCCTCTCTTCATTATAATAAATAGCAACAAATTGTACACATTTTTATCGAAAAAGACACAATCAGGGGCGAGTCGGTTAGGTTTGGGTAAGACATTTGTAAATATTTTTGGTCAATTTCGTCCAAACCACCCACCCAAAAGCGACACGCGGTAGCCAGTAAAAAACTGAACAAAAAACCGGGGCACGCCCTTTTTTGGTTTTGTCAATAGCATTTTTGGTAAAAAAACGAAAAAAACTTTTTTGGCTTATTTTATAATTTTGTCTGGATTCCTCTTGACATTTCTGCCGATATATGTATAATAGAAGCATACAACACACAACACTTACTAGGTTATACAATGTTACTAATGTTTTGCTGGGCCGTAATCGTAATCGCAGGTTTATTTTATTTTGAGAATAATGGTTGAGATTGACCAGACTTGTCACACCCATCTGTATAATGTAAGTAACTCAAAAGGATAACAAAATGATTCAAATGACTTTCACAAACGACAACGGCAAAACCATCAGCATCATTACAGATAAGCGAGACATTATTGCACATGTTGAGCGGATGGACGAAAGAAACTTTTTCTGGACAAAATCAGAAATTCTTTCAAGATAGGTCTTGACAAACGCCGATACTTATGGTATACTTAAAGCATAACACACAACAGTCATTCACGAAAGGTAATAACATGACTAACAAAAAACACTTTGACGTTCTCGCTATCTCACCCGTAACCGGACGAGAAACCACCTTCCGCACTGTTGGGGAAGATCAGCTATTCACCAACGAACACGGAGAAACCCGCTTCCGTTACAATCACCATTACAACAACGTTGAGACTATCAGCGTTACGGAAGTACCGCAATCCAAGATGGACGCAATGGCTCGATACTTTGAGAAGTACGGTACAGCTAACGAATAGGCTTGACATACTTAGCCC
>CAXDOW010000183.1:0-2735 GCA_963991165.1 uncultured Flavobacteriales bacterium | reverse complement strand
AAAAAGATTAGGGTTAATTTCATTATAGTTGCTTTCATCCTTAAGGTCAATTTGACTTGGGTTAAAGCCCATCTCTTCATTTGGAAAAACAAATAGTTCGTTTTGCTTCATGGTAAATAAAAACCGCCATCCTAAGTGAGCATTAAATGATTTATCAATTATGGAAAGTTCCATTTTGTTACGAGCAACAGCTTCAAAAAAAGAGACTATTTGATCTTGAAGATTGCCATCCTTATCTATGTAAATGGCCACATGATGATTGTTTCCTGTACTTACAAAATCAACAGGGATTTTATGACTATCATTATCTAATATTTCATTTCCGAAATGATCCTTTTTAAAATGTAACGATTCGGCATTGCTTACGCCTGTAATCGTAACTCTCTTAAGTGGAATACCCAACTCATGAGGCTTTGGTTTGTTTTGGTTTTTCCACTCACTTTTAGGTATGGGTTTTACTAGCCAAATAGGATTTTCTTCTAAGTTGGAAAAGGCCTTCTTTTTGTCTCCACCAAATTCTTCCAATCGAGCTTGTAAAACGGCTTGAGCACCTCTGTCAATTACTTTTTCAATTTTTAAATCTGGGCTTACTTCTTTTCTAATGGTGTAGAACTCTTCTATGGTTACACATTTTACTTTTTCAGGCACTTTCTCTGTTTGAGATTGGTCTAACCAAACAGGATTTTTTGCAAGTGTGTTTTTAGCTGTAAAAGCTTTTTTGGGGTTTCCTTCAAAAGCCTCCAAACGTTCCAGTAAAGCTAATCTTGTTTTAGCATGGGCTACGGTCTGAATTTTATCAAAATCAAACGAAGCACCTACTTTTTCCATTTCAGCCACAAAGCGTTTCTTTTTCCCATAAACAGTTTCTTTATGCAATTGCCCTCTTGGTGTTAGGGTGTCTTGAACATGTCTTTTACCACTTTTCTTGGTTTTATTTTTGTTATGAGTAGACACTTTATTCTTGGCTTTAAACGACACCAATGTTCGTTCCAAGTGTTTTTTGGCTTCCGAACGAAACTTTTCTACGGGAATTATGGGAGGATTAATAATTCGCTTTCCATTGACTTGAGTGGTCTCTTTATCCTCTATTCCCTTAATGCTATTGTGCAGTTTATGATTTTCATCATGTCTCGCGTTTAAGTAATTAAAATATTGCACATGACTTGGGCGAGTAAAAGCCACTGTAATAGCATCCATGATATGATGACGGTGGTCGTTGCGTTTGGTCCAATCTTTAATCTTACTGACTGTTTTTCCGTCTTTGGTTTGCTCATATTCTACCAAGCCTAACTTTTCATATTTTTCTAAGTTTAATTCCTTCATCACATTAATAAGGCCCCAATCTTGACGCAATTTATCAGTAACACCTCCTGAGGTAGAATTAACGTGTCTACAGATTCGAAATAAAAGGTCTGTGGCTTTTTTAGCAATGTATTGACTGTTGCGCATATCCCGATCAATAAAACCATCTGGGATTTCACTTTCCGCCATTTTAAGTTTGATGTATTTGGATTTACTAATTGAACCTTCTCCATTATTATAGAGCTTTTCAATTCTTGCCAAATAGGCTTCTTTTTTTTCCTCACCGAGATATTCAGCAACAGCATCTATCCC
Organism: uncultured Flavobacteriales bacterium; assembly: GCA_963991165.1. Taxonomy (GTDB): domain Bacteria; phylum Bacteroidota; class Bacteroidia; order Flavobacteriales; family UBA7312. The sequence continues at coordinate 1,121 of CAXDOW010000183.1, read as the reverse complement.
TGTTTTATTCCCTTTTTTCAGGTTAAATTCTCTTGAAGAAAGTGTTTTGTTTGAAAAAGAATCGTCAAACAATCGAGCTTTGGGAATAATGTGTTCCACATCAAATTCTTTTGAAAAGAGTTTTTCTTTTGGAATGTGTGTGTTTGTGTAAAGCGTTTTGTGTCCATTATTTCTTAACTCATCCCATAAACGGTATTTAATAATGTCGTTTCGGGTTATCCTTACCCCAGCATTAAAGGGAGCGATTGATTGTAATTCCTTTCGGATTTTTTCATGTTCTGCTGTTGCTTCATTAATAGAGCTTGTCTTGTAGGCACGCTCGTTAGCACTTTTCTTCAAATCACGAGCTAGTTCTATTCTAATTTCATCGGGTTTTCCATATGCATCAATGATAGCATTGACCACATTGACCAACTGATTTAGAATTTTTTCTACCACGGGGTTTCGTAAGCTGTTTTTTGGCAATAATTCCAATCTATCCTCAAGATCCCGATTTTCATTTTCTTCCTTAGTCAAGTAATTAGAATGTTTATATCCTACTAATGCTGACGATTCCGTATAGTCGTGGCCTGCTTTTAAATGAGGAATTATTTTAAGCATGGCTTTAGTGCTTAAACTGCCATAATCATCTTTAAAAACCACTTTGGCCAACAGTTTTGCGTATTCTTCTTTAAAGCCAAAGTGTTCGTCGAGCTTTTGGATTAGTTTTTCATTCCCCGTTTTCGAATCATCTCCCTCATAAGAATAGAGCAAATGCCAAAATTGATACGCTGGCTGTTGAGTAAAGGCATGTCCTTCCAAATCGGTACTTAAAAATAAGATTTCATGATTAATCCCTATTGTTTCAAAAACTTTTTTTGTGATATCTTTAACCTCCTTGGCTGACATTTTAGAAAAGTTAATTTCGTGACCTGAGAGTTCTAATATTTTTTCATAAATCCTGTATAGTTTTTCATTCGTTTCATTACCTTGAATTCCTTTTTGAGCCTTTTCATCCTTACCTATTTTTGGTAAGGTTAAGTTTATTTCCCACCCGTCTTTTTTATTGAGATTCGTATACTTTAAAATATCATTTTCTAATAGTTTGTTTTGTAAATTCAATCTATTGAAAAGTTCATGTT
>CAXDOW010000182.1:0-2736 GCA_963991165.1 uncultured Flavobacteriales bacterium | reverse complement strand
CGAGATCTACACCTCTCTATTCGTCGGCAGCGTCAGTTGTGTATAAGAGACAGCTGCTAATCTTATTGCCATTGTTGAAGTAGCCAGTACGTGAGAAGCGATTCTTTCTGATAAGGCTAGTAGTATCTGCACCCTTTTCTCTGAGGAATTCGTGAACAGCGACACGAGCACCTTCTGAGCCGGGGATAAGAACCTTTGTGGAAGCCACGCCAGAAAGAGTAGTTGAGATGGTACGGATAACATAGTTACCAGCATCCGAATAAGCGAACGTTCCGCCAGAAAGCACTTTCTGATTAGCAACCAAGCCATTAGCCTTAGCCTTTGGGCCGGGACCGTCTTGTGGGGCGGTTGCATTGTCTTTAAGTGCTGAAGCTCTTGTGATTACGTCGCCAGTGGTAGTGTTACCAAGAATTGTTCCGCCTTGAGTTTGGGCAGAGAAAGCACCGTTAGCGGTGTTTTTCAGATGACTGTTTCCTGATGGTACAGGCATAATAAACCTCCTATGGTTTTAAAAAAAGAATGTTCAAAAATTTTCCAAATTATCCACAGGAGGTCCGGTTCCTAATCTTTTATACACAAAAATAAATGTTTTTTGTTTAATCGGCTACCATTTTCTTACAAATTTTTAGAGCGGCCTTTAGTCTTCGTCGTGCGGTTTCTCGGCTGTAACCGTTAGACTTGCCTATTTCCTGCATTGTCATGTTATAGTAGAACCTCTTATTCAAAACGTCTGCATACTCCGGCTCTAAACCAGTAATCATGTCTTTGACCTGCATAGAATATTCTGCTTTTCTATCTACGCTCTCAAGAGTCTCGACATTATATTCTCTCCTCTTTTTCTTCAGTTTATTTTTAAAAGCAAAAGATAGCTGCTGGTAAAGATAAGAAGTAAACTTAGTTCCCTTATCTGGATCGTACCTATCTATACATCTCCAGAGAGTCTGCATTTTGATGGATTCTATATCGTCAAAGTCAATAGCCGTCCTATATCTGTTTGCTACCTTGTTCATTATGTTCTGAACGTCAGAGCTTTCCCATTTTTCTTCAAAAGTTTTATCCATGATCTCCTCTCAAAATTATTCCACCAAGCTCATTCTTGGCTTCTAAAAGTTTATTCAATCCGTCTAGATAGGTTTGATCTAGGCTGTTGGAAACAACGTAGTCAACCTTTCCAGAACTGGTAACCAAAATAGACCAATACTTGTTGCTTTCAAGTTGGCCTCTAACTAAGTCCACGGTGATCTTAGTTTCTTCATCTAAGACTTCTTGCTCGGTATAGCTGCAAAGCTGTTTTTCAATATCGACTCTTACATCTTTGAACTTGAACATTGTTGCAATACCGATAAAAAAAGTGTATCTTCCTAATATCTTAAGTGCTTCTACTCCATCAATGCAGTTTAGTATATTCTTAACTGATTGTGTTATTTCAAAATTTGTGTGACCTATTCTACAATCCCATCTTTCTGATGGTTTTAGTGCGGAATCCATAGGGAAAAACCCCAAAGGGGTGTGCAAAAGTTTTGATTCGGGCGTCGGAAATATAGGCATAAACGCGAGCATTTGCGATTCTTCTGGCGAAAGTTCTTCTGGATTAATGTCGTCCAAACTCTCTGGGATTGGTGACATCATTTCTGAGAGTACCATCGCCTCCTCTAAGGCAGACCAGCTAGACCATGCTATCTTTTTTGCGGTGTTCATACTTCACTCCTGATTAAAGTTCTATTTTATCAGGCGGTATAACGACATCATCCCCGCTTAATGTCTTATCCTCGTTCGCTGAATACCTTCTGATTGTATTTTGTATTTCATGAAAGGTTGACTCGCTGTTATTTAATACACATTCCTCCTGTATTTCATGCAATATTTGAAGCCCCAAATCAGAAAGTATAATTTTGTATAGTATCGCAGATATGGCTTTTATGCCCTCATCCCCCGCTCCCCAATCACAATTATACAGTAGGGTTTGCTCTTTGTCAACCCATATTTCTAAAATTGCATCTTTATCGGTAAGTCGGCTGTTGTGAGACGCTTCTTGGTCGTTCGATGATATGTCTTTCATAGAATTTTTTTAGCTCCAAGCTACCATGTGGAATAAATCTACCCTTTTTGACTCCCGAGATACCATGAGGAACGGTCGTCATATAAAGAACCTCTGCCTGCAAAGACTCTACTTTAAAATCGCACAGCACTGGGTTGGCATAGGAGGCTTTAAGGTGGGTAAATTCATCATAAATCTCTTGTATGGTTTGCTCAAGAGATTTGGTTGTCAAAAATTTGTTAGGAATAGAGTTTTCGTCTGTCATTAGAACATTGAACTGCGGTATGCTTGCGTTCTCGTCTATCTCTAATATTAGAAGCGAGACTTTAATCTTCATTAGACGGTGCTGCCTGTCCCTGTGAAGCCTGATCAGCCTGCTGTTCAAGCTGACTCAAGACTTGCATCTGTGCTAATAGTCTGGAATATCTTGCTGTGGTTTTATCCAGTCTGTCTAAGGCTCCCTCTTCTTGTGGTTTCGCAAGAATCGAGTTCATTTCAAACACACATTCATCAATTGATGACCTTACACATCCTTTAGTTACTTTAATTATGTCCATAGTATTTCCTTTTAATTACTAGTTTGCCAAGCTAACCCAAGAAAGGTTTGACTCAGATCTTTTTTTTCTTCTTCAGACAACTGGTGGACCTCTTCGCCAATACAGTCTTTCATGACTTTTACTAGGCTGTCACCATAGCCG
>CAXDOW010000181.1:0-2871 GCA_963991165.1 uncultured Flavobacteriales bacterium | reverse complement strand
CAGAAAACCTCATGATTTCACTTATGAACCACAACAAAACAGCCATGATCACTGTTCCTTTATATTTAGAGGGCAATCAAGACGTTTCCTTCTCATTAGAAGACCTAAATTCCTCGACATTAAAAGGCGCTAAGCCAAATGTTTGGGCTAGTTCAGGAACCAAGGCATTTTCTGAATTGTGGAATCGGTTTTTTAGCTCGGCATTTGAAAAAGATAAAGTGCCAAATGATGAACTTATAGAAGAATTGAAAACGCACAAGAAAAACTACCCAAATAATCTGATGGCGTCTTTTCTATTGCTTCAATTCGACACAAGCTGGCAACAAACCAATGAGGAAATTCATCACATAGAAAATTGTCCGGGGCTAAACATTTTTTTTTCAAAACTTGACAAATTCAAGAAAGTAAAAATACACAAGCTTTCCGACTCATACAATCAATTTATGTCCGATTTGGATTTGAATACAACGCCATTAAACGATTTAAAATTTGACTCATTTAAGCAGATAAAAAAGATCAACATATACTTTTGGGCCAGCTGGTGTTCTCCGTGTTTGAACGAATTCAACAGGATGGAAAAAAAAGAGTTTCTTGACTCCACCAACTTCTTTATTTCTGTTGACAAGTACAAAGAAAACGCTATTGAAGTCGCCAACAGTTACCACATTAAAAACTTATTTATTACCGATAGTGAATGGCTGAGAAAATATGGCATTGAATCCATTCCAACGCATATTTCTATAGACAATAACAAAAAAATGATAAATAAATTTTAAAAGTCATGAAAAACCCCCTTGTCTTACTAGCTATTGCTTTATCTTTTACTTCTTGCACAGACCTTCTTTTGACGGCATATGGCGTGAAAGCACCACAGATAGAAAGTTACACCAGCTTATCTTATTACGCAAGCCAAAAAGGGCTAAATATGGCAGGCAGACTATGTGCACCAAAAGACAGCACACAATTGTATCATCTTTTTGAAATATCATCCGTTCCTGATGCGCTTATTTTCAATGACAAAGGACAATTTGTAAACTATAGAGAAACGCCTGAAAGTTGCAATTCCAGCATTGATGGTTTTATTGAGGGATTGGCACACAATGACTCACTACAAGCAAACGATACCATATTGGCACATGATTTGCTCAAGCGACTGGTAATGTTACCCAACAAAGAAAGCATTTCATTTGACAACTCCTATGACTACACCATAATTATGACTTGGCTAAAGTGGACGGGAAGAACCACACCCAATCACATCATCCCATGGCAAGCGGCCATTGCCAAAGCAGAAAAGGATGGCTTAAGCATTAGAACCCTCTACCTCAATTTAGATTTTATGGATTTTATGGGCTTTGAAAATGAACCTGAAGTAAAATAATATTATAAGAAACTAATTATGAAAAAATTCATGCTGATTTTGCTCACACTAAGCACCTTATGTTCGTGCCAATTTATCATCAAGCAATTAATGGGTATTTCAGACCCCCAAATCGAAAGTGTTGAAAGCTTATCGGCCTATATGGAAAAACACAGTATGCCAAGCGAATACTTGAAAACCGTCAAGGACTCCATGTCTTGTACGAACTTGCTTAATTTGGGGGGTGCTCCTGACGCCTATTTTTTTGACTCACAAAAGCGGTATGTTGAATACCGAGAAAATAAAGAAACATGCAATGGTCATGTGAGTGTATTTATCAAAAACATTCCGAATAATAATAACTTCAACTACAACTATGACTTTGATTATTATGAAATAGTCAATTTGATGCATCATGCTGACACCATACTAGCAGACACATCCCATTATGATTTTACTATTATAATGGTTTGGTTTAAATGGATGGGCAAAGTAGATAAACTGGCAGATTGGGAAAAGGAACTAAACGCTTTGGAAAAAAAAGAATTTCGAATTAGGCGGATATATCTCTGTGGGGATTATATGAACTACATGAATATATCAAATCCAGATGATTTAGGTTTTGACTTTAAGTTAGGCACAAATTAGCACCTAAAGAAATAATGCCTTGAGAATAAATACTTATCGATGGTTTACATGCATTGTTGTTATGTGCTGTGTGACCATTGGCATGTATTCTCAAAATGTATCTATGGTGTCGGACAGTGTTTTATTGTTGAATACCGATAGCACCTTTGCCGATAGCCTTGTCGAGGATAGCGTATCTTCCTTTAGAGAATTGGTTGTACTGTCCAATCTTTCAGGGGCGTTCACACACAATGCCAATTGGCGCAATCAGTCGTACAGTAGTATCAATCTTTCTTCCAAAGTAGAAGCACTCTATAAAAATACCGATAGTATTTGGCACAAAAACCATCGATTATTGCTCGACCTTTCGACAGATAAGTTTATCGATTCTTTATGGCATAAGCGTACCGATGAGATTACTCTAGAGTGGCTATGGCAACATAAAAACAGGCACATTGAAACTTCTTACATGCTAAACGTGAGTAGTCAATTGTTTCCAACGTACAATTATTTTGATGGTGAAAAAGAAAAAATAGCTAATTTTCTAACACCCTTGTCCATCGAGTTTGGCTACGGGAAAAATTGGGTGTTTTGGGGCAGTAGTAATATTAACCTATCATTTGCTACTTTTAAATTTGTCAATAAACCCAATTACCAAAATGATTTTGATATTGATAAACAACTATTCAAATTAAAAAACTCGAAACTAGATTTGCAGTATGGTTTCAGTTGCCAACTTAATATTGACAAAAACCTGAACACCCACATCCTGTGGCGTAATACCTGTCGTTTCTTTTTAAATGGAGTAGATCAAGAACACTTTAAGATGGATTTATTCAATTCCGTGCAGATTGAAATCATTAAAAATATTAAACTGAGCATCA
>CAXDOW010000180.1:0-2941 GCA_963991165.1 uncultured Flavobacteriales bacterium | reverse complement strand
ATTCAAAAGCTCAGAAGGAAACCGCAGAAAAACAGTTTAACGAGTATTTTAAATAAGCCATGGAGTACAGTGAACTAATAAATCGAATTCAGGTGCTAACGGAATCAGTAGAGGTATTCCGGAGTCGTATACAAGAACACGACACCGGATACCTGTACACTACCATTGACACCTTGGAAGAATATATAAAAGAACTTGAAAAACAAGTTAAAACCTTAGATCATTAAAGTAAAAAAGTACCAAAAAGATGTTGACAAGTTGGTAACATTATCGTACTATGTATATAAATTAAACAGAAGAGACGCAAATGAAACTACAAGATCTTAAAATGGTACAAACTACAGTTCCTAATGGGGTTCAGGCCCTAGTGAAGTTTGGGCCCCATTACGAGCTGAGCATTGTTAAAAATGATAGCTCATATGGTGGCAGTATGGGACTATACGAAATTGCAGTATTTTTAGATAATCAAATGACAGAACTACCCGGCATCACAGAGACCGGAGATACAGTCAAAGGATTCCTTACAGAAGATGATGTAAATGATATCCTATCCTCAATGACCCAATTGACAAAAAGGGAACCTCAACAAACAAACTAATCAGTTATACTACCCGTAGCTCAGCTGGATAGAGCAACGGCCTTCTAAGCCGTGGGTCGGGAGTTCGAATCTCTCCGGGTAGGCCAATTATGCGAGTGTGGCGGAATAGGTAGACGCAACGGACTTAAAATCCGTTATCTTTATGGTGTGTGGGTTCGAGTCCCTCCACTCGCACCAATTGGAAAGTCCTGTAGTTTAACGGTAAAACACCCGGCTTATACTCGGCACAGTCTCCAGATTAGAGAGCGATGTGGGTTCGAATCCCGCCAGGACTACCAACTATTTGATAAATAGATTCTAAAAGGAGAATCTATGGCAGGCTTTAAAGCAACAAGAGGACAAAGAACTCATAACTGGAAAAAGATGTTAAATGGAGTAGAGATCAAACCATGTTTATTTGTCAGTACAAATGGCAAAAAAATTATGGGTGGATCCGTTGACGGTGAAATGGTAGTTGACGAAAATGGAAAAGTACTTCCTTTTAGATCTATACAACACGACTCTTTAGCATAATTTATATAACTCCTTGATATCTTAGGAGCCATATAAAACCAATAAACACACTAGCTAAAAGTACGATCAAAAAAACAATCAGGATACCATCTAATAATGCTTGTTTTCTTTCCTGCTGTCTATATATTGTTTCTTCTCTTTCTTGTCTAATTTTTCTTCTCATCTCAATCAATTCTTTCCACGTGCCAAATCCATAACGCCAATTTAATAATGTTTGTAATTCTGCTTCTTGTTCTTTGATTGTTTTTTCGTGAATCAATAATGCCAACGCCTCTTCTTCAACAGAGCCAGCGGCAAATAATTTTTTAAATAGTGGAGGTTTCTTATTATTTTGAGAAGCTTTTCTAACGTCGCTCACGGCACCAAACCATTTACCCATTTGTCCTACAACGTTTTCGAAATCTTGACCGACGGAGACTGCCCTCTTAACCGTGTTAAAAGCCGTTGTTGCTACTGCGATCGCTGAAATTGGATCTACTATTGGGCTGACTCCTTCTTAACTATATTGTATTTAATACGTATATAACCAACATTAACTCTATATTTAAAAGGTAAGAATTGACTTTTTAGTTGAGTATGTGTATAATATAAGATAAATAAGTAAGTATACAGAGGAACGAAATATGACTTTTATACATTCAACCAACGATATCAAATCTAAGGTTATGGTAATTTTAGATAAGATAGAGTTGCTCCAAGAAGCTGAAGTGTTAGGTAACACAGATTCAAAACAACACCTGGTAGATGATATCAGAGCTCTTGCGAGAGAAATTGCTAACGATAACGTTAGTAATGTTAGATAGAGGAGAAAATATTATGTTTTCATGGATTAAAGATAGATTTACTGAACGTACATCACTAGATGGCGGAATGTTAATCGCAGTAGGCGTAATTGGATTATTCTTTTCAGCAATAATTCCAATGAATCTTATCTGTTGGGCCGCTATAGGATATGGCGTGTTCACATTAGTTAAGTCAGAAGGATAATAATTAATGGCCTTTAAGTTAAGCAAGAGAAGTATGTCAAGACTAGAGGGTGTAAACCCGAAACTGGTAAAAGTTGTGACAACGGCTATTACCATATCCAAGATTGATTTTGGAGTAATATGTGGTCTACGAACAATAGAAGAACAACGTGAACTAGTTGCCAAAGGTGCATCACAGACAATGAAGTCTAAACACCTTGAAGGTAATGCAGTTGACTTGATGGCTTATATTGGTGGTAGAGGATCATGGGAAATGAACTTATATGATGACATCGCTGACGCAATGAAGATTGCCGCAGACGAGCATAATATCCAAATCAGATGGGGTGCCGCTTGGCATATTAATGATCTACGTGAATGGGACAGTTCAATGCAGGATGCAATGAATGAATATATCGATCTTAGAAGAAGTCAAGGTCGTAGACCATTCATTGATGGTCCGCATTTTGAACTGATGTAGGAAGTGACGGAAAATACTCACAGCACTAGTTGGTGTCCTATACCGTTTAATGCTATTTCGTTTCACCCAACCGGTAATTTAACTCGTTGTATGATGAGCAATACGCCGATGGGTGAAACCTTTGACAGCCCTCAGATGCAAAAACTGCGTCATGATATGTTGGCTGGCACCTGGGATAAAGAAGGGTGCATGACTTGTTGGAAAAAAGAACAACAAGGTAATATAAGTCAAAGACAAAAGTGGTTACAACGTAGTCCTTCAGATTTCAAAAATACAGATGGATTTATAAAACCATAAATAACAGGAAATCCTGTTAATCACCTTTTTATTAATTACAGTAATATATGTAATTTCTGGCTCTTATACACATCTCCGAGCCCACGA
>CAXDOW010000179.1:0-2951 GCA_963991165.1 uncultured Flavobacteriales bacterium | reverse complement strand
TATCGACGGATCTTCTGGCGATCACATCTTATATCACAAAAATGAGACCGCAACACTGGTTTATGGTGCAAGCCAGTGGAATATTATCTAAGGAATAGTCATGGATTCCATTATACTGCAAACCGGAGATAACACAGTAACCGATGGCGACGTTATAGGTCGCCTCGGTTTTGCTGCGTCATCAGAGACGGGAACTAATGCTAGGCTTGTTGTGGCCAAGATAGAGGCTGTTGCAGAAGAAGCTTTCGACGCTAGCAATAACGCTACAGAGATGGTTTTCTCCTTATCGGCTGATGGGGCAGCAGCATCTAAAATGACACTAACATCTGCTGGCAATTTAAATATAGGTGGCGAATTACAAACTACTAACATTGGGTATACCGATGGCGACAACGCTATGACTATTGCCGATGGGGGGAAAGTGACATTCTCTTCAGGTTTTGCAGTAGGCTCTGATGCTGCTGGCGATATTCTTTATCACAACGGTACTAGTTATGTAAGGCTTGGTATTGGTAGTGATGGTCAGGTTTTAACTGTCAATGACGCTGCAAATGCACCTCAGTGGGAAAACGCTTCTGGCGGTGGCGGTAGCGGGAGCATGACTACAGTAAAATCCAACGGTTCACAGGTTGGTGGAGCGGATATTGTTACTCTAGATTTCTCCAACGAATTTACGGTCGGAGAAAGTCCTGACACTGAAATTAATATTTCTATGGCGGCAGCCCAAACAGCCATTACTTCGCTAGGGACGCTTACTGGCCTTACGGTCGATTCAACCGGTGGTATTAAAGTAAAAAATGGTGACACCAGTGCAGGCTTTATTGAGTTTTACGAAGACTCAGATAATGGTACTAACAAGGTGACCTTGATTGGACGAACTTCCACAGCTAGCGATCTTACTATTAGCTTGCCAGCTTACACCGGCACTTTACTTTGTTCCGCTGGGACACATACAATAACAGCTTCTGCGGCTACTGATACACCCCTTATAAACAAGGGAGCCGGTTCTCAATCCGCTACGTTGCAAGAGTGGCAGAATACCAGTGCTACCAAACTCTTGGCAGTCGGACCCGATGGGGGATTAGAGATTCCAAACAATGTTGTTCCGTCAACCACGACGAATAAACTGTACCAAGAGGGTGGTACGCTCAAGTTTGGCGGGTCTGCTGTCAACACAGATACCCAACTTTCAGAAGAACAGGTTGAAGACTTTGTAGGAGGCATGTTCACCGGTAATACCGAGACCCGTATAACTGCCACATATCAAGATGGTGATGGCACTATTGACTTGGTGGTAGATGACGACCTTAATAACTACAGCAACACTAATTCTAAATTTGTAGACAGCAACACAACCGGTGGTGCTGATTTGGTTTCTGCTGTTGTTGTTTGTACTACCGCTGAATATAATGCTTTAACGGCTGATGCCACAACTCTCTATTTCATCAAAGACTAAGAGTGGAGATAGCAGGAAATGCCAACCTTTGGACCTTATCAATTTACTACAGCGACTGACGTTGGTGACAACACACATTCATGGGAAAATCCCGACAACGCTGTAGACAGCGAAAACATCTCTACTGCCAGCTCTTTTACGGATTCTAGTGCTGAAGACGAATATACAGATCTTGATACCGCCACCCTTAGATTGTCTGGGTTTACTGCTGCTCCCAGTTACGTAACGATTGACGGAGTGACTCTCAGCATCAGAATAGCTAATGCACAAACTGGTGCTGTGTGGGCGGTCCAATGTCGTCGTAGTAGTGATGGTGCCACGTCTGCGGCTAAGACACACACTAACAATACTTCTGGTGTCACTACTATCACTCTTGGTAGTCCTACTGACGACTGGTCAAGTGGTGGTAGCGGTGCTGCTCCTGTTGGTTTTGATCAAATAGATATAGTTTGCACAGATACTGCCGACAACTATAGCACACAAGATGCGAAACTGTATGATGCTGCAATCTCAATAGCTTATACAATAAACACTAAGATGTACTATGGGAGTTCAGCTCTTCCTCACACAGACAGCGACAAGATAAAGTACGGCAGCACAAGTATTAAAAGAATAGTATTTGGCGGATCAATAATATGGCAGGATTTAAACCCTTAGTATGACAGAACAGGAAAAGATAGACCTATCGAGGTGCTATTGCAGCCAGCCCGGACAATGTGATGTTTTTAAGAGGGTTATGGGCACAGACCCACCAGACTGGCAGTGGTGCCAAACATCGTCTGCGGAAGACAAACGGGTTTTTTATGACATGTGTGCCAAGCAGGGACCATTTACAAAACCTAACAATAAATTTATAACGATACAAAATCTTTACGATGTCGCTATAGGATTAATGCCATACCTTCGTCAGTTTGACGGGTTTGTTGGTGTTCCTAGATCTGGAATGATTCCCGCCTCGCTCATGTCGGTACTTCTAAGTAAACCCTTGTATTCCATTACAGACACCAATTTGAATATGCTCAGATACGCTTCTGCATATGGTGGCACCAGAATGAACAACTACATGGAAGACACTAAAAATTTAGTATTTATTGATGATACCACGCACGACGGAACTACTGCTAGACAACTTAGAAAAACGTTTGGCAAAGATATAAAAATAGTTTCCATGTTTTCTACTACTCATGGCAAGGAGTTTATAGATAAATTTGGCGAAACTCTAGAAGGCCCACATCTACTTGAGTGGAATTTTTTCAATTCATCGTATGTTCACGGAGCGATGTTTGACATTGACGGCGTGTTCGCACCCAATGTTCCAGTTGAGGTTTGTGAGAACGAAGAAAAATACCTAAAGTGGATCGGTCGGGTAAACCCGTTCGCCCATAGGGTTCCGAGACTTTTCAAAGCTTCAATTCTTATTACAGGAAGACTAGAAAAATACAGAGAAGCCACAGAAAGATGGCTCTACTTATACGGATTTAACTAGGACAATCTC
>CAXDOW010000178.1:0-2961 GCA_963991165.1 uncultured Flavobacteriales bacterium | reverse complement strand
ACTCGGTACGCTCACAACCTAAATGCGAATATTCCGAAACAATAAAAGACCCTCTAGGCAAAACCGATGGAAGATTTAAAACATCGGCATGACTAATAGTTGTCACTTCTCCTTTTGCTACATCATAAATTGTTGATGAGTTTGCTCCACAATCAATAACGTGAGAAACTTTTTCCATAACTCTTTCCTTTCCAAATTTGGTATGTGCTGATCTGAATAGCTACAAGCTATGACACATTGAACATACCGTAAAAATTAACCAGCACCCCGACGAGGAATCGAACCTCGAACTAAGGTTTAGAAGACCTTTGTTATATCCGTTTAACTATCAGGGCATATCTGCATGATGGAGAAGTGAACAGGTTTTTACCTATGACTGTTTGAATCATGCAATAGTAGACTGGGAGGGACTTGAACCCCCGACCCACAAATTATGAGTTTGTCGCTCTAACCAACTGAGCTACCAGTCCAAATATCGTGATTAGGAAGTGAATAACCCGAAGGTTATAACCACTTGAATCACGACTAATACTATTATAGTCTACATATCGGCAAAAGTCAAGAGGTACTTTACAAAAAAAGCCAGAATCTTTCGACTCTGGCTCAGTAAAGATAATTTATTGTTAGAACTTTAGTTCATACAATTTTAGAATACGCAGGCTATCTGGAGGACCAACATCCAGAGGTAGCATGATAGACTTGAGATTCCTCTCAGGAGCCTTTTGAGCTATAGGTACGCATGAATGTACCCTTTTTAAAATGGGTGGCTTGTAGTGCCACTCAGCAGGCTTGTAGATCCACCTCTGCGGTTCAGGCAGACACATCTTTGCTTTAAATGGTGCTGACAAGATCATTCCTGCACCATGAGCAGTTCTGCACGTTGCATCTTTTAAATAACACCCAACACCCTTGAATACATCACAGGGTGAAAGACATTTAAATTCAATAACCTTGTTAGATTTTGAACATTCCTGTGCTTGAGCTTCGTTACTCACAACACTTCCAACCAAAATGGCGACCGCCATCAAAATTACCTTCATCTTCTTCTCCTAAAAATGTTTAAACCAAATATCCCTCTACGTTTAGTCCTTACTATAGGTCTACATTCCTCCTTGATAAAAACGGGTTCATTTACAACAGAGCTTGCTTCTTCTGCAAACTCTTCAACATCTACCACATCTTCCTGATTTGGTACGGGTACTTCAATTATTTCCTCTGATGGTAAAGGTGGCAGGTCTGACCAGTCTTGTTCGGGAAGGACAACCTGCTTAGATTCTGCGTTGGCAGGGTTTTCAATTTGGATACTAAAAAAGAGAAAAGTTATCCATGCCGTATAAAGAAGCATAACACCAATACTGAAAAAAAATGCTATGTCCGATTTGTTTTTCATCTCAATCCCTCTTTAATAATTGTCAACCAGTTTAAAAGACTTATAGTATTAACGAGTAGTGTAATCGTTAATGTTAGTAATACGATAAACATCGGGAACTTCACCCTTTGTGATAAAGTCCCAATAGTACGGAAGCGGTGTGTTGAATCCTGAGTCATTTCCAAAAAATCCTGCTCCGTCTGGAGTGTGAAAAGTTAAGTAGTAAAACAAACCAAGCTGAAAAAATAACACAGGTATCAGTGCTATTCTGTATCTCTTTATAAAACTTAGAACAATCATACCTAACGATGCAACGCCGGTTGTTGTTGCTTTGAGATAGATCAGACCCTCTACGCCATAGTTTTGAATAACCCATGACGCAAAGGGGTTCTGTTCATCGTAAGGTAAAGTGTTCATGAAAATAAAGTTAAGTGTATTGTCGTAAGCAGAAATTGCCCCGATTATCAAAGCTATAAATAAAAATGTGATTGACGTACAGCACTCTTTTATAGCCGACATTGAAATCTCCCATACAAAACAAGGATGTGCTTGATGTACGAGATTATACACTATTCCCAGTCCCATTCTTCTAAAGTTTCCCCATCAAAAAATACAGTGGTTTCACTTTCCTCTACATAACTGTAAGGGGAATAATCCTCTCTTGACTTTTTGAACGCTTCCAGTTCGTAGTATGTCTCTTCAAACGCATCTTGCATCAACATACTCTGAATCTGTTTTCTTTCATTCTCCTCGCTCATCTCGTTTCCTTTCTAAGTTTTTAATTTGCTTGTTCAATGACGCAATTGTTTCTTTAAATTTTAACACATCTGCTTTAAAAAATGTATTCTGAATCGCTCGTTCATAGTAATCAACCGCCATCCAGAGTTGACGCAGTTCCCATTCAACATTAGACATTTGTTCTTGCATAACAAAATCTCCTAGAAAGAAAAAGAGAAAGGGGTAGGGCGAACCATACCCCATGTATTTACTTCGTGAGATTGGCAAAGCTCGCCAACGTCAAAGGCCACAATCCTACAAAAATACCAGTCATCTGATCTACAGCATAGTAAACTCCAACTGAAAGAGCCACAGACGCTACAGCACATCCTACCAGAACTTTGCTAGTCTTACTCATAATCCAAACCTTTCTAAAGTAAAAAAAAAGAAAGGGAGCAGGGCAAGCCGTACTCCCACATCACCAACCACAGTGATTACACCTCGTAGCCATCTTCCATCGTCACCAGGGGCCGTCCTCGTCCTCTGCATAGACCGCTTCTTCCAGTTGCTCACGAGCGATAGCGATAACTTCGTACTCGCTGACCCGCATCTTCTGGCACTCACAGTCAGATGGAACGCTAACAATATCTTTCGGGTTAAACTTAACCAGAACTACAACGCCGGTGCTACCTGCCCAGTCGTTTGCGTACTCGTAAGTACCCACATGCAGACCAGACGAGCATCCTTGCGTATGATCGTCGCAAACTTGTCGTCTCTTCATGGTGCAAACATCGCCTACATTGTTGCGGAATGTCTTACCAGTGTAGATACTGTCTCTTATACACATCTGACGCTGCCGACGAATAGAGAGGTGT
>CAXDOW010000177.1:0-2991 GCA_963991165.1 uncultured Flavobacteriales bacterium | reverse complement strand
TATTTCCATCGATCCATGTGTAGCTATTACAATGAGTTTGACTGTCATTTCCAAAGGAAGTGTTAAGAATGGACAAATCCAATTTAAAGGTATCGCCACACAATGAATCTGGGCCATAAACAATATAGAAGTCAGTGTTATTACTTTCGGTGTAAGTAATGCCATTGACCCAAGTAAAGACGTCGCAGGCAACAACAGATTCGGTAGTTGAATTTGAGTTTATAATCGTTAACTGAAGAGCTGCTGTGGAGTCACACCCTTGACTATTCACAGTATCAAAAGTATAAATACCACTTTCTGAATACAGTTCGTTATTCCATACATAATTAAAGCAGGAAGTGTCGACTTTAAGTGAAGAACTAGGCTGATTGACGGTTAAGTCTAAAGTGACAATTGAGTCGCAACCTGAGGTTGTGTTTCCCTCGAAAATGTGAGTTCCACTTTCAGTATAAGTTACACCATTCCATTCATAGCTTTCACAAGAAGTAACTACTTCTGTAGTAGCGAAGGAGTTATTGATAGTAAGTATTAAACTAGCAATAGAGTCGCACCCAAAGACATTAGTTGTTTCAAAAGTATAACTCCCGCTTTCTGAGTAGAGTTGTCCGTTCCATGAGTAACTATCACAAGACGAAGCAAATTGGGTTGAAGATGTTGAATTCGTAATTGTTAAGTTCAAATAAGCAGTCGAATCACAGCCTAAAACATTATTCGTTTCAAAAGTGTAAAAGCCACTCTCAGTGTAAGTTTCACCATTCCACAAATAACTATTGCATGCACTAACATTGTCAAAGGAGGTGGTTGAATTATATATGGTCAAATTCAAAGAAGCAATTGAATCACAACCTAGGGCATTAGTTGTTTCGAAAGTATACAAACCACTTTGTGAGTATTCTTGTCCATTCCAAAAATAACTATCACATGTAGTTATATTATTAATCGATGATGATGAATTATTAATTGTTAAATCTAAAGAAGCTATTGAATCACAACCAGACAACGAGTTAGACGAAAACGTATACAATCCACTAGCCTCATAAAGTTCTCCATTCCAAAAATAGCTATCACACGCCGTAACTGTTTCCACAGGAAGGTTATAACTTGGAGAAATTGTCACATCATATTCAACAACACTATCACATCCAGAGGTGCCAATAAGTTCCAAAACGAAAGTACCGCTTTCATAAACGACGTTATTTTCCGAAATTACAAATGAATCACAGGCGTTCACTATTATCGAATTAAAATAATTGGTTGTGAAAAATGTTGAAGTTGACCAATTGCTTTCACAAGAGTCAATGGAGTAAACTTTAGACTGAACTTCATAAGAAACACAACTTTGAAGATTTGTCAAGTTGACCGATGAGCTCGTAGTCTCAACTCCATTTTGAGAACCTAAAGAAGACTGGCTCCAAATAATGTCACCTACTTTTCGATATCGAAAAATATATTGATCAACAAAAAGAATAGGGTCAAAAGATATAGTTGCTGAATTCAACGATGAACTGACTGATAGCTCAGGAGGCGAAACAATGTAAATATTTTGAAAGCTACTATCTTGCTGAATAACATAACTAACTTGGTGAAATCCATTTGACAAATTAGAAGGTGAACTCAAGCTATCTATATTATCATTGACAAAATAAACACCTCCTTCTGGAGTGCCGCCATCAAAATTAAATGATGATTCATTAGAACAATAAATGGTATCACTAAGGCTCAAGACAACATCTGAAGAAACTAAAAAATTATAAGTAATGGATGGATCATCATACTCTGGCATTGGCGCCCCATTCGTGTTAGACCAATTGTCAAATAAAATAGGATTTTGAGGCGATTGATAAGTCAAATACACATCTTCCGAAGCGTCATATAAAACTAAAGTAAATGATTCATTACCACTCATACCTTCATCAACACCAACTGTTGTTGCATCATCACCATAGATTTGAGGGTTTATGTAAGAAACACCATTGAAGACAATTATTTGAGAAGCCCCACAACAAATACCAGATTCATCAAATACAGCTATCCAATCATCCTCATCGGCATAAACACCGTTTATTTGAACTTGTCCCTGAAAGGTGCCTGAAGAATTAGTGGGCGTAAATGAAAAACTAGAAGGAGCTTGTGAAAATAACTTGAGGCAAATTACTAAAAAAGAAAAAGAAAAAGCTAATCTCATCTATGAACTTGTTAATGTTGCAAATAAACTAAATTTATGATAAAAATAAAACATAACTTTACCCAACAGTTTTATTCACAACTCAATCATCGAATTAAAGTAAAGGTGCCAACTTCTAAAAACGGCTGATTAGAACATTTAAATTTGAACATGTATGCATAAATTCCTGCCGGGGATAATTTTCCTTTATAAAACCCATCCCATCCAACACTTGAATTCATAGAATAAAACAACTCCTCTCCCCATCTATTAAACACCCACATTTCTAAGTCGTGTATTTCATTTTTGGTATAAAGTTTGAAGATTTCATTCTTGCGATCCTTGTTCGGAGTGAAAGTATTAGGGATAAAGAACGAATAATTATCAATTGTTAGATGTAATGTAGCTGTAGTATCACACAATGAACTTCCTTTAATGACACTAGTGTAGACTCCCGAATTTTTATAAGATTGATCGCTTTTTTGCCAATAGTACTCCCCACAGGCATTCACATATTCTTCAATAAATACGGGTTGAATAATTTCGAGATCAAGTTCAGCATAATTAGCGCATCCAAATTTGTTGACAAAATAGTAGGAATAGAGACCAGATTGATAATAGGTAGTATTGTTTATTTGCCAATTGAACCGCTCACATGCATAATGATTTTCATAAATGGTATCAGAATAATTGATAGTTAGATTCAATTCAACAACTGAATCACAACCCATACTGTTAGTTAATATAATAAATGCAGAATTATTAGAGAGAGAATAGGTAATTCCATCTACCCAAGTGTATGAGTCACAGTGGGTTTGGGAATCTAC
>CAXDOW010000176.1:0-3033 GCA_963991165.1 uncultured Flavobacteriales bacterium | reverse complement strand
ACACCTCTCTATTCGTCGGCAGCGTCAGATGTGTATAAGAGACAGGTTGTGGAACCTTTACAGGAAAAACAAGATTAAGAAAGAACAGCTAAGAGATCAACGCTTTCATATGACGTTGGAGCACTTCGGTATTTCTAACAAGGATTTATCTGCAAAATTAGGACAGAAATACGTTGAGCTTTGCCCCAAGAAAACACATTTATTTCCTTTTGTTCATGCCATTTTAACCAAATTACAAGACAACTATCAGCTGCATATTATCACCAATGGTTTTGAGGAAGTTCAATATCAAAAATTGACTGCTAACAATCTACTGTCGTACTTTAACTTCATTATCACTTCCGAACAAGCTGGTTGTAAAAAACCCAATGCTGATATTTTCAATTACTCTTTTCAAAAGACCCAATCTACCCCACAAAATAGCTTGATGATTGGCGATGACTTAGTCGCTGATATTGCTGGGGCACGAGAAGTAGGTATGGATCAAGTTTTTTTCAATCCCAATGGTGTTCAGCATGACGATACTCAAATTACTTTTGAGATTAATTGCCTCAGTGAGTTGAATAAGTTATTGTAAATCCTATTTTCTGAAATTCTTTCCAAAAATTTGGAAATGATTTCTGAACCGATTCTGCCCCAACAATTGCCACATCATAAAGAAGTCCAAAAGGAGCCAGACTCATCGCTATTCTATGGTCGTTGTGGGCGTTAAATGGTACTGAAGGGTTACACAATGAGGATGCTGACAGCTTGAAGCTTTCTAGATTATAACTTGACTCTTGACACATCTTTTTCAATTCTGTCTGAAGTGCCTTTAACCGATGACTTTCTTTAAGCATAAGATTATCTAAACCAGTGACAGTAGCTGTTTGTTGAATGCCAGCCAGCATACAACAGTACGGTGGGGCTAAATCGGGATAATCAATTAAGTTGATGTCGCATGGTGCAGGAAAAGAAATTGAACTATGTTTTTTTAGTTGAAGGCCATTAGAGTTAAATTCACTCTTAATACCAAAAGATTCAAAAATAGTTAACGCTTGGGCATCGCCTTGCCAGCTATTTTTAAAAAGGCCTTTAACTCGGAGAGTTGCTTCAGATGAAAATACCATAGCTTGCAAAAAAAATGCCAAAGAACTCCAGTCTGCTTCGACCATAAGGTTTTTAGCTCGATAGCTTTGATTAAGAATCTTAATGGTATCATTTTCCCATTCATACACTATCCCATAGTAGCTCATAATATGAAGGGTCATTCTGATGTATGGCTGGGACAACACTTTTTCTTTGAGGTGTAAAACAAGACCATTTTTTAGTTTGGGGGCTATCAGTAGAAGTGCTGAAATAAACTGACTACTTACATTGGCAGAGATGCTCACTGTGCCACCCTTAAGCGGTTTTCCGTTTATTTTCAATGGAGGATAACCAATATTATCCAAATATTGTATATCAGCTCCTAAGTCAATGAGTGCATCGACCAAATTTTTAATGGGACGTTTGTTCATTTGTGGGTTCCCTTTCAATATAAATTCTCCACTTTTAGAAGCTAAAAAAGCCGTGAGAAAACGATAAGCGGTTCCACAATCTTGAACATCAATAGTGGTGGAGGTTTGTTGAAGAGCTTTGTTAAGAACTAAAGTGTCATTAGCGGTCGAAAGGTTAATAATTTCAAATGAATCCTCACATAAAGCTTGAATGATTAATGCTCTATTGCTAATGCTTTTTGATGATGGTAAATCAATGTCAGCATCAAAGGATTTAGTGGCATGTGAAAGATGACAAATCATTAGCAAAAATCAGAACCTATCAGGTTATATTTTCCCAGTCGTTCTTCGTTGAGTTCAAAAGTAGTAATATCTTCATTTTTGTGCCAGTTCATTTCAAAATCTCGTTGGAAATTGTTGGCAAGAAAGCGAGCATTGTTGGTTCTACCGTCAACCAAGATAAACGTGCCTGGTAGAAGTGTGGGCTCCATAAGTAGTAAATCGGCAGCCATTACGGTTCGTTCGTCACACTTAAAACTCATGCCATTCACTGTTCCTTGAACATCCTTAGGGTTGGGTCCATCCAAATAAATAAAATCGGGAATGATGTCTGGTAGGGAATCATAATAATGGCAAATTCGATCGTTGAAAGTTCCAATACTAATTGTTGAATAATGAAAATGGATGAGGGGGGACAAAGATTTTGGACATTGGGTTTTGGTGTGTTCTATCCATTTTTTGTCTGAGTCTACAGAAAAAATCTGAAACATAAATCGATTTCTTAGCTCAGGACTTTGTTCTAATGCCAAAAAGTCTTTTTTGTTTTTGGCCAAGGCATCTGCCATTACGATAGTGGAAAGTCCCAAACCAAATTCTAAGACGGTCAATGATTTTCGCTTTCTGATAGTTTGATGAAGTCGAGCTAAGTCATCTAAAACAGGAGGAAATGGTGTTTTTAACTGACCACTAACAGCGTCAAAAGGATTCTCTTTGAAATCCGAATTTTGATCTAAGTCGAAGTAGGCATCAATACCTTCGTTTATTAAATACTCTTTAGCTGATTTCATATTGCTAAAATATCAAATAAAAGTTTTAAATACATTCAACAAATTCTCCTGTTTGACTTCACAGTTAATTTGACAATGACCGATATGGTTTAGCAAGGAAAACTGCAATGTGTTAGCTCTATTTTTTTTGTCATTGTTTAAGAATGGCATGAGTAATTCCAAGGGAGGAACATCCACGCTAGAAAAAGTGGTTTTAATAAACGAGCTAATGGCCATTTTTTCGGAACTTGAAAGAGGTGAAAGGTGGCTTTCTATCAGCATGCCAATGGCAATGGCCTCTCCGTGTAAAATGTCATGATTTTTCGATAGATGATAACTTTCTATAGCATGCCCAATGGTATGTCCAAAATTAAGGATCTTTCGATGCCCCGTTTCCGTAGGGTCAGTACTTACAATATCATTTTTAATTTTTACACAATGAAGAATGATTTCTTCCCAATCAATATTTTCAATATCATTTTGGTTCAATGTATGCCAAAAATCAATAT
>CAXDOW010000175.1:0-3166 GCA_963991165.1 uncultured Flavobacteriales bacterium | reverse complement strand
ACACCTCTCTATTCGTCGGCAGCGTCAGATGTGTATAAGAGACAGATCTAAAATACATCTTTTGAAATGAGAACTTCCATCCTACTTTTTTTGGCTCTTGCTCTAGTAATAGGGTGTGGAAAAGACCATCCTCCCATTCCAGATGTGTATGTTAACTTTAGAATTCAAGCGTCAGAAATTGGAGGGGTTGGCTCGGCCGTATATACCTCAAGTAACTACGGAGTGAGGGGCATCATCATCTATCATCAATACAGCAACGAATACGTAGCATTCGAAAGAGCTTGTAGTTACCGCCCAGATGATGCCTGTGAAATTGTTTATCTAGATAATGAAAGCACCCCCACTTTCCTTGTTGATAGTTGTTGCTCTTCGCGCTTTCTTTTAGAAGATGGCACACCCTTTGATGGACCAGCACTATTACCCCTAAAAAAATATAATACCTTCTTTGACGGAAATTATATTCAAGTTACTAATTGAGAATGATTTTTTGAATAACTTGCCTAGATTCCATGTGCACAGTCAAAAAGTACACTCCTTTTTCAAGTTGAGAAAAATCAAATTGAACGGTAGTATCAGTATGTCTTTCTCGAATCAACTCACGGCCTTGTACATCAACCAAAGAAACAATGTAAGACGGCACTGGCTCAAGCATTTGAACTGAAATAAGTCCAGCGGTGGGGTTAGGATAAATTGCAAAGGTATTGACCTCAAATTGACTCACCGTGATCAACGAAAAGTCAATGCTGTTAGACTTAAACTCACAGCCCCATTCGTCAGTCAGTATCAAACTGAAAGTTCCGCTTTGTCCAGCTACATAAAAATCATCCGTTGCATCAGCGATGGGCTCATCGTAATACATCCATTGATGGTCGTAATTTAGATAGGATTCGGCATAAAGCGTATCAGAACTTAACATTATTTCGGGGGCAAAATCAGTGTTGCAAATGACGACTAGCTCTTCGTCTGAGAATTCAGAACAACCAGAGTCATTGGTAACCAACAAGCTATAATATCCTGTGTTAATAGGTTGATACGAGGTCGTATTTGCCCCCAAGATGGGACTTTGATTATAGTACCATTGATAACTCAAAGAAGAAGAGTCAGAATTAAGCGATAGATTGTTAGACATCTCATCATAGCTTATTTGGGGCATGGATGGACTTTCAAACACAAATACAGTATCTACAACTTGAGCAAACGGAATGGGTTCTATTTGATTGACGCTAATGGACACCACCAAACTGCCATTAGATAGGGTAGTTGAAGAAGTATTTCCATTAAAAGTAACAGACCCTAAATTGTCATCGTCAGTGAGCGGTCCATCTTCGTCCCACACTTCTATAGTGTAATTGGCATTGGATAAAATAAGATTATCGACATTCCATGAAACTGGAAATGAATTATCAACCAAGGCAGCCGTTTGTAGAATTAATGTTCCTGACGAATCAAATAGCTTAAAATAGGGGTCGGGACTTAAAAAACCAAAACCATCATCTGCATCATCATCCCATCCTTCGGCACTGTTTACTTCCACACCAGTCAAAAAATACGTGATGTCAAGCGATGAATAAGCTGTGTAACTGACTTCATAAATACCCGGCTGTGAATATAACTGTGGTGGTGGGTTTTCAGACGCGCTCATATTGCCATTTCCAAACATCCAGTTGTAAGATTCTAATCCACTGTTATTATTGACAAATTCAACAATTAGTGGTGCACAACCTGAAAAATTGGCCATGGTAAAGCCTGCGTTTTGGCTCAAGTTTGGAAGGATTGTTAAAGGCAAATCAAAAGTGATGGTTTCCGTGCCTACAGCCCAAGATAGTTCGTGCGTGGCAATCACCGTCACAGACACATCGAACTCTCCACTGACCAATGGTGTACCGCTTAAAGTCACACAACCATATTGTGAAATTGTTGGATTGTAATGGCAATCATTATCGCTACTGTTACACTCCCAACTTAGACCAACGGGTAAAGAAATCGAGGTAATATGATAATCTTCAAATTGTATGAGTGTCTCACCAATTCCATCTAATTCTACCAATGTATCCAAAGGGAGATAAAAAGTAAGCTCCTGAAAATATGATTGACTGACAACACCATCAATCAAGGTGTCAGGCGACAAACCATAATTAGTATTGATGGGAACAAACGAATCATCGGGAACACACTGTGAAAACAAATGAGATGTTGAAAAAAGTGTGACGAAAAAAACTAGTAAAAAAGTGTTGAAAGGCATATCATTAAACTTGTTAATAATAACAAGATTAAGATATATTTTTCAAATTACAAAATTTAGTACCTGTAGTATTCTGGTTTGTATGGGCCATTTACTGGAACTCCAATGTAGTCGGCCTGATCTTGATTTAACTCGTCAAGCTCCACACCAATTTTGGCTAAATGAAGGTGAGCAACCTTTTCATCCAAATGTTTAGGAAGGGTATAGACTTTTTTCTCGTAATTATCTATGTTGTTCCACAATTCCATTTGAGCAATCACTTGATTGGTAAAAGAAGCAGACATCACAAATGAAGGATGACCAGTGGCACACCCTAAATTGATAAGTCGACCCTCCGCCAATAAGATGATGTCATGATTGCCAACCGTGTATTTATCTACTTGTGGCTTGATAGTATCTTTGGTACTTCCCCAATTATCATTTAACCAAGCGACATCAATTTCGTTATCGAAATGACCTATATTACACACAATGGTTTTATCTTTCATTATTTCAAAATGCTCGCCATTGATAATGTCTTTGTTTCCCGTAGCAGTAACTACGATATCAGCTTCTGGAATAGCATCTTTCATTTTCTTAACCTCATACCCCTCCATTGCAGCCTGAAGAGCACAAATGGGGTCTATTTCGGTTACTATAACACGAGCACCTGCTCCACGTAAAGATTCGGCAGAACCCTTACCAACATCACCAAATCCAGCAACTACAGCCACTTTTCCAGCAATCATCACATCGGTAGCTCTTCTTATACCATCTACAAGCGACTCACGACAGCCATATTTATTATCAAATTTTGATTTTGTCACAGAGTCGTGTTTGTTTATAGGAGGGGGATATAAAGTTGCGGTTGTTTGTAGTTGAAATAACCATTAAACACCTGTTTTTTGGTCTTCGGTTATACCATTTATATATTTGGGGATGGCG
>CAXDOW010000174.1:0-3222 GCA_963991165.1 uncultured Flavobacteriales bacterium | reverse complement strand
TAAACCAATGTTGGCATCATCGGCTGATAGCGACAAAAAAGTGTTTTTTGATGCAGTCAAACTGCAAGGAGAAAAAATTTCGTCAAATGGACAAACCATTGGATATGTAACTGGTGGTTCCTTTACTTATCAAGGAAGTGTGTCATATTCTCCTGAAATGATGGATTATGACCTATATGCTACAGCAGTGGCTACTATAAACGATAAGGTAAAAAGTTTGGGTTCTGTAAAAATTGCTGAAGGCGTTATGGCTACTGCCACTCGGGTAAGAAGCGATGAAAAACCAGCATTTTCTAATCATTCCTATGAAAAAGAAACTATTTTGGAAGAAACAGCTGTCATTTACTTTAGTGTGAATCAATCCGTGGTTCGATATTCTCAAAAAAGTTCTGAAGAAATAGATCGACTTAAGGCATTTGCCAAAAAGGGCTACAAAACAAAAAATATTGAAATAAAATCCTACGCCTCACCTGAGGGCAGCTTGGATATCAATGACAAAGTATCAGAAAATAGATCTAAATCCACATTTTCTTATGCCAAACAACTAATGCGTCAATTAAAAGTAGAGGGTGCAAGAAATGATGACATGTACATCAACACATCCTTGGGCGAAGACTGGAATGGCTTTAGCTCTCTTGTTAATTCATCAAAACTAAAAGACAAAAGTAAAATTTTAAATATCGTCAGAAATCAAAAAGACCCCCAAAAAAGAGAGGAGACTATACGAGATATGTCTGAAATATATGATGCTATTGAAGAAGATGTTTTACCCAAACTAAGAAAAGCTACCATTACCTTGAGAGTGTTTGAACCTAAAAAAACGGATGAAGATATTGCTACTCTAGCCATAACCGACCCTTCCAAACTTGATGTCAAAGAAATGTTGTACGCTGCTCATCTTGCCAACAACAGTTCCGTAAAAAGAACTATTTACAAATCGGTGTCATCTACCTATCCCAATGATTATAGAGCTTACAACAATTTAGCATGTTTGGATATTGAAAACCAAAATTTTGATAAAGCTAAAATGAATCTAGGAAAAGCTTCTAATCTAAACTCAAATGCTAGTGAAGTAGCTGAAAATAAAGGCATTTTGGCAGCTATCGAAGGAAATATTGATGAGGCCAATAAACTATATAATCAATCCAATGCTTCCGATATCAACAAAGGTATTTTAGCCATAAAACGTGGCAACTATTCTTCTGCCGTTTCCTTATTAAAAGGTCAGGGGTACAATGCCACATTAGCTAAGCTACTAAATGGAACCAATAATTTAACTAATGAGTCTTCAGCCGAAGCAGATTACCTTAACGCTATTTCATCTGCTCGCTCAGGTGACACGGATAAATGCTTAGACTATCTGAAAACGGCTATATCTAAAGACAGTCAATTCAAGTCACTTGCTAGTAAAGATATAGAATTTATCAACTTATCAACTAACGATACATTCCTTTCGTTGGTTCAATAACATGTGATATTTTCATCAAAACAAAAAAGTCCGATTAGTCGGACTTTTTTTATAATAAAATTCTGTGAACCCCTTTAGAAAAAGTACGTTTGGTCAAGGATAATATGGCGGAAAAATCAGCGTCATTATTGACAAAATCTTTTTCCGAAACATCAACTATAAGAACCGGAAAATCAACTTGTTTTTTGAAAAAGTCAAAATACTTTTCCTGAATATTAAGCAAATAGTCGTCATTGATATCTTGTTCAAACGTTCGGCCTCTTTTTTTAATGTTTTTTTGAAGACGATGGACATCAGAGTGTAAATAAATAATCAAATCGGGCTTTGGTAAATGGAATAGAATTATATCAGATAGTCTGTCAAATAATAAAAGCTCATCGTCTTTGAGGTTGTTTTGTGCAAACAACTTGGACTTCATAATAAAATAGTCAGAAACTACCCCATTGGAAAACAAATCCTGTTCGACTATTTCACCCAACTGCCGATATCGCTCTGCTAAAAAAAATAACTCCAAAGAAAAGGCATGACGATCAGGGTTTTTGTAAAACTTTGGAAGGAATGGATTATCCGCAAACTCTTCTAAAATTAATCGAGCATTTAGGGCCTTGGACAACATTTTTGAAAACGTTGTTTTCCCGACACCAATATTTCCTTCTATGCTAATGTATCGATAACTCATACTTTCTTACAACGGATCGGTCCGAACATTGATTCAACAATTCAGAAACTGTTACTTTTAGCTGTGGGTGTATAAAATCAGGATATAACTCATGTAAGGGTACAAGAGTGAAACGGCGTTCATGTAGTCGTGGATGAGGAATAACTAAATTGGATGTAGTTATAGACTCATCATTGAAAAATAAAATATCAATATCTATGACCCTGGCTTCATAGCTTGATGAATAAAATCGTTGACGACCCAAAATAGTTTCGATGTTTAGTACTTGTGACAATAATTGAGTAGGACTCAACTCACTTTCTACTATCAGTACTTGATTCATAAAATCGTTTTTGTGGTCGAAGCCCCAAGGAGGGGATTGATACAAAGAAGACTTCTCAACAAGCCGACCAATACTGCTAGCAATATGTTCTCTAGCCTTTTCAAGATAAGCCACCGAATCGCCCAAATTACTACCCAATAGCAAAAAAATTGAATTCATTCAACTAAAATAGTTAAGCTGATCTATTTATCCACAGTTTTTCTAAAAAAATGTAACTTTGAAGCTATAACCATAAAAAAACAAGCAATGCTTAAATTCCTAAAAAATGTCCTAAAGTCAGTCCTAGTTTCCATTCTTTCATTTGCCATTATAGTTTCTATTTTTTTTGTCATTGTAATTTCTTCTTCAAGCAAAGAAAAAGAAGTGGTGGTTAAAGAAAATAGTGTTCTTGAAATCAAACTCTCAGAGCCCATTGTCGATCGCAGTTCAGATTACGATTTTAATTTTAACGCTATCATCAACGAAAGTAACACCATCGGCTTAAATGATATTCTAAAATCCATTGAAAAAGCAAAAAACGATGATCGTATCAGCGGTATTTATCTTAACGTTCAAACCATCAACAGCAATTCTGCAACTATCCATGAGATAAGAAACAAATTGCAAGAATTTAAAGATTCTTCCGACAAATTTATTCTTGCTTACAGCGAAGTATATGCACAAAATGCTTATTTCCTTTCATCAGTTGCCGACAAGGTGTACTTACCTGTCTCTTATACACATCTCCGAGCCCACGAGACAGGCAGAAATCTC
>CAXDOW010000173.1:0-3230 GCA_963991165.1 uncultured Flavobacteriales bacterium | reverse complement strand
TCTACACCTCTCTATTCGTCGGCAGCGTCAGATGTGTATAAGAGACAGGAGAGGGGTCAAGCGAAACCGTTTGACCAATTTCATTTTCCCAGACATATGAATAGGGTCCAACACCCCCTGTAACATTAGTCAAGATTTGTCCATTACTTTCCCCAAAACAGTCGGCAGGTATAGAACTAGATTGAAGAGATATTGAATCGTTTTGAGAAATTTCAAATGACTCCAAATACGTACACCCATTAGCGTCAGAGACTTCCAAATTATATGTACCCGCCACCAAATTAGTTGGGTTTGAGATGTCAGTTGCTATATCGACACCCATGTCATTATTCCAAGAATATTCGAATGGCGAAGTTCCATTGAACGTTTCTGTGTTAACTTCACCAGTTGAAAATCCAAAACAATCAACAGAATTAACTTCTGAAACATGAACCGTAAATGGGTCTATTTCATCGATAACAATGGTGTCTGAGTTAGAACAATCATAATTATCTTCAGTTACAACGACCACATACTCGCCAGGTCCTAAGTTCGTGAGAGAGTTAAACACTCCTCCATCGGAAGCAGGAATTAAGGAACCATCAATGTACCACTGGTAAGTAATATTTCCTTGTATGAACGAATTGTCATCATTGTACATAATGACCTCTAAATCAGCTAAAGAGTCACCAAAACATAAGTTTTCTTCAGTTTGATTAATATTGACTTGAATCAGTGGATTAGGAGATGGTGGTACCGTTTCTGTTGTTAAAGGTACAGGACACCCATTAGCATCAAATCCATTAACTTTTACTTCCTCACCAGCTATTAACTCACTAACAGAACTACCGTTAGTCGTTATTTGTTCTTGGCCTTGATTGATACTCCATAAATAGTCAACCGGACTAGTCCCATTGGATTGCACAAAAGCAGTTGCGCCGTTTTCATTTGAACAACTGGAAGGAACAATAATTATGTTTACTTCTATAGGGTCAGGCTGCGTTAAAGTGAAAAATTCCTCCTGTTTACATCCATTTTCATCTTCAAATTGTAAAATATAATTTCCGGGTTCAATAGAATCAATAGTATCCGTATTGCTTACAATTGTAACATAATCATTTAATGATTGAACAGTAGACCAATTGATTTCTGAGATACCTTGATTATTGATTGGATTAAATGTTGCTAAACCATCATTTCCATTATGACAAGTTACTGGACTATATTCAAGGTTTAGAATAATCTCATTAGGTTCAGTCAGGACTATACTTTCAGACAATACACAATCGTTATCATCAGTAATTGTGACAGTGTAAGTACCCTCTAACAAATTAGTTGGATTAGGTGAATTATCAACCAATACGTTAGCTGCATCAAAAATTTCATACGTATAACTGCCAACGCCTCCCACAGGTGATAATGAAATTTCTCCATCACTATAACCAAAGCAACTTGGATTGGTTGTTACAGAGGTTAGTTCAATAGGGTCAGGTTCATAAATAGTGTCGACAGCTGAATAGGAACAACCACTAGTGTTTACAACTTCTATATCATAAATGCCTGAGGCCAAGTTTATAATCGTTGGCGATTCACCACCATCGAAGCTGGAAATAGGCAAACCATTGGCAAACCATTGAATGGTGCTGATATCAGTTAAAGGGATTGAAAAGGCTGCCGCCAATTGACCATCGTCATAACTATTACAACTTTCATCAGTACTGTTTATTGTAATACTTACTTCTTCAGGATCTTGTAATTCAAATGTGTCGGTATATACACAACCCTGTTCTTGTTCGATAATAGACAATACATACTCAACTTCAGCCGAAAGAGAGAATATGTCGGAAGTAATATTTCCTGTTGGTGACCAAAGATATTGAAACCCTCCATTTCCACCGGTAATGCTATCAATCGTAATGGAACCATCATTTGCTCCAGGGCAAGAAGGAGGCGTTATCAACTCATATACTACGACCTCATCAGGTTCGGTAATGGAGAAAAAAGTAATGGTTTCACAACCCGTAAAGTCTTTAACGGATAAATAATAATCTCCTTGTGCTAGTTGATCAATAGTGTTCAAAGTGGTATTATTACCATTGAGTGGTGCCAATTCTCCAACCTCATACCAATTAAACTCATAAGGTAACAATCCGCCAGTAACAGATGCGGATGCAAAGCCAGTATTGTTTCCATCAGCACATTGAACAGGTAGTGCGTCGATATTAACGATAATGGGGTTTATTGGATCTACGGTAATCGTAAACATATCCTCTATTGAATTATCCGGCGACGTACAACCGTTGGCGTCGGTTACAACCAAGGGGTAAGATGTACCACCTGATAAACTATTTCCAGCAATATATTCTTCTATCCCATTTTCTGAGTAAGCAAAATACCCCTCAAAACCAAAAAAATCAAGTGAATATGGAGAACCACTTTCAAAAGGAGTTCCTCCTATTATTGTAATATGTGCTTCGGGGGCAAAAGACGTGTAACAAATATCGTTTTCAATGTTGTAACTATAAGAAAAAGGATCTGGAAGAATTATTTGAGCATTGGTCAAATCTTTACATTCGTCGCTACTTTCAATGCTAATATTATAATTTCCTTCAGGTAAGTTTTGAATAGTTATAAAGTCGGCATTCGTTGTCTGTTCAGAAAATAACAAATTGTCATTATAGACGTAAACGGTGTAAGGTGGTATACCACCACTAAAATTTTCAATTAAAATTTCACCATCCTCAAAGTCGTCGAAGCATTCTGGCTGATTGACAGTCGTCGTGCCTATTTCGAAATTACAATCTTCTACGTCAATAGAAAATAAAGCAGAGGATTCACAGCCATTTGCATCTGTCACCGTTACACTGTAGGTCTGGTTACCACACAAATTAACAGCAGTCTGTGTCGTTTGGGCGTTGTCATCACTCCACACATACTCAAATGGTGGCGTGCCAGTAGAAGAGGTCACGCTAACTTCACCATTACAAATATTATTAGAGAGCACAGGCAATTCAGAAATGTCTATGGAAAATTCAGATGGATTTGTAAGAGATAATTCCCCAATGTCTAATTCGGATTGAGACGTAACAATACAGTTAAATTCATTCTGAATCTTGAAAGAATAAAGACCTTCACATAAATTGGAAGCCACATTGGAGCCCGCAATAAATTCACCTTGCTCATTGTACCAACTAACAACTTCATTTGGAGAATTTTCAGTTGTTACGCTAATACTCCCATCGCATTGGTTG
>CAXDOW010000172.1:0-3231 GCA_963991165.1 uncultured Flavobacteriales bacterium | reverse complement strand
CCATAACTAAAATTTACATTTTCAAATTCAATACTTCCATTTCCATTTTCGGGAAAAGACTCTAGCTTTTCATTATCAAAAATTGAAGGTTGTTCATCCAATAACTGTAAGATTCTATTTCCAGCTGAAACACTTGAAGGAATTTCTGATAAGAACCACGCTGTTATTCTGAGTGGCCAAATTAATAATATGACGTACTGAGTGAAAGCTATAAAGTCACCTAATGTGATTAAATCATTTAATGCTAGGTAACCTCCAAGCAAAAGGACAACCAAAGTGATAATCATTGGTATCAGTTCAAACATAGGAACAAATCTTGTTCTTAAATGTAAAAAATCTATAGAGGTATCATAAATTTTTCCTATTGAGCTTTCTACTTTTTCTGATGCTTCATTTTCATTTCCGAAAGCTTTTACAACTCTTATACCACCTAATTGTTCCTCAACTTCTGTGGTCATCTCTGCTTCGGCCTCTTTTACCCTCAACGAGATTTCCATTGCCTTTGATGCAAAAATACCAGCTAGCCAAAGAACTAGCGGAATCGATAATAGAACTATAACTCCCAGGGTAAAACTTATCGATACAAGCGTAATGCTAAGAATTAGAAGAAGAAATACATTAGCGGTTGCTAAAGGTGCAATTGCAAAAGCGAGCCTTACTTGTGATGC
This sequence comes from uncultured Flavobacteriales bacterium, assembly GCA_963991165.1. Lineage (GTDB taxonomy): Bacteria > Bacteroidota > Bacteroidia > Flavobacteriales > UBA7312. The sequence continues at coordinate 2,563 of CAXDOW010000172.1, read as the reverse complement.
ATCACTTGATGCCCTCGCCATTAATTCACCTGTTGGCACTTTATCATGATATTTAAATGCAAGTTTTTGCATATGACCAAAGATGCTATTTCGAATCTCTGCTTCAACATTGAATGAAACAGACATACTAAAGTATCTTCTTATGCCTATTGAAGCCGCTCTTATGTAACCAATAACTATTAGAAAAGAAATGAAGACAACAATTATTTGGCGATTATTAGCAACAATACCATCATCGACAATTCTTTTTATGAGATATGGATGTAACACAACAAGGAAACACCAAATCACCGCAGACGACATTGAAATTAAAAAGTGTTTACGATTATTTTTTACTTCCTGCACATAAAACGTAAGAGCTCTTTTAAATTCAGCGGTTTTGAAGACATCAAACATACTTTTTAATAATAAATGCCTAAGAAATAAACACTAAGGACTTTGTGCATTATTTCACAAGCATATTAGAGTTCAATTTAATGAACGATGTATTAGATAAAAAAATTGAAGATGTTTTAGATTCTGCTGACAGAATGTTTATAGCAACAAGTGTTGGTGGAAACTCATCTGGTGCTTCAGTTTTCTATGCTCGTGATGGAGAAGATCTTGTATTCTTCACATTTAATCCAACTAGAAAAGCTGAACAAATCCGTCTAAATCCAAGAGTTCATGTTGTCATATGGCCAAAAGGACAAGAAGGGATTAGAGGTTTACAGATAGATGGAGAATGTTACAAAATCAAAGATGAGGATGAAAAAGAAAAAGCTTATGAAATGGTTCTCTCAACTACTGAAGCTTTTAAAGAATATATGGAAGATGAATTTTTAAAGAAAAATGATGTTGTTGGTTATTACCGAATCAAACCAACAACTGTAAAATACGTTGACTTTTATCAGGAAGAGCAATTTGAGTGGAAAACATATCCAGCTAATAGAACTTCGGCTGTGAAGTTCGCTTTTAAACTAGCGTTAAAAAGAGTTGGTCTGTGGCTACGTACTGTTAGAGCCCCCTTTCTAACAGCTACTATTGCGCCAATACTAATTGGTGCATCAGTGGCATGGAGTGATCTAAAATCAGAAAATTTAAACAGTACGTGGTCATGGAACATGTTTTGGCTTGTATTAGGTGGTGCTTGTCTTGCACAGATAGCTACTAATGCATCAAATGATTATTTTGATCATACTTCAAATGCTGATGAGATAAACAAAGTCGCAAGTCCTTTTAATGGAGGAAGTAGAGTGATTCAGGTTGGTTTAATGACTCCTGGACAAGTACTTCTAACTGCATTGGTGAGTATTATTGGAACCGTTGGTATTGGTTTATATATAAACCAACAAATTAGTGGTTTTGTTTTTGGCAACACACCAATTCTTTGGACTGGAATAATAGGAACCTTTTTAGCACTTGGCTACACGGGTGATCCCATAAGACTTGGGTATAAGGGTTTTGGAGAAATCGCAATAGCTTTAGGTTTTGGGCCTGTAATGGTAATGGGTGCACATTATGTTCTTACTGCACCAATACATAATAATGATTTGACCCTCTGGAACTGGGCTGAAGCCCTAATTGCATCTATACCAATTGCGTTATTAGTAATGCTTATCGTTTGGATAAATCAATTCCAAGACGCCCCTTCTGATGCAGCTGTTGGTAAGAACACTTGGGTTGTTCGTACAGCTGTTAATGATGGCTGGATGAGGTTAGAAAAACCATTATCTCTTTACAAACAATTTATGATTGAGGCTTTTGCATCTGTAGCTTTGATTGGAATTTTAAGTTTCTTCACTGATTTTGGAACAGTTTATGCATTCATAGCATTGCTTCCTTTAGGATTAGTTTGGAAAGCATTCAAAATGGCCGATGATTGGATGGTTAAATGGAACGATCCTCAAGCAGATCGTCAAAAAGTACCTTATGAACTTCTCCTTGTTAATGTATCAACTATTGGAATTCATTTTTTAACAGGAATACTGCTAGCTGTTGCTTATTTCATCTAATTGAACGAATCAGCAAATTTCTCTAACATTCATAAATTTTACGACTTTATAAATTCACTAACTACTTTAGGTTTTGATAAATCATGGAGAAAGCAAGCTGCTGACAAATTAAACCCTGGAAATGTTCTTGATCTGGGAAGTGGAACTGGTGCTTCATATTCCGACCTTAAAAATTTTGACGTAACAGCCCTTGATCCAGATAAGCAAATGCTTTCATTAAACAAATTTGAAAAAAAAGTTGTTGGTAAAGGTGAAGAGCTACCTTTTAACGAAAATTCATTTGATAATGTTTTATGTTGTTTCGTATGGAGAAATGTTGACGATACAGAGAAAACACTTAGTGAGGTCTATCGAGTACTTAAGCCTGGAGGTAAGTTCATATTGCTTGATATGACAAGACCAAAAAATTCGTTTTTGAAACTAATTCACAAAACTGGGACATTTATTTTGTTGCATTTTGTTGGCCTCATAACATTGAATCTTAAAGAATACAGCTTCTTATATAAATCTCTTGATTTTTATCCTCAACCTGAAGTTCATTTGACTAAAAACAATTACACAAATCTTGT
>CAXDOW010000171.1:0-3312 GCA_963991165.1 uncultured Flavobacteriales bacterium | reverse complement strand
GCTACACCTTTTCCTCCTCTAAAGCCAACGTATATGGGAAATACATGACCCAAAACGGCTGCAATACCAAATGCCAATTGTAAATTAATGAATATCTCGGTCGATGGTACATATTGTGTGAACCATACCAAACTTACCGCCAAAAAACCTTTAAAAACATCTAAAACTAAAACAGTAATACCAGCTTTCTTTCCCAAAACCCTAAAAGTATTGGTGGCTCCAGCGTTACCACTACCATATTCTCTAACGTCTATTCCTTTTAAAATTTTCCCAGCCAAAACGCTAAAGGATATGGATCCTATAAAATAGGCCATTAGAAGCAAGGAAACATTTAGAATGGTCAACATGACGGGCTAAAATACAAAGGTTTTTCTATTATCTAAAAAAGCGCTTTTTAAAATTGTCAACATCATCTTCGGTCGATAAATCGTATTTAAAGGGAACCTGTCCCTTAGAAGTTGGCAATTCTCGCTTGGAAACTTTGATTTCGACAATCTCTAAATTGTATTCTTCCAAGGACGATCTCGTTAACAATACATCGTTAGAAAAATTAAAATAATACCACTCTCCTATATCCGTTTCTAGATAGATATTGAAAAAGTCGCCTGCATTGTCGTTGTTTAATTCGATTCGCCCAGTGTATAGTTTATTTATTTGATAATTATTGACATTACCTAAACCCAGCATTTTCTTTGAAATTAAAGCCGAATTTTCAGCATCCCACTCCAGGTTTACTTCATAAAAATACAAGGACTTATTCAGTGCTTTGGGTAGTTTTTCAAACATGCCATACATATCGTATTCTAAAGTTAAATTTTCATCTCTAAGAATGCGATTAAAATTGGTGAAATAGTAGTTTTCACTCAACTCCAGTTCATCAGCCATTGGATCGTTAAACAAATCATCACCCATAAACTCCATGGACTTCTGACTCATGAAAAAATCAAACGACAACATGCACTTGGTCTGGAAGGTTTGGTCGACGGGCTTGTAAGTAAATTTTCCAGTAGTCGATGTTTCTACCCTTCCTACATTCAACCCCAAATTAAAGTTTCCTTCCCCTTTCATTACACAAGCAGAATTGGACATGGTAAAGCGACTGGAAAGAGAGTCTGTTTCTGATTCTACAATAAATTTAGATTGTGAAGACTGATAAGATAAATTCCCTTTTATTGGCATCATAACGACATCAGTCACACTTTCTAAGGTCGACAAAAAGGTTGGATACATCTTGTCATCGCTCATCACTGGACCAACGTAAAGCTGATTACCACTTTCATCAACCAAACTATCGCCAATGGGGAGTTTTATTTCTTCCATACCAACATAATCGTTAAATTTTACCCAGGCATTATCGATCAAATAACATTCGTGTAATACTTGAAAGGCACCATCGTATAAAAATTCCTTATTACCCCCCTGCATTGTAACGTTCCCTTTATAGGAAAATTGGGGGTTAAACTTAAATGCTTGTTCAGGTGTAATTTGACCAATTCCAATGGATTGATTGCTTGGATCAACGTATAGTGTATCAAAAACTAGTGTTTGTTCTTCTAAACCCCTTCCCAAAAACTTAGTAGAAGCAAAGCCCGAATAATTATTTTTTCCAAAAATGCTGATATCAGCATCGAATAAATCATGAGTAAATTGCTCATTTTTTATGGCAAGCGTGGAATTGTATAGGCGATTCATGATTGCATTCCTCTCAACCCGAACGGATTGATTGAATGGGTAAATTACCGCATCGGCAACAGGTATTTCATCCACTTCTTCGGCTTTAATTATATAGTCTTGAAGACTGTAAGTAGCTTTTTTAGAGTAAAAAGATAAGGAATCTTGATCGGGATGAATGGATACAAAACGCGACCCTAAACCACCATCGGAAGCACCTAGCTCTATAAAGGTCTCATCCATATACCACTTGAGTTCATCAATGTAGCATAAGTATTGATTTTCAGGAAGAGAAACGTAAGAATTTGCACCATTAGAGTTAAAAGTACCATATCTTTGTAAAAAGTCTATTTCTGTTCTTAGGTTTACTGACTCAAAGGCAATGGCTTGTAAATCGTCAGATGTGCGAAGACTGAAATCGGCCGTATCAGCATTAAACGTATGCGGATTGAAATCATAAAGTTGTGAGCTTAGCGTGGCATCTTCTAAATCTACCTTTCCTGCTCCAGTCAATCCGTAAGGTCGCAAATATATTTCTCCATCTAGAGTAGCTTGAGTGTCGTACATGCTAAAATCTTGCGTTTTTTTCTTGACTGTCAAAACATCTTCATAGGGCAACCAATGTTCGTATATATCAGTGCCATTGACATCTGGAACGCCAAGTTCTCCATCCACCTTGTTTAGTACAAAGGAATCTGCTGAAGTATTCATTGAATCTGGAAAAAAGACGTAGTTGTTGGAAGAAGTCGTTGAGCTTAGATATTCAAAAATTCCTGAACCAGTCAATCCTGACTTGTTGAGTCGAAGCTCATTCGTTCCAAGAAATTTTCCTTTATCTACATAAAGTGGATAACCCTCTTGTGGAATGTTAATCTCAAAACCCAATGAATTATCATCTTGCACTTTTAAAGGTTGTCTGAAATTAGGAAAAATATTAGAAGAGTTTAACTCGCCATTTAGTTCTATGGATTTTCTTTCATAAGAATCTAAGGAATCGATTTCAAAAGGATCTAAATCAAAATAAAAGCGACTTCTATCGTAAACACCAGCATATATATCATCTTGATCGTAATACACTTTTGAGCGTTCATAACTCCTTATTATAGGATATTGAGAGTAATCGTCTTTCCAAATTCCAGATTTGTTTATCGAAGTATCTATTAGCAATTCTCCATTAGTGATGGTAACTTGGTTAAATAAGGGCTCTAAAGCTAACTGACCTTTGGCATCTCGAACGTTACTTTTGTTTGGAATCCAAATTTCTGTAGTAGCTTCACTAAAATACAAGCGAAATCCTTCGTAATTGAAATCAATATCGTCAGAATAAATTCTGAATCGACCTCCAGAACCTGCCAAAATTTTTCCTTGCATCGAAAAGTTTAATCCTTTTTTGACCGTAATCTTCTGATCATTGGGAATAGCAATAACGTCTCTTACTTCGCTTACTTGAATGTTTTTGATATCATAGATGTCAAGAGCCATTGTATTTAAATCCAATATAGCATTTTTGTTATTCGTTGGTTTACTGGAATAAAATGAAATCACATCATAATCTATTTTTTCTGATTTAGACATGATGTATCGTTCCACATTATCCTTTACAACGGCGTAACCTAAATTTGAATTGTAATCTAAAAACCC
>CAXDOW010000170.1:0-3425 GCA_963991165.1 uncultured Flavobacteriales bacterium | reverse complement strand
CATTTGGAACCCAAGCTACCAAGTAGCCGGATGTATTATACCCCAGTAAAATCAAAGGGTTTCCGCTATTATCAGCCATTGCTGCGATAGCAGTGCTGTACGAGCTATTTATAGCCGATGTCTTAAAATTAAATCCGAAGACAAAAGACTTTAAACTTTGCTGTTCTGAAAAAGGAATTCTACTCCAAGTACCATGATTACCCGTGTAGGCAGTATAAACGCCTGCTTCGTCGTCATAAACCTGACCGGTGTGGTGTTCAAAATTTAATTTTAAACTTTTACTTGTAGCGTGACCATGCCTACCGGAAACGCCGTAAGTAGTAAGCTCATCCGGCTCCCCACCCGTGGCATAACCATCAGACATAGTAGTTTCTCCCTGACTCGATATATTGATATACCCCGCCTTTGTGCTTGTATCAACGGCATCAAACCCTTCTATATGAAATAATGTCATTGTTTATCTCCAATTATGTCTTGAATTTTTGCAAGATCTCTACCTAAATAAGTCCCAAGAGCAACTCTTTCTGACTCCGTATAAATAGAGTGCCAAAGCGGGGTTAAATTATCTCTAATAAAAAATAACCTAAAGTTCCAACCCTGTCTTTCTTCAGAGTCTACAAGGCGACCGTCGCCATCTTCGTATCTAAAATATGATTTAGCTTCTTCTGCACAATAGGTACAATACAACCTCCATCCGGTCTTGGAATTGTTGTGCCAACCCATGTATCCATTTTTAGGATATATCATAGCACCTGTAGTCTGACAAAAATGTTTTTTAAACTGTGTATTCTCATCAATAAAATCAGATATTACATTAAGAAACTTTTCTCTCGCCTCTATTGGTAAGCCTTTTGTTGTTCTTAGTTTGGAGTTCAAGTTTGACGTAAGAAATTTTGTATTTTTAAACTTGTAGCTTTCTTTGACTTGATTTAAAAATTCTCTACTAGTATAGTATTCATTGTTGTCGTTTTCTATTGAAAATCCTGATATTAAATTTAGAGAATCTAATAGTGGGGTTAGGCGGGTTGAGAGTTTATCTTCCAACCATTCTTTTAGTTTATATGAAGTCTTTTCAACAATCATAGTCTTTGACCTCTAATATTTTGACAAATGTAATAACAAACATCGTACCCTAACACAAACCTCCACTCAAAAGCATAAGATGCACACTTTTTTCCCTGATAAAGTGTGTTCCCGCCTGATGGTAATTTATATAAATAATGATTGAAGCCGGGGTTTAATGTAACTGTCTTGATTGAGTTATTGTCGATTTCATGAAACACAACATCAAAGTCATCAGATGACGCCCACACAATATTATATATCCAAGCATTTTTAAAATGAGCCAAATCTTCAAGGCCCACGAAGGTATCTGGAGCATAGAAGTTCATTTTATGAAAACTTTGAGCGCAAGAATATGGAGAACGTGAACGATTAAAAATCTTTAAAAACTGAGAAGATGAATATTCAGCAAAATCTATAAGTGGTTGATTTTCTGAATACGTACACATTCTTTTAATTGTAGCTGGGGTCTCTTCGCTATTGATAATAGCCTGTAGGTTTTCCATTGTAAACTCAGAGTTTATATCAAAACCATCTGGAACAGCAAGACAGTTGTCATACTGAGAAAGATCTCCAAGTGTTTTAATTTGAGATCCAACATTAGACTCTGCGGTAGAGAACGTATCTGTATTAATCGCTCTGTACATACCCGGAAATATTATGTGCATTATATAAACCCTTTTTTATTGTGAGATAAATCGTATTCGCTTAATATTCTCAAATCCGCCAGTTCATTGCAGCTTAATTCGATAATTCTTTTGTTATAGGTATGCTTGTTGACTATCAAAATTCTAGCGTTTTTTTGGAATTTAGGTAGCTCTCTGTGGGAAAGCCCAATTATGTAAAAGTCTTTGTTGCTAGCGTATCCTCTAACAAAATCATATTTAAGCTGTTTAACCTGTAAGCAGGAATCATCTTCTCTAACAAGATAGCCAGTCGTGCCGGTATCTAAAACAGAAAGTAGCCCCTTGTCTTTAAATACGCAGTGGGCTAAAGTTGCTTTAATATATTGTCTATCAATAACATTCAATTTTAGGTCGCACTTTAATATCTCACTATTTTGTTTTCCCCAATTATGAAACAACAAGTATAGGTATTTTCCATCATAGTGTAAGCTGTTTAGGTGGTTTTTATCTAGTTCTCTAATGTGAATTTGCTTGCCAACTTGGACTTCTTCATCTTTGTCAGGATTGTAAAGCCTTTCTACTTTTTCTGTTTTTATATCAAAAATACTGATAGCATCTAAGGCAGTATCCGTTGAATAAATTTTACCGTCAATTTCTAATATCTGATGAGGATTTCCATGATATATATCGTAATGATTTAGTTGATGAAAATTTTTATCAAATTTAATCAAGTTTGTCCTATTTGCTATAAACAAGTATTCATCGTTCCAAGTTATACCAAAAGGTCTATGTCTCAAGTGATCCGATCTATCAGACGTATATTTATCAGTATTAAATTTTACGTAATGTCCATAATGTTTTTCCTCTAATGTTTCAGAGTCTATAACTGAAAACTGAGTATTATCACAATGATTGCACAAGGCTGGAGTATATACAATTTTCATATTTCGATTTCTACATCTCCAGCATGTATTGATTGTAAAGGTTGATCTCCTACATAAACAGCTATAACTGTAGCGTCTCCCGTTTTCACTAAACCCGCTGCGGAAGGTGGGTCAGGGGCAGACTCGCCTCCGCCCAAAACCTCAATCCCCATGAACATAGTTCGTGACCGAGGAGATGGTGGAATGTGACCAAGTACCTCAGTCCCCATAAACATAGTTCGTGACCGAGGAGATGGCGGATCTTCACCAAATATTTCTGCTCCAAAAAAGGATACTATTCCAGAAGCCATTTTATCCTCATACTAAAAAATATATGGTATTTGGATCTTTACTGGCTAGTGCTGTATAATCACCAGAATTAATAATCATCATATTATTTACTCCACTAGCATTTGTGACAGGATCACTTTTTGGTACAACTGCCCCATTGTAATTTAACTTATTTCCATCATTATATAATTTATCTGTAGTAGATGTAGGAACTCCACTGTCTAGTGTTATACCATTGTAGGCAATAATACCACTACCATATTCACATAATTTTACTTTACCATCAGAGTCTACCTCTATTGTAGGCAATCCAGTAATATCTGCCACACTAAATATAGTGCCGCTAGAAAGATTGTCTGTAACACCAAAGAGAAGGCCCTCTTCACCCTCAAATAAAAGTGCCGTTCCAGAACCCGTCGCGCTCTGGTAACTAGACGCAACGTTGATTTCCACAGCAGTATCAGTCGTGCCACTACCACGGAATAAAATTTGCGGTTCGCCACTTCCGGGCGTGATTAAAATA
>CAXDOW010000169.1:0-3429 GCA_963991165.1 uncultured Flavobacteriales bacterium | reverse complement strand
CATCAATGGAACATCCACTGGCTGTTTGTTGAAACTCATCAACGAATAAACAAAGAAAATAGTCGTAAATTTGATAAGAGCAAGCCAAGGGTTTTCCATGAGCACTCCAATTTTGGCAAAATTTCATAAGTTGAGATTCTAGGTCGGCTTTTTCTTCCGCTTTTAATGCTCTATCAGATTGATAAATCCAAACTCTTGAGGTATGAGGTAATTCGGAATAAGGAACGTACATCTTACAAATCGTGTGCTTGTGCTATCATTTCGGCGATATCCAATACTTCTATTTCGCTTTCTTTTTCTTTATTCTTAATACCATCAGTCATCATGGTATTACAAAATGGACATCCAGTTGCTATAAAATCCGGTGATACTTCTAAGGCATCTTCAGTTCGTTCTATATTGATGTCTTTGTTTCCTTTTTCAGGTTCTTTGAACATTTGTGCTCCTCCTGCTCCACAACACAATCCTTTTGATTTACATCGCTTCATCTCGACCAGTTCAGCGTCTAACTTTTTGATGAGCTCCCGTGGAGCTTCATATACATCATTGGCTCGACCAAGATAACAGGGGTCATGGAAAGTAATTTTTTTTCCTTTATAGGAGCCGCCTTCAATACCTAATTTTCCATCATCAATCAGTTGTTTGAGTAATTGAGTATGATGCATCACTTCATAAGTTCCACCCAATTCGGGATACTCATTTTTCAAGGTGTTAAAACAATGAGGACATGCTGTCACGATTTTTTGAACCTTATAGGCATTCATCACCTCAATGTTTGATAGGGCTTGCATTTGAAATAAAAATTCGTTGCCAGCTCTACGAGCAGGATCACCCGTACAACTTTCCTCGGATCCTAGAACAGCAAATTTAACCTGACACTGATGGAGAATTTTTACAAATGCTTTGGTTATTTTTTTGGCTCTATTGTCAAAACTTCCTGCACACCCTACCCAAAATAAATAGTCGGGAGACTCATTGCGAGCTAACAATTCGGCCATGGTAGGTACTTCGATTTTGCTCATTTAAAAAATTTCATTTTAAAGTTAATATTAGTCGTTTTTCCAATTTAATCGGTCAGACATAGAAAACTGCCATGGAGCTCCATTATTTTCTATATTATTAAAAATCGTGTTTAACTCATTGGGAGCAGCAGATTCTTCCATCACCAAAAACCGTCTTAAATCGATGATGATGGATAATGGGTCTATATTAATTGGACAGGCCTCTGTACAGGCATTACACGATGTACAAGCCCATAACTCCTCTTTGGAAATGGTATCAAAAAGCGATTTTCCATCATCGTCACTCAGTTTTTTATCTAATCGCTTTCCTACTTCTTGTGCTCTGTCGCGTACATCCATCATAATTTTTCGTGGTGACAATAATTTTCCAGTTTGATTGGCGGGGCATTGTGATGTACATCGACCACATTCAGTACAACTATAAGCGTTCATGAGTTGAATCCATGTTAAATCGTGAATGTCCTTAGCACCAAAACGTTCAGGAGCAGAACTTTCAGCAGGTGCTGAAAAAGGATCCGCATTGGGGTCTAGCATGAGTTTCACTTCGTTGGTTACAGCGTTCATGTTCATGACTTTTCCTTTAGAATCCAAATTTGAATAATAGGTATTTGGAAAAGCTAATATGATATGAAGGTGCTTGGATATGACCAAATAATTTAAAAAGGCCAAAATACCCACAATATGAAACCACCAACAAGCTCGTTCGATGAGTATGAGTGAATGCTCTGGCAAACCTGAGATAAGTGGTATAAAAAATTGACTAATAGGGTTTGAAAAAGCAGTTGTATAGTGAGGCGAATTGAGTTGATATAATAAGGTATCACTGGCATTCATCAATAAAAATGCCGACATTAATAAAATTTCAAATACTAATATCAAATTGGCGTCTGTGGTAGGCCACCCTTTCATTTCACGGTTGAAAAAACGTGGGATTTTCATAACATTTCTGCGAGTTAAAAAGAACACACAGGCTACAAGAACCAAAAAAGCCAATACCTCGAAAGATCCTATCAAAAAACCGTAAAAAGGACCCAAAAATGCCAAAACTCTATGTGTGCCAAAAATGCCATCAATAATTATTTCTATAACTTCAATATTGATAATTACAAAACCAACATATATGAGTAAATGTAAAACTCCAGCTATGGGTTTTGTGACCATTTTAGATTGACCTAAAGCAATGCGAGCCATCACTTTCCAACGCTCAGAGGAATTAGAGGAACGATCAATATCTTTCCCAAGTTTAATATTTCTAGAAATTTTACTAATATTTCTATAAAATAAAGCGCTAAAAGCAAGAAAAACAATCAAAAAAATAAGCTGTTGAATCATTGAGTTGTATCGTTTAAAATATCTACTGAAGTTCGTCTACCTCCAAATAATGAAAAAGTCACATATCGTTTGGGGTTTTTTCTCATATCTTCAATCAATAAATCCAATTGTTCTGAAGCCCCTGCTAAATTATTATACATTTTTTTGTCGTTTATTAGCAGACCAATACTTCCCTCTCCCCTTTCTATTTTTTGTAAAATTTTATCAAAATCACTCAGTGACTTATCTAAGTTTTGAATGGTACTTTTGATGTTGGATTTAGCCAAGGAATCAGAAATAGACTCAAAATTTCTCAAAACCTGAGTTATCTGATCATTATTGTTGTGCAAATTGGTTGTGATGGACTCAACATTCATTAATATATTGGAAAGTCTCTGGTCGTTTTTGTATATGACACTGTCAAGCTTTATCATGGCCAGCTCCATAGTGCTAAAAGTTCTATTCAAACTTCTTAAACTACTTGATAAGCTTTCACGAGCATCTTTGTCTAAGACAGTGGTTATTACCGTCATTACGGAGTCTATGGATGAAATCAATTCTTCCGCTTTATTTTTAAGAGGCAATACCTGCTTATTGACTTCTTCTTTTAGTCCGTCTTCAACTTCCGAAAATAAGGTGTCACCTGGAGATGCCATAATATTAGAACTACCAAAAATGAGTTGCATTGCCTTAGTACCCATAATATCCGAATTATAAATTTTGGCAATACTATTTTTGGGAAAGCGAATATCTTCAGTTAAGGTGAATTCAACTACAATTTGCCCTGTATTATTAGGGTGAAAATAAATATTTGACACATTCCCTACCGTCAAACCATTAATTCTTACTGGAGATGATGATTCTAATCCGTCAATATTATCGTAAATGGAATAATATGCTTGAGACTGAACCAAGATATTATTCCCTTTTAAAAAATTGATACCCCACACTAAAATGAAAAGTGCAAGAATTCCTACTATAGCTATTTTGAGTTCGGATTTCATTTTAGTTTATTTTTGGTGTTTTGATGATTAAGTGCATCATATATACCTGTCTCTTATACACATCTGACGCTGCCGACGAATAGAGAGGTGTA
>CAXDOW010000168.1:0-3450 GCA_963991165.1 uncultured Flavobacteriales bacterium | reverse complement strand
AATCAAGTTGAAGACTGGTCCGATGGAGACTTTGAGTTTCGTGATGGATTTCTTTACTTTGAAGATGAGCAAGTTGCGAGCCAACCTACCAATCGCATCATTGAAATGATTCAACAGGGTTTTCCTTGCGAACCAATGCTGAACTACTTGACAAATCTTTACGACAACACTAGCGAAAGAGCGGTTCAAGAATCTTACGGTTGGAGTAGTCACAAGGGTTTGCCAATCACTGAAGATGGAATGATGGTTGGATATAAAGGCGTCCGTCCTCATGTCGGTGAAACCATCAAGGTTAAGAATGGTGAGCTTAAAGAAGGCGACCTCGTTGATATCTACACTGGCAAGACATTCCGCAACAATGTAGGCGATGTTTGCACCATGAAGAGACGACAAGTTTGCGACGATCATACGCAAGGATGCTCGTCTGGCCTGCATGTGGGTACTTATGAGTATGCTTGCAACTGGGCTGGATCAACAGGTGTTGTTGTTCTTGTAAAGTTCAATCCAAAGGATATTGTTAGCGTTCCGTCAGATTGTGAATGTCAAAAGATGCGAGTCAGCGAATATGAAGTAATCAGCATTGCCCGTGAGCAACTGGAAGAAGCGGTCTATGCAGAGGACGAGGATTTGGACGACTACTATGAGCATGAGTACCCCTCTCTCGATGATTTGGACGACGGCTACGAGGTGTAATCGCTGTGGTTGGTGATGTGGGAGTACGGCTTGCCCTGCTCCCTTTCTTTTTTCTGTTGTTTCATGGAGGAAATTTTAAATGAAAAAGATTGCTATTGTTTTGTGTTTGATTCTTTTTGCGGGAAATGTCAATGCTGACGACTACACAGAAAGAAAAACTATAGAATACAAGTGCGTGAGTCCTTGTGACTTGCTGATTGGTTTTGGTTGTTATCTTAAAGATACAACATGTCGAGTTGGAGATGGTATTGGAACAGTTTTAACGGCTCCTTTAAAAGCTAAAGCGTGTTTTCCAGAACCAAAACGCTATCGTTATACGATGCACAAGTTCAAGATTTTGTGGTCGCCACCAAAGTTTGAACGAATTAAATAAAGTAAACCCTGCCATCAACAAAAGCGAGTTTTTAGCGGTTCTCGACTGAGATGGCAGAAAACCCAAAACCGCTATTTTAATTGAGGAAAAAAATGAAGATCAAAAGAAATGCTAAGTTTTTTGGACTAGATTTGTCTCAAATTGAAAAAGATCACAAGCGAACACTCGATACATGTAGAAAAATTTCAAAGCATATCAGCGAAGAAATTAGAAGTGGAAATATTGTTAACATTTCAAAACAGGGCTACGTGAGATACAAAGACGGAACAGAACTAACAAAAGCAAAGTTCAAGAATAAAATTTCTCATTTATTTCCTGAAGATGCATGCAACGAATCTCTAAAGAGAGATGCTGTAATTTACGTATTAGAAAGATACGCTGGCTACATCAACCGCAATGGTGCGAATCGAACACTAAAAATTAAAAGTCCTATTTCTATCAAAGGTAAAAGTTTTTACTTTAAAGATAATTTTGTCGAAATAGACAAACAGAACAAAGAACTTTTGTTCAAGACGATGTTTACAGGAAGAGGCGTGGTAAGAAAAGTACCATACAAAAAATCACTAAAAGAAAACAATGTTACAAAGAAAAAGTTTGGTGGAAATTTAGTAATCAAACAAAAATGCTTTATTGTTGGTGTGGACCTTGAAAAGCATGGATTCTACAGTCCTGAAACTGTGCTTGGATTTGACATAAATAAAGATCAAAAGTCTTGGATCTGGTTTAATGATGGTGAAGTTATCACACCTAATGACAAGATAAAATCTTTAATCAAAGAAATCAAAGATCTTAACAACCAGCTAGACAAAGACAAGAAAGCCAAAGTTGAAACAAGAAATCTTAGAACAAAGCAGCGTAGACCTATTAGGCTAAAATGGATCAAAGCTCATAAGAAACTAAAATCTGAAATAACTAAAGTTTGTGAAAACATTATTGAAAAGGCAATTCAATCAAAAGCCTTACTGTGCATTGATAGTGTTAAAACTGGACAAAAAATGGGAACTTTTGGACAAGACCATATTATTGCAACGTTGCGAACAATGTGTGAGAATCGTTTGATTCCCTTTTATGTTGTTCCTTGCAAGAATACGTCAAGAAGGTGTTCTGCTTGCGGTCACATCTCAGAAAAAAATAGAATAGACACAGACAAATTTGAATGCGTTGACTGTGGTTACAAGTGTAATGCACAGCAAAATGGTGCAGATAATATTGCCCACCAAGGAAAAAGAATGAAAGACGCAGGTGTACCTTACGGTGACTGGGCGAGACGAAGTGTAGACAAGTTAGTAGAGCAATACTCTAAACAATAACTTTCTGTCATCAACAAAAGCGAGTTTTTAGCGGTTCTCGTCTGAGATGGCAGTAAGCCCAAAACCGCTATTTTATTTTGATTTTCTTAAAGTATACACTTGACATTGACGATAACTGTGATATAATAATCACTATGAAAAGTAGTTATCACGTTTTAAGGCTCTACAAAGGTTAGAAATTATGGGGATGGACATTTACTCAGGTCGCGGCATTGTGCTTACCACAGACGAATTTCTTAAAGTTATCAACGGAAAGAGCAAAAAGGATGTTGTTGCTGTTTGTCGAGATTTTTACGAAGGGCTCCAAGAATACGTCGATGATTCAGAAAATCAATGGAAACGCAATCTAGCAGAAAGATACAAGATTCTGTCAACGCTTAATTCATCAATGAAGCTGTGCGAGATTCGAGACATCATCAATTCCACGGTTAAGATTGGTGGTGAAGTTGCCAAATACGGTGATTGTTGGGTTGAAAATTCTGAATATGTTGAAAGTTTATTTACTAGAATTTTAGATGTGTGTCCTCATGCAGATGACCTGCCACATATTCAAGAAGTCACCGCTTGGGGTTCAGGTCGCAACAACGGCTGGGAAGTACCAAAGGGCGTTGCCTGTGTAGTGCTTGACTCAGATAGTTGCTTCGAGCGTAAATTGTCCGATCAGGGCAAGGCGGTCAAGAAAGTGTTTGGTCATTGTGACGAAACTGAGTGGACAGAAATGAGTGTTTGATAGTTTACGCTCGCGTAGCTCAATGGATAGAGCAACGGACTTCTAATCCGTAGGTTGCAGGTTCGACCCCTGCCGCGAGTGCTGATTAATTTTTACGGTATGTTCAACTCAACATAGCTTGTAGCTATTCGTACCAACACATACCAAATTTGGAAAGGAAATAGTTATGGAAAAAGTTTCTCACGTTATTGACTGTGGAGCAAACTCATCAACAATTTATGATGTAGCAAAGGAAGAAGTGACAACTATTAGTCATGCTGATGTTTTAAATCTTCCATCGGTTTTGCCAAGAGGGTCTTTTATTGTTTCGGAATATTCGCATTTAGGTTGTGAGCGTACCGAGT
>CAXDOW010000167.1:0-3495 GCA_963991165.1 uncultured Flavobacteriales bacterium | reverse complement strand
CTAAAAAGCTATATAAACTATCAATCTGGTTTTGGCACCAATTAAGATTTAAATATGAAATAGTATCCCATTCAGTCGAATTATTTGGAGGGAAATATGTTTGAGAAAAAGATGATTTAGAAAACAAACAAAAAGAAAAAACTATAATTACCTTATTCATTTTACAAAATTACTTAATCATTTTCTAAAAAAGTTCGAAATAAGAACCTTTAGGTCCACCAAAGCGGAACACTTATTCATTGTTTCGCTTTTTTGTTAAAAAAATCTGTAACTTGCGTATTATGAGTGAATTACTTTTGCCTTATACACAAGTTCTTGGTTTGCGTAAAGCAAAGCATTTATTAAGAAGGGCTACTTTTAACTATTCTAAAACTAACATAGATACGATTTCGTCAATGTCAGCGTCTGAAGCAATATTATTTTTAACTTCTGATGATGATTATCTAATCTCGGAACCTTTTGATTGGCAAAATGATGGACATTGGACCAGCTCCAGCGAATTGCCAAATAGTTTTTCAACACAAGATAAAAAGCGAGCATATGTAGGTGCTTGGTGGTGGTATAATTCAATCAATCAATTCAGTATAAAATATAAATTGTCATATTTTTTGTTTACATCATTCACCGTATCCAACAATAGTACTGCAGGAGCATCAACATATTTTTTTGATTATCTGAGATTGTTAGATTTTCATTCATTAGGAAATTTAAAAGCACTTGCCAAAAAAATAACATTGGATAATGCAATGCTCGAATACCTAAATAATACGGACAACCATGCAAACAATCCGAATGAAAATTATGCGCGTGAATTTTTAGAATTGTTTACTATTTTGAAAGGCCCTCAAATAGGTGATGACAACTACACCAATTATACAGAATTAGATGTTCAACAAGCCGCTAAAGTTTTTACTGGTTTCAGGAAAAAAAATGATAGATCCATTATCGATGAAGAAACAAATCTACCAAAAGGATATAATGACATTAGTAAGCACGATACTAACAATAAAATTTTCAGCGAGGCATTCAACAACAACGAAATAATAGGTCAGGAAACTGAAGAAGGAATGAACCAAGAGTTAGATGATTTCATTGACATGGTTTTTGATCAAGAGGAAACAGCCAAAGCATATTGTAGAAAACTGTATCGATTTTTTGTTAAAAGTGAATGGGATGATGAAATAGAATCAGAAATTATAGAACCGTTATCACAACAACTTATTAACGATAACTATGACATTTTACCAACTGTAACAACTCTATTGTGTAGCAAGCACTTTTTTGATCAAGCTGATGAATTGGATAATGATGAAATAGTTGGAGCTATAGTGAAAAGCCCTTTGCAATTAGTAAACGAAGTCATCACGTTTTTTCAAATTCCAATTCCTGACCCAAATATCTTTGCAGAAGAGTACTGGGGTAAGTTTTTTAGAAAATTTTTACACAACTCTTTTTTTGGCTCATCAGGTATGAACTTTTTTAATCCAGAAACGGTAGCTGGCTTTCCAGCTCACTATCAAGAACCCGACTTTGACAGGCATTGGTTTACTTCCAGCACCATCATATCACGCTATAAACTAATAGAAAGTTTTATCACCGGAAAAAATAAAATATTTCCAAATGCAAATATTTTTACACAGATAGATACAGTTGCATTTGTTACAGAAAATATTCAAAACCCAAGTAATATTCATGATTTAGTAACAGAGTTGGCAAATTATCTTTTTCCTGAATTTATAAGTCTAGATAGGATTCAATATTTTGTTGATATAGTGCTAGAAGATTATGAAGATTATTATTGGACAGGTGCTTGGAATATGTACATAAATGATGGAGACGATGTAATTGTCAGAACGAGACTTAATTCACTCATAACATCAATGGTTAATTCAGCAGAATTTCAGCTCATGTAGCTTTAAAGACTAAATTAATGAAACGAAGAAATTTTATTAAACTATCAGCAACGGCATCTGCCATAGGTATGTTGCCTTTCGAAATGAAAGCTATGTTGAAGCAGTTGTCATTGGATAATTGTGATTTCTCTCATAGAAAGTTAGTTCTAATAAATTTAAAAGGCGGTAACGATGGATTAAACACAATTATTCCAATTAATCAATATGATACATATAGTTTGCTCAGGCCTAATATTAAAGTTGCTAACTCAGGTTTGAGTAGTTACATCACTTTAGACAATACTTTAGCCAATAATCAACAAGTTGGCTTAAACCCTGCACTGACAAGTTTTAAATCAATGTACGATAAGGGCTGGTTAAAACTTATTCAATCGGTTGGATATCCTTCTCATAATAGAAGTCACTTTTCATCCAAAGATATTATGTCAACTGGAAATGATGGAAACAGTTGGTTGAATGGTACTGAATCAGGATGGGTTGGGAGATTTATGGAACTCAACTATGCCGATGAACTCAATGAATCATACCCTCTTGCTGTTCAGATTGGTTCAAAAAGCATCGCTTTAGATTTTGTTGGCAGTCACAACCATGGAATGGCCATTAATATCACAGGCCAGGACCCATCAGGATTTTATTCAGTCATTTCTGGCCTGTCGGGGCAACCCCCCCAAGTCTTTCCAAACTCCCATTATGGTACCGAATTGGAATATATCGTTGGTGTTGACAACCTATCAAATCAATATTCACAATCTATATCCAATGCCTTTAATAACGGAGCCAATAACATAACTTACCCTGATACTAATTTGGCAGATCAATTGAAAACAGTAGCCAAACTAATAAGCGGAGGTTTGAAGTCAAAAGTTTTTTTAGTAAAAATTTCTGGTTTTGATACTCATAACAATCAAGTCCAGGATACAGGAAGTCCAATAGGAGAGCATTATGAACTTTTATCGGAACTTTCGACTGCTGTAGAAGCTTTTTTTAACGATTTAGATGCTCAGAATATAGCTGATGATGTGGTTGGTGTAACTTATTCTGAGTTTGGTAGAAAAGCTGCTGAAAACGGTAACATGGGAACAGACCATGGTCAAGTATCACCAATGTTTGTCTTTGGTAAACCAATTGAGGGTGGTGTTTCAGGAATTAATCCTGATTTGACAGAAGCAAATAGTGACAATAACTATCAAATTGAGAGCTTGCAATTCGATTACAGGGAGACTTTTGCTACCATTTTTCAAGATTTTATGGGTGCTGACTCAAGCACAATTAATAATGCCTTTTTTAACCATAGCACAGAAGATTCCTTTGTTGAATCAAAAATAAATAGTTTAATAAAAAATTCATTTTTAGCTCCTGAAGATTGTTATGACAATATCTCAGATAACTCAATTTTGGAGAAAAGAGGTTTTGACGTATTTCCTAATCCGTTTGATTCTTGGATAAATGTTAGCTCAAGTAATGGTTTAAGTAGTTTTTCAAGTTTTGACGTATACAGTTTAAGTGGTCATTTAATTTGCGCAGGAAAAATATTAGTAGTCAATAAAAACACAATTAAAATGTATCTAAACCATCTTAAAAG
>CAXDOW010000166.1:0-3595 GCA_963991165.1 uncultured Flavobacteriales bacterium | reverse complement strand
CGAGTCAAATCATACCCTAAGGTATCTACATGTTTCACAAAAGATAATTGGGTCAGCGTATCGATTAATTGTGTGTCAGGACACAAAACAATCACCCCATTAAACCATTTACTCTTGTTGAGAATTAGAAAACCCAATTTATTAAGCGATTCGACGTACTCTGTTTGTATTGGCAAGTCGGTAAAATGAAGGGGAATATGTTGTTTTTCTCTTCTAGCAATGGCTCGTTCAGATAATAAGTCTTTGGCGGTGTACGATTGGTCATTAACATTGCCTTTATCATTAAATTCAACCCACAACTTGAAGTTGATACCTACTTGAGACCATGAAAAAAAGGGATAAAATAATAAGATAATTAAATACTTCATTTTTTTGCGATGAAACCACCTCCTACTACATCATTACCTTCGTAGAATACAGCCGACTGACCAGGTGCAATTCCTTCTACTTTTCTATGAAAAAGAACGTTTATATCATCGTGCTTATTGCTTAGAGTTGCTATTTCACCTTGATGTTTGTATCGGACTTTTGTGATGGCCTCAAGGCCCTCAGGAATATGGTCGTATTTAATCAAATTAATACCTCTAACATACATTTGTTGTTTGTTAAGGTCTTCTTTTGAGCCAATGACTACTTCATTGGTCTGAGGTTTTATTTCAACCACATAGGACGCTTCCAAGCCAAATGAAACACCCAGTTTGCGCTGACCAATGGTATAAAATGGATAGCCATCGTGGGTGCCTATTATCTCTCCTTTTGTATTTAAAAAATTGCCACCTTTCACCCTTTCCTCTAATCCATCGACTCGGCGTTTTAAAAATCCTCTGTAGTCATTATCAGGAATAAAGCATATTTCATAACTCTCGGGCTTTTGGGCTAATGACGCGTACCCTCTGTCAATAGCCATTTTTTTGATGTCGTCTTTGTGGTATTTTCCCATAGGAAAAATAGTTCTACTTAGACACTCTTGAGACAATCCCCACAAGACATAAGATTGGTCTTTCCATTCGTCAATACCTTTAGATACTACATAGCGACCATTTTCTTGTCTTACTTGAGCATAATGACCTGTAGCAATATACTGACACCCCAATTGATCGGCTCTTTTGAGTAGTGCTTCCCATTTTATGTGTGTGTTGCAAAGCACACAAGGGTTAGGTGTTCTGCCAGCCATGTATTCATGCACAAAATTATCGATGATGTAATCTCCAAATTCATTGCGTATATCTAAAATGATGTGAGGAAATCCACAGTCCACAGCCAATTGACGGGCATCGTTGATGGAATCTAAACTGCAACATCCTGTTTCTTTTTTAGATCCGCCAGAGTTGGCATAATCCCATGTTTTCATGGTTATTCCAATTACTTGATAGCCCTGTTCGTGTAACATTAAAGCTGTTACGGTACTATCAATACCACCACTCATAGCTACCAATACTTTTCCTTTACTCATCGTTCAAGGTATTTTGTGGAATGCTGTTGTCATAGTCAACTTGGTAATCTAAAGTAGCATCCGATTTATAATACTTCCATACTCCTTGCTTCAAATCATTAACGTATTGACCTTGGTAATTTTTGACGCCATCTGAATAATATAAGGTGTATGTTCCATCGAGCTTGTTGTCTTTATAGTGACAAGAAAGTCGAATCGTTCCATTTTTGTAAAACTGCTGTTGTACACCTTGTTTTTGGTTATTGATATAGGTTGATTTCTGAAAAATAGACCCATTGGGATAATAGAGAATCGTCTCTCCTTCTAACTGCCCATCTTTATAATGCTCATCTCTAATCAACTGACCTGTCTCATCGTAATATTTCCACAATTGGTCTTTTAGTTCGTTTTGATAAAGCCCCACTGCACTGACTTTTCCATTGGGGTGATATAATCTTGTTGATGCCGATGTGCCAAGGTTGAAGTATTCCATATTGGCTTTTAGTTGCCCTGTTTCGGTGTAGTGTAAAAACAAGCCATCGGGGCGATCATTTACAAAGTTGCCTTCGTAACGAATAGTGCCATTTTGGTGTTTTTGAACCCATTTGCCTTGTTTCCTACCTAACTCATCGGTAGTGTTTTGTGCAAAAGAAAACAAAGAAATAAAAACAAAGAAAATGATTCTGTACATAGTGCAAAACTACTAAGAATTATGGTGTATTCTAAAACTTGTTTTTTGAAAGTAAAAAAGCCACAATTTATAATTCAATTTGCTCTACAAATCTATAATTCCTTGCATATACTTTACAGCTTTGCCTTTAATCAATACTCTGTCCTTGTTTAATTGACATGTCATCTCCCCTTTACGATCTGAAATTTGTGCGGCATTTAAAGTTGTTTTATTTAATCGGCGAGCCCAAAAAGGAGTTAATGTACAATGAGCCGATCCTGTGACAGGGTCTTCAAACACTATGGCTTGAGGCGTGAAAAATCGGGAAACAAAATCGATATTTTCAGATTTGGACTGAGCAGTCACAATGATTCCACCCGGATCAATATTGAGTTGATTAAAAATGGTAATATTTGGTTTGATGGCTTTGATTTCTTCTTCTGAATTATATAATAATAAATAGTCTCGAGCTTTCCATACCTCTATTGGTTGTATGTTTAGTCCACTACTAATAAGTGGTGGTAGTGGTGCTGTTTGTGGTGGTCTTGAAGGAAAGTCTAAGATGAAAAAATCATTTTCTTTTTTTACTCGTAATAAACCACTCTGACTTTCAAATAGAATTTCATTTCCTTGTACTTTCATTTCCTGAAAAATTACGTATGCTGATGCTAAGGTTGCATGGCCACATAAATCCATTTCAATCTCTGGGGTGAACCATCGTAAGTGAAACCTATTTTTGGATAATGGGACAAAAAAAGCCGTTTCTGATAGATTATTTTCTATGGCAATTTTCTGAAGTATATTATCGGCTAGCCAATTCTCTAATGGACATACAGCAGCGGGATTTCCTCCAAACAGCTTGTTTGTAAAAGCATCTATTTGATAAATGTGTATTTTCATTGATCTTGGTTTTTCTAAATAACATTATACACTTATGTATGTAAACTACAACAGCATTTATTTTGACATAGTTTGACCAAATTTTTCGATTCCAGTTTCATTAATAAAAAAAAAGGTCTAAACGAGTTTAGACCTTTTGTGAACTCGGAGGGAGTCGAACCCCCAACCTCTAGAGCCGTAATCTAGTGCACTATCCAGTTATGCTACGAGTCCATTGCTTTGCAAATATATATCAAATAAAGAATGAGAAAAAAATTATTTCTTTCTTTTAATTTTCACCTTATTTTCTTCTCCGCGAATCAATCGCTCAATGTTTCGTTGGTGGGTAGCTATCAATACGATGGGAACAAAAATGGCAAATATCATCATAGTGGGTAAAACCGTTTCGGAAAGGTAATACACACCAAAAGGAAAAAACAGACCAGCTAAAATTGATCCCAAAGAAACGTATTTTGAAAAAAGAAGAGTCAATAGAAATACGACAATACAAATTAGAGCGGCTTGGGGAAAAACAGCTATCATAAAGCCCAACAGAGTCGCTACACCTTTTCCTCCTCTAAAGCCAACGTATATGGGAAATACATGACCCAAAA
>CAXDOW010000165.1:0-3690 GCA_963991165.1 uncultured Flavobacteriales bacterium | reverse complement strand
GCTTGTCCCCAACGGTAGTGAACTTTAGCTAAATAGTTGACAATGGGGTTAAATCCTGAGGTGGCAAAATCGGCAAACTGCATCTCCATAATGGCCTTGTAACCATTGATAGACAAGCCCATAGAGGCACTCACAATGGCCGATTCACAAATGGGTGTGTTACGTACACGCTCTCTACCAAACTCTTCTAAAAAACCATCCGTCACTTTAAAAACACCGCCATATTCTGCAATGTCTTGCCCCATCACAACGGACTGTGGAAAGCGTTGCATGGACTGCCTCAATCCTTGTGAAATGGCATCGACCATGCGGCAATTGACACTGTCGGAAGTCGAGGGTGCTTGTGGAGAAAGGGTGTATGGAAAAAACACATCGTTCAACTCATGCTCTATGCTTGAATCGACTTGGGGCTCAGAAAAGGCCTGATCCAATGCTTGGTTCATCTCACTTTTTATGTCGTTCGCTATGCGCTCCTTGCTGGCTTCATCCAAAATGCCTTCTTGCATCAAATAGGATTCAAAATTAGTGACTGGGTCTTTCTCAGCCCATTGGTCCATCTTTTCTTGTGGTACGTATTTGGTGCCGGAGGCCTCTTCATGGCCTCGCATCCTGAACGTCATGCACTCTAACAATATGGGTTTGGGCTTGGCTTGTATCTCTTTTTTGAGCTGAGCAATGGTACTGTAAACCTCCAAAATATTGTTGCCATCAATGGTGTAACTGTCCATGCCATACCCTTTGCCTTTATGTGATAGCTGTTGACACCTAAACTGTTCTTCTATGGGGGTCGATAGACCATATCCATTATTTTCAATGACGAAAATAACTGGTAAATCCCACACCGAAGCCACATTGAGGGCCTCATGAAAATCGCCCTCCGAAGTGCCACCTTCACCAGAAAATACGGCCGTCACTTGCTTATTGCCTTTGAGCTTGTTGGCCAAAGCGATGCCATCGGCTACGCCTAGCTGAGGACCTAAATGCGATATCATGCCTATAATGCGGTAGTCTTGGGTACCAAAATGGAACGAGCGATCTCTTCCCTTGGTAAATCCATTCATCTTGCCCTGAAATTGGGAAAACAAGCGATGCAGTGGAACGCCCTTTGTCGTAAATACGCCCAAATTGCGGTGCATGGGTAAAATATATTCGTCCTGATCCATAGCCGCTGCTACACCTACCGCAATGGCTTCCTGACCAATGCCAGAAAACCACTTAGATATCTTTCCTTGTCGAAGAAGAATGAGCATCTTCTCCTCTATCATGCGCGGTTTGAGAATGGAAGTGTATAACCCTAGCAACTGTTCATCACTAATTCCTTTTCGATTGTAAATCATATCATTTAATTAGTCCTTAGGTGGGTAAAAATAGAATATTTCGTTACTTTGTGCAATAAATATCAGTGTATGAATTGGCAAGATATCAGTATTATAGTTTTAGTCCTTTTGGCTGTTGTTTACTTGATTAGAACACTGCGAAAACCATCGTCTAACTGTGGGGATAAGGATTGCCATTGTGGATAACTATTGCCGGTCTTCTTTCTAAAAATTATTTACCACTTATGAGTAAAAAGAAACAAAAAATCGGCATCATGTATTCGACCAACCCTCAGTTTGACTATGAATACGAAAGCGAACAAGAAACATTAGCCATTAGCGAACAACAACTGGAAGTGTGGATTGATAAAAAAAATAGAGGGGGAAAGATAGCCACCATCGTCAAAGGGTTTGTTGGTACAGAACAGGATTTGAAAGTTCTAGGAAAATACCTCAAATCGGCTTGTGGCGTAGGAGGTAGTGCCAAAGAAGGGGAAATTATCATACAAGGCAATGTGCGCGATAAAGTCATGCAACTACTAACTGACAAAGGGTATAGCTGTAAACGCGTCGGAGGATAATCAAAAAACAAAACAATCATGACAACCATTTTACTAAATACTTTGGCAGTAGTACTCGGTTGGCTCATTGGAAGTGCCGTGAATATGGGACTGGTACAAGTAGGTTATCGTGTATTCCCCATTGAAGGGATTGATGTCAACGACTTAGAAGCCCTATCCGAGGTGCTTCCACACTTGGACATCACCTTTTTTATATTTCCCTTTTTGGCTCATGCCTTAGGAACCTTTTTCGGTGCTCTCATCTGTGGTCTAATAGCCAAAACACGTACTATGCAACTGAGCTTGAGCATAGGAGCCCTATTCTTAATTGGTGGGATTATGGTTAACATTATGATTCCTGCCCCCCTTTGGTTTACTATCACCGACCTCACATTGGCCTACATTCCAATGGCCTGGTTTGGTGGTCAATTAGCCCTAAAAAGGAACTCAAAAAATTAAAGCAAAGAGTGATATAATTCTTCGTACTGGGGAATAATTTTGGATAGTTCAAACCCTCTGGAGTGAGCATGGGCCTTTTGCTTAAACTCCCTCAAAGTGGATTCATCTTTTAAAATGTCTATAGCTTTGGCCGTCATTCCCTCCACATCGCCAACAGGCCTTAAAAATCCCGTCACTCCTTCTTTGTTAACTTCTGGCAAACCGCCAACATTAGAAGAAATAACTGGAACGCCAGAGGCCATGGCTTCTAAAGCCACTAGTCCGAAACTTTCTTTTTCTGAAGGCAGCAAAAATAAATCGGAAATGGATGTAATCTGTTCGATACGCTTTGACTTACCTAAAAAATGAACCTTTTGTTCTAGGCCCAAAGACTGTGTTAAATGCGTGATACGCGCTATCTCAGGACCTTGCCCTACTAATAATAACTTTGCGGCTAGTTGGCGCTGTATGCCATCAAAAATTCGAATAACATCATCGACCCTTTTGAGAGGTCTGAAATTAGAAATGTGTGTAATAATCCGCTCATTATCGTGGGCTAACTGCTGCCTGAATGCCATATCCTTATCAATGTTATGTATGCTTGGGTCAATGAAATTAGGGATGACTTGTATGTCTTTGGTAATGTCAAAAAAGCGATGCGTTTCTTCTTTTAAGCTGTTGGAAACGGCCGTAACTGCGTCGGATTGGTTAATAGCAAATTCGATGACAGGACGGTAAGATTTATCTTTCCCCAAAAGAGTAATATCCGTGCCATGCAAGGTAGTAATGAAGGGTAAATGAAGGCCTTTTGTTTTTAAAATTTGCTGGGCAGAGTGAGCGGCCGAAGCATGTGGAATCGCATAATGCACATGCAACAAATCCAAGGATTGAGATTGAGCCACTTCAACCAATTTACTGGAAAGGAGTAGCTCATAAGGAGCGTATTGAAACAAAGGGTAATCCAAAACGGACACTTTGTGATAGAACATGTTTTCGGTAAACAAGTCCATTCGCACTGGCTTATCATAAGTGATGAAGTGAACTTCATAGCCACGCTCTGCAAATGCTTTACCCAATTCAGTGGCAACAATTCCACTCCCTCCATAAGTAGGATAACAAACAATTCCTAATTTTAGTTGTCTGCTCATTCTACTCCTCTTATTGCCTGGTAAAAAACGTCCATAATCTGCGTTCTAACATTTAAATCTAATAGCTTTTTATTCTCGGAGGTTGGATGTATTCGATTGGAAAGAAATACATAAACAAATTGCTCGTCCGGATCCACCCACGCCATGGTGCCAGTAAAACCTGTATGGCCAAATGCTCGTTTTGATGGCTGGCAATCGCAGGCCGGCCCTCCCTCCTGACCTTCCCAA
>CAXDOW010000164.1:0-3694 GCA_963991165.1 uncultured Flavobacteriales bacterium | reverse complement strand
ATATTTAACTTATCTTTGGCTATTTTTCTTATCTCTTGGAAACGAATACCTATCCTAAAAGGTTCAAAAGTATCTAAATCTATTATCGTCGAACCAAGGCCTTCAGGATGACTAAATTTCGTTTTTCCACCATCTAATGCCAAATCAACTTTATTACGCAATTCGATTTCAACGTCCTTAAAATCGTACTTACTGCCGGATAATGACATGTTTGCAGATGAACCAAACACTCCCATTCCACTTTCTAAAGCAAGACGAGCAATTTCATCGTGTATTGGACCAGCATTCATCAATAAATCAATTGTTCCACTCTTAGATGCATTTTTTAGCACAAATGGATCTGCATTTTTCATTATTGGATGATCAGGATCATAACGTCCAACTATTGAGAGAGGAAAGTTTGCATCTAAAGTTATGGCTTCGACAAATTCCAACTGCTCTGCTGTAAATTGTATCAGCTCTTTGAACATTTCTAAGCTTCCAAAACAACCACATGGCTTATTAAAGCTTCGTTGTTTGTATTCAAAGATTCTTTGGATAGCCTCCGATGTTTGGCCAACTATTGCATAGCCTACATCAGTTCTAAAAATAGCGGTCCCAGATTTCGAAACTGTATCAAAAACAGATTTGGCAATATCGATGGGATTTTCCATGAAAACAACCTTATAAATTTAGTCTGAGACAACTTTATAAAACAATTATTTGTCAATAGCACTATCGTAACGTTAATAATTTCAATTCAGTAAAATTACATTGACTAAAAACTTTTTGTATCTGATGCTTTTTATGTTGGTTGAGAATAATAACATGGACTTAGATCTTAGAGAAAAGCAGGTTTTAATAACTGGCGGAACCAGAGGCATAGGTTTAGCATCAGCTAAAGCCTTTGCAAAAGAAGGGTGTGTGGTTCATATCACAGGCCGCAAACAACAAGATCTCGACCATGCTAGAAAAAGCATTGGGACAGATTACCAAATTCACACACACATCTGCGATCTAAAGAAAAATGGAGCCACAGAAAAACTTGCAAAAGATTGTCGTGAAGTCGATATATTGGTGAACAATGCTGGAGCTACACCAACGGGACCAATTGAGTTAGTTGGCGTTGATGAGTGGAGAGAAGGCCTAGAGCTCAAAGTTATAGCTACAGTCGACCTCACCAAAAAATTCTACGAATTTATGTGTAAAAGAAAAAAAGGCGTCATTATAAACGTAATTGGAAATTGTGGTGAGCGTCCTGATCCTGAAATAATTGTAGCGACAGTAACAAATTCTGGAATGATGAATTTCACTCGGGCGTTAGGTTCTGTCAGTGTCAATCATGGAGTCAGAGTTTTGGGAGTCAACCCAGGTGCTACTTCTACAGAACGATTAGTGCATATAATGGAGGAGAAAGCTCGGGATAGATATGGTGATCCAAAGCTTTGGGAACGGTTGGTTGAACCTTTACCTTTTAAGAGGGCTTCAACGCCAACAGAACAGGCTGATATGATTGTTTTTGCAGCCTCAAACCGCTGCTCATATGTTTCGGGAACAATTTTGACAGTAGATGCCGGAATCTCTCAACGCGGCCATATATTTTAGTTTTCAATAGTAAAAAGACAATTAAATGCCTATTTTAGAAATTAATAATCACAAAATGTACTTTGAAGTTCATGGTGAAGGCCCGCCAGCACTTTGTATGGGTGGCTGGGGCACTTACTGTCACGGGAATGAACGACATGTTGGAAGTTACTTACTTGAAAATTATCAAGTTATTATCTTTGACCACCGTGGTTTAGGGGAAAGCACCGACAACGAAACGACACCATCAATGTCTCTTTACGCAGAAGACTGCGCTGAACTTCTTGATCACCTCAATCTCTCCAATGTAACTGTTGTTGGTCTTGTAGGAATGGGTGCATGCATTGGACAAGAACTGGCGATTAATAGGCCTGACTTAGTCAAATGCTTAGTAAATATGAATACATGGGCAAAGCCAGATCTGTTGTTACGACATCAATTAGAGACACTCCGTGAAGTCCATCGGGAAATGGGGTGGGAGGCCTTTCAAAAACTTGTATGTTTGTGGTCTTTTGAAGAAAACTTTTATCTGGAAAACGCTGACCGTTTACTAGGGCCAAGCGGTCCCTGGCGAGAATTAAGTGGAAGGTTCAACGCTCATGCCCGTTTGATCGAGGCTTGCCTTTCTCACGATACAGTTTCAAGGTTAAATAAAATTTCGTGTCCGACGCTGATAATTCATTGCCCACTAGATATAGTGAATGGACCAAGACTAACCATCCCAATTGAACAGGCGATCCCAAATGCTAAAGGTGTCACTATTGAAGGTGCCGCTCATGTTATTGCGGGAAGGGCTATGCGAGAAAAATATGCTGAAGTTTTAAAAGAATTTCTTCAAGAAGTGAACAACTGAAGAGGAACTTATGAGTACTGAAAATTTTGGACCATTACAAGGCATCAGAGTAATTGAGATGGGTCAACTTTTGGCTGGGCCGTTTGTGGGCAGCCGGCTAGCTGATTTTGGTGCAGAAGTTATAAAGATAGAGACGCCAGGTGCCGGTGATCCAATGAGGGAGTGGGGACATCATCGGTATAAAGGAAAGTCACTTTGGTGGCCTACATTGGCTAGAAACAAAAAATCTGTGACAGTGAATCTAAGAGAAAAAAAAGGGCAAGAAATTGTACGAAAACTACTAGCCTCGGCTGATGGCCTTATCGAAAATTTCAAACCTGGCACTCTTGAAAAATGGGGCATGTCTCCAGAAGAACTTCACAAAATTAATCCAAAATTAATCATTGTTAGAGTTTCTGGTTTTGGGCAAACAGGGCCATCAGCAAATAGGCCGGGATTTGCGAGTATTGGCGAAGCAATGGGAGGCATACGTTTTATAAATGGCTTTCCAAATACACCCCCGCCACGTTTTGGAATTTCGCTTGGCGACACACTTACTGCAATGTTTGCTGTTGAAGGTTTTTTAATGGCTCTTTTTGAAAGGGAAAAAAATAATGGAAAGGGGCAAATAGTTGATGCCGCAATTACGGAAAGTTGCTTTTCAATGTTAGAAAGCACGCTGACGGAATATGATAAATGCGGCATAATTCGAAAGCCAAGTGGAACAGGTCTGGCAAATGTAGCACCTTCAAATATTTATCCTACATTAGATGAAAATTTTGTTGTTGTAGCGGCCAATCTTGATCCCATGTTTAAAAGACTCTGCGAAGCAATGGACAAGGTGGAATGGGCAAGTGACCCTCGATTTATAGATCATAAAGCTAGGGGCGATAATGCTTCTGAGCTAGACAGTCTAATATCAGATTGGACAAAAACACTTACAATGAAAGATATAGGCCAAAAGCTAGATGATAACGGTGTAGTCTGGGGTCCCATTAACTCAATTGAGGATATTGTTGAGGATGAGCAATTCAAATCCCGCGAAATGATTTTAGAGATAGATGATGAAACTTTTGGATCGCTAAAGGTTCCAGGTATAGTACCCAAGCTGAGCAAAACACCTGGAAAGGTAAATTGGCTTGGCCCTCAAAAAGTTGGGTCACATAACAATGAAGTGCTTTCAGAACTTGGCTTTAGTGATGAAGATCAAAAAGAACTATTAGATAAAAAGATTATTTAGAATGGATTGATTTATTTTAATTATATAACAGTATATTACTTTATAATAATCATGGAAAT
>CAXDOW010000163.1:0-3705 GCA_963991165.1 uncultured Flavobacteriales bacterium | reverse complement strand
CCCTCAGCCAAGTGAAATCGCCATCGGCTAAGGTGGGTGGGCTAACATCCTCATACGTCCAGTCTTCAGTATTTCTATACCTGCCCCAAGCGTCAAAGCTTTGCTCTTGCATCACATTACCATTCTTATCGGCTAGAGTGAGTATGGATCCCAAATGGTCTTTAAACACATAATAGTATTGGCCTTCTTCTCCTTCTTTCTCTACATAGATAGCCGCTAAGCCATCGCCCCCATTAATGTAATGTATGTTTTCGGTAATGCCATTCCGTTCCACAATTTCCATATTTGTAAGGTAGGTTTTTTTAGCTAATAAATTACTATCCAATTTCAAGATAGATTGGTTTCTCTGATTGTTAGCATCAAATCTGAAACTTAACTCATAGCCGTTTTCACTAATATAGAATGCATCTTGTGCCGAATTGTAGTCAATAACTTGCTGCTGTAAGGAAGCCACTGGCTCTATTACCTGGTCAACTCCTACCATAGCGTGGCGTTTGGTAACATGGTATTGGTAATCTTGGAATGAGACATCAGATTTTCTCTTGATGTTGCCGTTGTCGAAATAGGTATATGTATTGAAAGCTACTCCAAAGCTAATGCCATTCTCTGTATGGACAACGCTATGTGAATACAATCGCTGCAAGTCGTCGTACTGGAAACTTTCGTGAGTCCCTTTCAAATGATCGGTTCGGCTTAGTAAATTGCCCGTTTGTATGTCAAAGTCAAAGCTCATGTTTTGAACATCGCTACAACTGAAGTTTTCAGGCATTCCCATACTGTTATATGTTTTTTCAACGATCATTCCATAGTCGTATTTATATTTGGTGTATTGTCCCAAAGCGTTTTGTTCTTGTGCTGAAAAGATATGCTGATTGCCATTGGCTTTAACCCCTATTAATCTACTTTGGTTATTGTATATATTATCAGTGTAAAAACCACTAGGATAGGTCGTTCGTTTCAATAAATCATGACTGGTGTAGCTATATTTGGTTAGGTATTCCTGAGTATCTATTAGATCTATTTTTTGCTTTAATCGATGCTTTTCGTCATAAGTAAACGTTTGACTATCACCATTAGGAGCAGTAATTTTTTTAGGTTGAGTGTGCCCATATCCACCACTAACATATTTTACAAATCTGCTACCCTCTACACTAATGGTTAAAGAGTCTCTACCATACTTATCGTAAAAAAACTGTGTGAGTTGTCCTTTAGCATCTGTTTGAGTGCTAATTCTGTTAAAAGCATCGTATTGATAAAAAGTGGTATCAGCATTGACATCATACAAATAGTTTTGCCTGGCATAATCATCGTATGAAAAGGCGTTTATCATTTGATTGTTCAGTTTGATTTCTTTTTCTTTACCATTACTATAATAACTGATATCAACAGTTCCTCCCTCATCAGAATATTGTACAGTTTTAGCACTTGCGTCTATCTTTTTAGTTGTGCTCCCTAGCGGGCTATTGGTGGTAGTAATCAGATTTCCATTTCCACCAGCATAAATATAAGTGGTAGTTCCACTTATTGACTGTACGTTTTGAATTCTGTCAAAATCGTCGTAAGAATAAATCGTATTTACAGGCGTCTCACCTTCAAAAAAGGGCAAACTTTCTTGTACTATTTGTTCCTTGCTATTGTATGTCTTCGTTGTGTAAATATCTGTATTGTTAAATCCTTGTACTCTGGTTTTAACACCTCTTCCCAAAATATCATACCACATAGTTTTATTTGGAGCATGGCTTTCTACTTCTTCTACTTTGTAGACATATTGATCGTCAATATCCCAAACCAATTCGGTATTTAACACCGTACCATTAGGGCGAGTAGTTTTTGTTAAATTCCCAAAAGCATC
Organism: uncultured Flavobacteriales bacterium; assembly: GCA_963991165.1. Taxonomy (GTDB): domain Bacteria; phylum Bacteroidota; class Bacteroidia; order Flavobacteriales; family UBA7312. The sequence goes on along the minus strand of CAXDOW010000163.1, from coordinate 1,853 downwards.
GTATTCATAATAGGTTGTTTTATTGTAGACATCTTTTGATGAAGTTGGCTTGCCATATCTTTGGTGATAGCTATGTATCTTGTTCTGACCAAAAATATTTTTTTCAATTATTAAAAATTGACCTCTCCAATCGTATATATTTGATTCAATTAAAGCAGGAATACCATTAGCATAAGTCTTTTTTTCTTTCATATTTCCAAACCCATCATATGAAAACTCTGATGTAAGAGCTTTAGCTAATCCATCAAATTCAATTCTGCGTTTTAATTTTCCATTATTAAAATATTCTAGTTTAGTATTTTTAACATATGGGTCTTGATCGCCTCTGTTTTTTGTAGTGGTAATGTATGTTGGTACATTTTCCATTGGTCCACCGAAAGTTTCGTACTCATACTCTTCTTCTATTATCTCTAAGCCATTTTCTATGTTGGTAGTTATTTTTTTTAAATTACCAAAAGATGTCCATTCATAATCTTTGACAGTAATAGCATCGGTAATGTGATTGATAATACTATCTTTCTTGGGGTGTGTAGAGAACCTAATACCCTGTATTGGATTGATATAATGTTCATAAAAAGAACTTTTAACTAGATTAGAATTAATATAGTTTTTTTCTGATTTTATATTCATTATATAATAATCAGAATCAATTTCATATTCCTGAACTTCTCGATTTCCATTACTATTATAGGAGGTAATGGTTTTAAATCCTAAAAAACCTTTCCCTTGCTGGTGAGATATAGCTGAAGTATAGTTGAACGATATGGTATTCATCCCGCCAATACCATTCGACTTTTTCATTTTGTATAAAGTTGCCATCGGATTTTGCACATCCATTAAAGGAAACTGTGCTTGGCCCCCCTTAGTGTAATGGAATCCTTCAGAAAGAAGTTTATATTCAAACTCATGCTTTACACCAAATCCATCTCTTACCTTAACAAGAGGTGTCGGCTTAGTTGACTTAATCAAAAAGGAGTTTATATGCGATTGGTTATCTTCCAAAACATCGAAAATGCCATCAGCATTAAAATCACCACTAATCAAATCTGAGTCTTCAAAAACTCCGTCATGTGTGTAAATAGTAGCATCGTTAAAAGTACCTCCTCCTAAACTAAATAAAACGTGAAATTTTGTTTGTTCACCATCTTTTTCTAAAAATAGAATATCCGATAGTTCATCACTATTGTAATCGTTTACAATTACTTTATCATAACCCACAGGAGTGGACGGAAATTCAACAGGCAGCATAATAAAATCTAAACCAGTAGACAATGCTACTTGCCAATTTGATCCATCTTGCAGCAAGAAATCTGTATTATTATCATCATTAAATTTGCCAATGAAAAATTTGTCATAATCAGAGGTAGTAAAATCTAAGTCAATAATTTTTTTTAAAATCAAGTTACCGTCAATAGTTAAAAACTCAAACAAAGTGGACGAATCATTAAACATCAACATAATCTCATCTTTTCCATCTCCATTTATGTCCAAAATCCTATAATCGTCAGCAAACAAAAAGTTTGCATAATTAAAGTTATTAACTATTACGGAGCTATTGACGCCTTGAAAGTTATTAATCGTTTCATGCGTTTGGTTATTGGGATAAAACACTCTGCAATGGTCATCAAAAAAAAGAATAAAATCTTGAGCTCCATCTCCGTTAAAATCCCCTAAACTAATATAGTTATTACTAGAAAGTTCTTCATTTTGAATCAATGGATAGGGATAGGTAGCCGGCTCAAAACCTAAACCATTCGATTTAAAAAGTATTACATTACTCAAAATAGGGTTTCCAGATTGTTCAGAATCTGTCTCTTATACACATCTCCGAGCCCACGAGACAGGCAGAAATC
>CAXDOW010000162.1:0-3715 GCA_963991165.1 uncultured Flavobacteriales bacterium | reverse complement strand
GTCTCTAAAGTCTGCCCGCAGTACCCTGAGTTCAAGAGCAATCTCTTTTGCCTCAGAAAGCCTGATACCGCCCCCTTTTAGAAGTTCCTCCTTAGACTGAATTTTGGCAACGAACTCATCGTTCTTTTTTTGTTTTTCATCGTCCCAGATGCCCTGCTGCTCCATATAGTCAGAAAGCTTCTGACGCAATAGTGCTCCAGAATCAAGAGCCTTTCTAAAAGCCTTGTTGTATTCCATCTGGGAATCTCTATACTCTTTTGCTCCGGGGGACTTAAGTAAAACTTTTACAACTTCATCTTCCTTGGTCCGACCTTCTATAATTTTATCCGTCATTTTCTTCTCCTTCTAAAGAATTGGGTGATTTCACTGGTATAGTGTATTTATATCTTTTCTTAGTAATTTCAAAACCTGCAAACTCAGATTCTAAATTCCTTATTTGAGTATTACCTCTATCAAGTATTTTTGCTCGTGCTTCCTCGTATATATCTTTTAAGTGTTCTTGCTCCTTTGTTAGTTCGGCCTCTGGGCCTTCAAAGCCCCACAGAAAACCAAAACTTTCCTCTAAAGTAGACAAAGCACCGATCATGGTGGTCTGTATCTTCTTTTTGCAGGACTTAAAGAGTGAGTCTTTTGATATCTCTTTATTCCTTTCTTCTCTTATATTTTTTAAGTTCAAAGACTGTTGCAAGAAGTTCGCGTAGTCCTTTTTTTCTTCAGTCATTCCTATCTCCTTCTAACAGCGTTTATGCCAGACTGTGTGGCGTTCATGTGTCTATCCATTTTAACATCGTTCAGTTCCTTAAAACTCATTGGACCTTCTGATTTAGTCATTGCGTCTATTTGTTGATTTCTGGCCTCTATAACCGCTCTACCATGCTCGTTATTGAGGCTTAAAATATCTTTTGCTTTTTGTTGACTATCTGCCATCAGCATAACTTCTTGTGAGTTTGCTATTTTAGGATTACTTAACAAATCGTCTGCCGCCTTTTGTTTCTTCTCTTTTTCTCTTTTTCTTTTTTCAAAAATAAACCAACCATCCAAGCAGATGTCATCTTCTATAACCTTTTCATCCGGAGCATCTGGATGCTGGTACACGTTATCGTACATAGAAGAAAAGGAACACAGGTAAAGTTGCGGGGCATTGTACTCGGAGGGGACACCCTCAAACACACCTTCTCTTTTTGTAGACGCTATCCACATGCTACGCCAAGGATCTGATCGTGCTATTTTCCTGTAATCTGACGTGGTAATAGATTTTTGGTTGTATCTGTCTAAGAGCGTATACATTGATACACCTGAAAAATCATAATATTCATTATCCTGTGTTTTTGTGGTTTTGGATATAGTCCATATTTTTCTAGCGAAACTAGCTGCTCCGCCACATGTGAGATGGTCAAACTGATTCTTTTTTTGCATCAAAGACATTAGCTCTGATTCTTTTTTTAATAGTCTTCTCTTTATCTGAATTAATTTCTTGCTGTCAAAAAAACTTTGAAACGCTTCTACTTTTGTATTTTCTATTTCTTCATTTATTTCTTCTATGCGTTTTTCGTCTATTGGACTCCAAAGATCATTATCAATCAATAATTCAAGTATTTCCTGCTTAACATAACTGCCTGAAAAGTAAGCCTTTTCATAGGCGTCTTCGTATATGTCGTAAGACTCTTCTAAAATTTCAGGGGAAGGTTCATATATAAATAAAACAAGATCGCCCAGCCTTATGCGTAGGCGACCTTGAATTATTCTGTTCAGAATCTTCTCATAATAAATATCTTTGTCCAAATCCCAAGTCCTAAAGAGATACTAATTAGGCTCCACTGGTAACGGTTAAGTTATTGAAGTTACTGAATGAGTAACTCACAGTGGCGTTTCCACCTCCGGTATCCGCACCGGAATAAGAAACAGAAGAAAGTTTGTTCTTGACTCCACAGTCGATAACCGTACCAGCTTGATCAAGAATCTTGATGCTGTTGTTGGTAAGGTTAGTACCGTTTCCAGAAACGTTCTGAAGGTCACCGGAGGTTGAAATAACTTCAAACTCTGTGGTAACTTCAATTGGGAACGTAGCATAACGTGCATAAGGCCCGAATCTACCCAATTCAAGAATGTTTTCCTGACCAAAGTCAGCACTAACACTAATACTTTGAATGTGGTAAGAACCACCGATACCGTCTTCATCATCCGGTGTATCGGGATTCATCTGAGACTTAACAATCGCCGGAAGTAAAGTAGAACCGTTTTCAAGGTCTACGTTTACACGTCGCTGAACGTTATCTGCTGGCGTGTCAGTATCAAACCCAGTAGCCGGACTACCGTACTTTGAAGTAGCACTTCTTTCTGCGTTCCAGAATCTGTCATTACCAACCAAGGTAACAGACTCGGTAGCACTTCCATCAACACTATAACTATAAGACACACTAGAGGTATACATACCAGAGTTAAAGCACACGTTTCGTGGAGTACCGGTCGCGTTGTCGGTTGCATCGTCATAGATAGCCAGATAAACATCACATCGGTTCTTTGCAGCTCCAGCAAGTGTAGTTCTACACAGGTTGTTAGATGCAAATTCCCAAATGAATTTATCGCCATCAATAACTTTTTCAAGCGTAACTTCAATATCAGCCACATCTTCGATATTCTCGTAGATTTCAAGCTGACCCATCTCAAACACTTGGTCGAGAGTAAAGTTAGCACTCATGCCAACACTCTGAACACCTCTAACAGTACCGCTAGCTGAAACAGCATTACCGGTACTACTCACAATGTTCACAGCTTGGCAAGCATAGAATATTCTATTATTGGTTGCCATTTAAATTCTCCTATAAGAATTAGTCCTCTGGTAAAGGGCAATACTATATACACAAAAAGAAGCTATATTGGTTTAACTTCTGTACTGCATCGAGCCGTGCCTATATAGAGATCTGGGGCAAGTTGAGTGGTTGGATTTCCCCTAGAATCAAATACAAATGCTTTTCTGTACTTGTAATTTGCGGCTAAATTAGGGTAAATTCCGCTGGAAGAGTGCCCAACTAATTCGTTACGGTAATTAAATGGTGCGGCACCAGATATGGCAACTTGGGTAGGGTTAAACAGGGGGACAGTTCTATCGTTTTGATTAACGATTGTATCAATGAGGTTGGTACATTCCCAATGCTGGTCAGAGATTACATAGAAAACCACATCACTGTGAACCCACTGCCCACCCCCTAACTCGTAAGGGATGGTCTTGGTTCCGGGTAATACCTCTACAGCTATTGCCGGAAGTTGTACTCTGGTTTGTCCCAATTGTGCCCAGCCGCCAGAAGCCTGAACTTGAAAACCGGAATCATTCCTAAAAGAATTTTGCTGTATTTGTCTAAACCAAGGCACCCCTTGAGCAGCTATAACTTGCACTCTTTTGTGGCTGTACTCAAGTTTAACCTCGGCATTATTTTCTTGGGCAGAATCAAAAATAACCCTACCATTGGGGTAGTCAATATAGAAGGGGTTTGTAACGTTTCCCGTTTCGTAAAACGTATCATTTACATACACTCCAGAGATATCTATTGGCTGGTTTTCGGAACCATCTATATTACCGCTGCCTTCCCATACCCAATTTTGCCTGTAGCCTTCAAAAACCTGACCGGAGTTGTAGTTTGGATCACTGACCACACGAAGTTTATGTCTGTCTCCGCCATATATGCCAGATTGAGGCATATGAATGTTGTAAAATAAT
>CAXDOW010000161.1:0-3721 GCA_963991165.1 uncultured Flavobacteriales bacterium | reverse complement strand
AATCCCATAAATACTGTTTTAATACTGCGTAATTAGTTTCTTCGTATCTGTGATTTTTGGTTGTGCTCAGCCAAAGACAAGCGATACTCAGACAGGCGATGCAATAGAAGTGGCCGATGCCAAAGCCAATTTCGTAATTGAAGGTATGAGTTGTCAATCGGGGTGTGCTAGTACCATCAATGAAGCCTTGCAAGAAATGAGTGGTGTCGTTAGTTCTGAGGTTGACTTTGAAAGCAAAACAGCTGTGGTTAGCTACGACAATAGTCTTGTTAGTGAGTATGCTATGACGGATGTTATTAATACCTTGAAAGATAGCGCTTATGAAGTGTCATCGGTTGAAGTAGAAATCATAAAAGAAGTCGAAAAAAATAAGATAGACACCCACTAATTTTAATGAATTTCTCAACCATTTTCGTTCGATTTAACTGGTTTGCGCTAGTTGTTATATTTTTGGTGGTTATTGCTGGAAGTTTTGTCCGCGTTACGGGAAGCGGTATGGGCTGTCCAGATTGGCCCAAATGCTTTGATCAGTGGATTCCGCCTACCGAGCTGAGCCAAGTTCCCGAAAACTACAAAGAAAAATACGTTGAAGAACGTCAAAAAAAAGTGGATAAGTTCGCTCAATTGATTTCCGCTATTGGTATGTCTGAGGTGGCTACTCAACTTCAAAACGACCCTAATCTGACCAAGGAAGAATCTTTTAATGCTCGAAAAACGTGGACTGAATACATCAATCGCCTGCTGGGCTTCACGGCTGGAAATGCAGTCATGCTACTATTTTTTTGGATTAGTCTGTTTTACCGATCCCATAAACGATTGTGGTTTTTATCCTTCATTAATTTGGTATTTATAGCATTTCAAGGGTGGTTTGGTTCCATTGTGGTGGCTTCCAATTTAGTGCCGTGGACTATTACGGTTCACCTTTTCTTTGCTTTGCTAATTATTGCCATACAGCTATTGATGATTCGTATGGTTAGTCCCTCGCAATCTATCAATTTAAGTGTATCTAAAACAGTATATTACCTTATTTGGGTGAGTTTTATCATAACTTTTTATCAAATGTTTTTAGGTACTCAGGTTAGAGAGTCCATCGACGAGTTAACCCGAATGGGTTTGGGAAGAAATCAATGGACTAATTATTTGGGAGTGTCGTTTTTTATTCATAGAAGTTTTTCATGGTTAGTATTAGGGTTTATTATCATTATTGCCTATCAAAACGAGATTAGTCATAAATATAAAACCATAAGATGGCTATTTGTCATTTTAGCTATTGAATTAATAAGCGGTGTCGTTTTAGCTCATTTGGATATGAAGGCCTTAGTGCAAAATGCACACCTCCTATTCGCTACGATTTTAATGGGGATATTGATTATGTTAGTTTTTAGAATTAGAAGAGTTTGATTGACTGTTGAGCGGATAACATCTTCTTTATTGCTAGTTTTGGGAAGGTAGCGAATGATTTTCATCGTAGTATTGTTATGCTTGCTTAACTTCAATGATATGAATAAGTAAATCAAAAAAAACCCCGAATTTTCGGGGTTTTTTTCTGTAAATTGAATGTCTTTTTTACATCATTCCTGGCATACCGCCACCGCCTCCCATAGGTGGCATAGGAGGTGTTTCCTCAGGAATATCAGCTAACAAACATTCTGTGGTAAGAAGCATTCCAGCTACCGAAGCGGCATTCTCTAATGCTACTCGAGTTACTTTTGTAGGGTCAATGATCCCTGCTTCAAACATGTTCTCATATTGCTCTTTTTTGGCATTGTATCCAAAGTCATCTTTACCTTCTTTCACTTTGGATACAACCACAGACCCTTCGTTACCAGCATTGGCAACAATTTGTCTCAGAGGTTCTTCAATTGCTCTTGTTACGATTTGAATTCCAGTCGTTTCATCGGCATTTTCACCTTGTAAATCGAGCAACGAGTCGGCTGCACGGACTAGGGCAACGCCACCACCAGCAATGATACCTTCTTCTACTGCTGCTCTGGTAGCGTGAAGAGCATCATCAACACGGTCTTTCTTTTCCTTCATTTCAACTTCGGAAGCAGCACCAACATAAAGAACAGCAACACCACCGGCTAACTTGGCCAGTCTCTCTTGAAGTTTTTCTTTGTCGTAGTCGGAAGTTGTGGTGTCGATTTGAGCTTTTATCTGATGAACGCGTGCGTTGATAGCATCTTTATCCCCAGCGCCATTGACAATAGTCGTATTATCTTTGTCAATACTTACTTTTTCAGCGGTTCCCAACATATCTAATGTGGCGTTCTCTAGTTTAAATCCGCGCTCTTCTGAAATTACAGTTCCTCCAGTAAGAATAGCAATATCTTCTAACATGGCTTTTCTTCTGTCTCCAAAACCAGGGGCTTTTACAGCAGCTATTTTGAGCGACCCTCTCATTTTATTGACGACTAGTGTGGCTAGTGCTTCACCATCAACGTCTTCAGCAATGATTAAGAGTGGCTTACCTGACTGTGCTGCCGGCTCAAGAACAGGCAACAAATCTTTCATGTTAGAGATTTTCTTGTCATACAAAAGTATTAGTGGACTTTCTAGGTCGGTTGTCATTTTTTCTGCGTTGGTCACAAAATAGGGTGATAAATACCCTCTATCGAATTGCATACCTTCGACTACTTCAACGTAGGTGTCGGTTCCCTTAGCTTCTTCAACCGTGATGACGCCTTCTTTTTTGACTTTATCCATGGCCTCTGCAATAAGTGATCCAATGGCGTTGTCATTATTAGCAGAAATAGCTCCAACTTGTTTGATTTTATCAATACTGTCGCCTACTTCTTGTGATTGGGATTTTAAATTTTCAACAATAACCGATACAGCTTTGTCAATCCCTCGTTTTAGGTCCATTGGATTAGCACCGGCGGCAACATTTTTGAGTCCATTGGATACAATGGCTTGTGCTAAAACGGTCGCAGTAGTTGTTCCGTCACCAGCAATATCAGCTGTTTTAGAAGCCACTTCTTTAACCATTTGTGCACCCATATTTTCAATAGAATCTTCTAATTCAATTTCTTTAGCAACAGTAACACCATCTTTTGTGATAGAGGGGCCGCCAAATTTTTTGTCGATAACCACGTTTCTACCTTGTGGTCCGAGGGTTACTTTTACTGCGTTTGCAAGAGAGTCAACACCTCTTTTTAGGGCGTCTCTCGCTTCAATATCAAATTTAATTTCTTTAGCCATTTTTTTGTTTTTAAATAATTGCAAGTATGTCTGACTCACGCATAATCATGTAGTCTTTTCCTTCATATTTTAGTTCTGTGCCAGAATATTTTCCGTACAAAACAGTATCACCAACTTGAACAGTTAGTGGTTCATCTTTTTTACCATTTCCAATGGCAACAATAGTTCCTTTTTGAGGTTTTTCTTGTGCTGTGTCTGGAATGATAATTCCAGAAGCAGTCGTTGTTTCAGCTTGTGCCGGCTCAACTAGTACTCTGTCAGCTAATGGTTTTACATTCATAGTTTAATATTAATAAAGTTAAAATTCGTTTTAAGTGATAGTCAATTAGTGTGCCAAACAGTGATGCGAAATATAAAATGACTTTTTTGCAGTTTTAAGCTAACAAATTGTCAGATTTTTATTCTGTTGGAGCGTCTTGTACAGGCAGAACAGGCAAACTTTGTGTTGGTATGGGGGTGTCGTCCAGTTGCTCTTGAATAATTGACTCTCTTTGTCCATTGTCGTCCACTCTAGAAGAAA
>CAXDOW010000160.1:0-3760 GCA_963991165.1 uncultured Flavobacteriales bacterium | reverse complement strand
ATGGTTCAAACTGAACCAATCCACCTTGGTAGATGTCGTTTACAACAAAGGTGTTGCTGGTGGAACTAACTGTGCCTAAAAACGGAACTGCTTCGTTAAGTGTCCAATCGATGGTATTAAGGTCTTCAAAGTCTTGACTTATGAAAACTTGTTGCGAAAATAACAAGTCACTGTTAATCAGCAAAAAGCACACAAAAAAACCTAATTTTGTTATGTTCTTCATTATTGTAAAGTTATTTTTATCATACTGTCCAAAACGCACTATCTAATATGAGCCAATGCAAGCACGACTTTGGCAAAGATAACAATTAAAAAAAAGCATCGCAATTTAGTCATTTTATGAACTTACAAAGTTTTAAACAGTTAATATATGCTGATAACGCCTTTTTTATTATATTCTTTGCCATTGAGTCCAGTAGCTTGTAAATAATAAAAATAATCGCCTTTGGTCAACCGACTCCCCTGCTGATTAACCCCCTTCCAACTTTCCTTAGGGTCTGTCCAAACGTAGACCAAATTACCCCATCGATTAAAAATTTGCACCTCAAATTGAACGATAGCATTGTTTTCTAAGAAGGAAAAATGATCGTTAATTCCATCACCATTAGGACTAAATGCGTTGTACATTTCTTGCCAATCATTAGAAGATAGTTCAAATCCTTGAACTTCAATATTTAGCGATGCTTTATCTTGACAAAGATGATTATCCTCAACGGTTAACTGCAAAAGGTAAGTTCCTACCGTTTGATAAACATGCAAAGGAATAGTAAGTGTTGAATTATTACCATCCCCAAAATCCCAATTGTAAGACAGAGTATTAGAAGAGTTGTTGATAATATTGACCTCAAATGGAAATTCACCTACAGAATCGACCACAGAAAAATCGGCATTCACATCAATCACATCAGCAACAGAACAGTTTTTAGAATCAACAACTTCAAACTTGTAGTATGTTTTGGGTTGGTAGTTTACGTTGGAATTGTTAGAAATCACTTCACCATTTTCGTTCTTCCAAAAAAAGGTGTAATCCAAAACACCTCCTTCCACGTTGGCTTTTATGCTATTGCCTTCACACACAATCTCTGCAGAAAGTGGTGGCGGTTGCTTAATCTTAATTTGAAGTGTGTCTGAACATTGATTATCATCGACTAAAACAACTTCATAATTATCAGCAAACAGATTAGAGAATCCAATTCCATTAATCAATGTTTGTCCGTTACTTAGACTAATGGTGTAAGGATTTGATGCGACTACATTTATTGAAAAGGATCCCGTATTTTCCCCATTACAATTGACGTGAGTTGTATCTGTAAACTCCATACTACATTGCGACTTTGCAAGGGAACAGGAAAATAAAACAACAATAATTAAAAACGGTTTCATTCTGAGCACTAAATTACATATTTTTTATTGGCCTTTTACTTGTTAATAAATGATATGGTCAAACAGCTTTATTGGGTGCTAAAAATTTTAACTTTGAATTCATTAATTAACGCTTTCAAACCAGTACAAATTGAGCAACACATCAACCAATGAGTTAAATCCATCTCAACGTCAAGCTGTCGAACATATCAATGGCCCAATAATGGTTATTGCAGGTGCTGGGTCGGGCAAAACAAGAGTATTAACTTACCGAATAGCACATCTAATTAAGTCCGGGATAGACTCATTTAATATTCTTGCTTTGACGTTCACAAACAAAGCCGCCAAAGAAATGCGCGAACGAATCCAACATCTTATTGGAAACGAAGCTCAAAACCTATGGATGGGTACTTTTCACTCAGTGTTTGCTAAGATTTTAAGACATGAAGCTGAGAAAATTAACTACCCTCAAAATTTCAGCATTTATGATACTGCCGATTCTAAAAATTTAATCAAAAGTATTATTAAGGAATTAAATTTAGATAAGGATATTTACAAGCCTAATGTCATATATTCAAGAATTAGTGGTTTAAAAAATAATCTAATCTCTTATGTAGGATACGCCTCCAATTCTTCTCTTCAATTAGAAGATTCTAATCGAAAAATGGGCGAATTTGGGATGATTTATAAAACCTATCAAAATCGTCTATTCAGCTCGGGATCTATGGACTTTGACGACCTTTTGTTCAACACCTTTATTTTATTTAGAGACTTTCCACAAGTCCTCAACAAATACCAAAATAAGTTCAAATATATTATGGTGGATGAGTATCAAGACACCAACCAAGTACAATACATGATTGTAAAACGATTGGCGGCTATGAATGAAAACATTTGCGTGGTAGGAGACGATGCACAAAGCATTTACGCTTTTAGAGGAGCCAATATCCAAAATATTTTAAACTTCAAAACAGATTATCCTGACTATAAGTCTGTCAAACTTGAGCAAAACTACCGATCGACACAAACGATTGTAAATGCAGCTAACAGTCTAATAAAACACAATAAACACCAAATCAAAAAAACTGTTTTTAGTAAAAACGACATTGGCTCTTCCATTGCCGTTCACAAAACATTGAGCGATGGTGAGGAAGGACAACTTGTAGGACAATCCATATTTGAATCCAGAAATGGCAATATGAGCAATTATAATGAGTATGCCATCTTATACCGAACAAACGCTCAATCAAGAGCTCTTGAAGAATCGCTGAGAAGGCGTAACATCCCCTACAAAATTTATGGTGGTCTTTCATTTTATCAACGAAAAGAGGTCAAAGATTTACTAGCTTATTTTCGACTTATCATTAACACCAAAGAAGAAGAATCATTTAAACGAATCATCAATTATCCAGCTCGAGGTATAGGTACTACAACCTTACAAAAAATCATTGTTTGTTCAAGAAATCACACTGTAAGTCTATTTGAAACTATCAATAATCCAGACTATCACTCCCACATAGGCCTAAACAAAGGAACTCTACAAAAGCTATCTAACTTTGTCCTTTTAATCAATAGCTTTAAGGTTCAGCTCGACAAAGATGCCTATGAGTTAGCGTCAACCATTGCCAAATCTTCAGGATTACTTTTTGAATTGGACAAAGATAAAACACCCGAAGGTATTAGCCGCTACGAAAACATACAAGAATTACTCAATGCAATCAAAGAGTTTGTAGAGAAAAACAAAGCCCAAAATCAGCCAACAACATTGGATTTTTTCATGCAGGATGTAGCACTGATTACCGATCAAGATAACGAAAAAGAACAAACAAAAGATAGTGTATCTCTAATGACCATTCATGCCGCTAAAGGTCTTGAGTTTCCAAATGTTTATGTAGTCGGTTTGGAAGAAAACCTATTCCCATCTCAATTGTCCGTTCATTCTAGAGAAGACTTAGAAGAAGAAAGACGTTTGTTTTATGTCGCCATTACTCGGGCAAAAAAACACCTCACCCTATCGTATTCCACAAGCAGATGGAGATGGGGACAATTGGTCGATTGTGAACCAAGCCGATTTCTAAACGAAATTGACGACACTTATCTCAACTGGAAATTTTTCAAACAAAAACAAACTACAATACAAAAACCAGTGATCAGAACCAACCCACATTTAACCACACAAAATTCCTATCAAAAAAAAGAAATATCATTTACTATACCCAAAAATTTTACCAAAGCTAATGTGGCTGTTAACAAACCCTCCCAGCAAGTCACTCAAAACCATTTGTTACAAATAGGAACAACTATAAAACACGAGAAATTTGGAACAGGAAAAGTGATACAAATAGAAGGACCTGTCTCTTATACACATCTGACGCTGCCGACGAATAGAGAGGTGTAG
>CAXDOW010000159.1:0-3762 GCA_963991165.1 uncultured Flavobacteriales bacterium | reverse complement strand
TAACCAAAGCCACGCTCAACATCACATCCCACGTAATCGTCGTCATATTTTCCTAAGTCAGGATCTACCCATTGTCCAAAGTAGGCATCATTCAATTGAGTGGTGGCTCTGTTGATGATTTTGTAATTATAAAAGGTCATATCGTTTATCTCATCGTTGGTAGCAAAAGCAAATGCTTGAGCTCGTATTTCCAAACCAATGGGATCGGCAGAGGTTTCAGAGTGTATGTTTCCTTTATCGTTAAAGACCCAATACAAAGTTTGATCACCATAGATAAGGTCATCGGTGTTACAATCTAAATTTCCTTCAACATCATATCTTGGATAATCGCCGTCATTAGGATCGTACTCACCATCATCGTTGGCATCGTAATACGGTGCCAAGAACTGATAATCGCCATTTATACCATTTCCGGGCCAATTTAAAATGGATAGAGGAATGGAATAATTAGGATAAGCATCGTTATCGTTGTACCAGGCAATGAACTCATCGACTTCTTGGCGGGTAACAACAAAATGCTTATCGTATTCTTCACAGGTTTGAGCGTCAATTTCTCCAGAGGCATTGAGTGGACCAGTCCAAAAATCATTTCCAGTTTGACGATAGGTCATGGCAGCTGCTTTTAACTGCTCACCTGCATCGATACCAGCAATCCACAAGGCACCAGCAAACATGGAATGCTTATCACTATTTTTTGGAATCTCATAACGGCCAGTAGTTAAATCCCACCACATATCGGCCGCCCCCATAATAGTAGTTCGAACGTTGTTGATGTTTAGGTCGGTTTTGACTTGAGAAGGCGTACAATCAGACGCTACTCGAGCTAAGCTAGACTGAGTAGTCGCACTATTGGATGATGAGCTGACATTTTCCTTAGCCACCAGAGCTAAAGAGAAAACACTAAATAAAATGCTTAATACTATCTTGTTCATGTCTATCATTTTTGGACTAAAAGTTAATTTCTACTCCTAATCGAGCTAACCTTGGTAAACTATAATTAGAAGGGTTGTTTATTTTTATTGAATACATATCTCTAAAGGACTGTGGATCGTTTTGGGACTCAATACTGGTTTGTGCAGCAGCATCGGTCAAATATCCATCATCGTCGGGGTTACCTGTGGCTCTATATACCGATTGAACATTTTTAGTGTTGAGTAAATTTTGCACCTGTATATATACATTAAATCCAAGTTTTCGTTTATTGTCCAGTTGACCAACATCGACCGTGAATCGCTTGTTTATTTTTGTGTTGATACGTACGGTCCAAGGAAGTCTTGAGCCATTAATACTACCATCCAAAACCGACCGGTCATTGATACCAAAAGCACCCTCTTGTGTGATGTTAGACTGCTTAGAAAAAGGAGTTCCCGAACCAGCAATAACCACAAAGTTAGCTCCAGCATTGGCGAAAATTTGCTTATCAAACCAAACTGGGCCAGTATAATCTTTTCCACTGGCGAAACGGTAATCCATGCTTAGGTTAAAAGCATGGCGTTGGTCATAGCTTAGTGGGATAGTCGTTCGTAAGTTAGGCTGACCCGTATTTACTAGATTAAATCCAGAAGTAGACGAAGAACCTGTACCATCAGCAAACTGAAGGGTGTAGTTGGCCGACATACTGACATTACCACTTCTTCTCAAATCGTAAGAAGCAGACAACCCTTTTACGGTTCCAAAATCTATGTTATCATAAGTAAGGTAAGAAACTGGATAAGAGTAATTGGTTTTCACGACTTGTATCATATCTCTCAACTCTCTGTAAAAGGCAGAGATGGTTAATGAGGATTTTAAATTTAGTGTTTGAGCAAAACCTAACTCAAAGTCTACTGTTTTTTCAGATTTCAAATTAGGGTTATTGATAAGAGCACCGACTCGATCCTCAATAAATAAGTAATCAATGGGCTCTATGCGGTTACCAGACGGAGGTCGTTGAGTAATCACATCGTAGTGTGCAAAAAATTGAGCTTCATCGGAAATGGGGAATGAGAATGAGATACGAGGAGAGAAGGTAGTTTGTGGTTCGTAGTCAGAAAATACGGGAATACTATCTTCTGTATTGACTAAGTAAGGGGTGATTTGTCCTGTAGTAGAGGCCTGAGCCAATCCCTTTGGATCGACTATGAATTCACCATTTTCGTCGTACCAATCAGTTCCGTCTCTATAACCTACAATTTCGGTTGGATTTTCTAAGTCGTTGACATACACCACGTAATCATCACCAATACCCGTTGGCCTTTGGTAATTCGGATCGGTCAAGAGAGCAGCACTAGATCCTGCTGTGTAAGACTGATAGAGGCAATAGTCGTCGGCAAGTACTGACTGATTGGCATCAAAGCGATCGACTCTTAATCCAATGTTAAAAATTAAATCATCAAAAGCGAATTTATCTTGAATGTAACCAGCCGTGTAAATCGGTTCGTACGCACCTATATTTCGAACATAATCATCATCTTGTCCATCGCCATCTCTATCAATTCTATCAAAGAAGAAGTCTTCAATAGTAGTAGAGGAGTTTAATTTGTCTCCTTTGTAATCGTAACCATAGTATGCAATAAAGCCATTTTGTTGAATAAGTTCATCCGCACTAAACATGTCTATGGAAAGGTCCTCAGGATTAAAGGAATCTATGTCAACGTACTCTATATCGCCAATGTTAAACTTCTCTCTCAAACTCCAGTCAAATCGGCTTTGAGATTCTTGCTTGTTCAATCGGTCGTAATAGATGGTATCGAAAGTTCCATTTTCTATGATGTAAGGGTTGGCTAAATCCAACTCCTGAATATGGAAGTTGGTATACTGTCTGGCTAAGCTCCAAAGTCCATTGGGCGCCATAAACCAACTTCTATCGGTTCGTTTTTCGTACTCAAAACCAAACTGTATAGCATGATCTTGGATATCGGCCGATCCAGTGGCTTTCATAGAAAACTGCTCAAACTCTTGCTTTCCGTACGAACCAAACTGATCGCCATAATTGTAAAAGAGAGAATAAACACTGGTTGGGCCGTCTCCATTACGTAGTCCTAAAGTACTGAGGTCATTGAAAGTTCTTATAATTCCATTTTGACCACTTCCTCCAAAGGATAAACTGGGCAACTCATTTTCGAGGAATAAATCGTAATACTGCTGGGTATAAGCAGCCAAATCTGGATTGGATGAATTACTACCGTCAAATGTAAGTAAGGTATCTATATATGCCGTATGAATGAAACCAGTTCTTCCAGTAGCAGTATCCTGTCCGAAGAAATAAAATTTATCTTGGAAGGTTTCAAATTTACCGACATGTCCATACTTAAATAGCTGGTCTCCATGGTTAGGATTTCTTCGTTCAAACTCGTTTTTAGTATAATCGGCAGAAATAGAATAGAACGCATTTTTAATGGTAGAAGCATTTTCCTCATCTCCTTCTTGTGCCCCAAAACGTTGGGTAAACTTACCATATACTCGCCAAGTGTTATTTTCCTCCTCCGGATTATTATCCCAATTCAACAAGGAATAGGTATAAATGAACGGCCTGGTGACAGAATGATTTACGGCCCCTCCAATGGTCAAATTGGTTTTTAGTGTAGGCTTAAAATCAATTTTTCCTGACATGCTAAAGTTTTTAATGTCCGTATTTTGTTTAGCTTGTACTTTTTCAAAATCATTTTCTCTTAAAAAGGTGGCATTACTTAATAATCCAACCGTTGAAGACTGTTGGTTTGGAACAGCCACAAATAAATCTGTCTCTTATACACATCTGACGCTGCCGACGAATAGAGAGGT
>CAXDOW010000158.1:0-3823 GCA_963991165.1 uncultured Flavobacteriales bacterium | reverse complement strand
AGTATATATTTCCTGATAAAAACAGATTTTCACAATTCAAACAGAACGAATTGTTGGCCATCATCTCTATCGCAAATATTGTCAATAAATTATTTTCAATTGATGCTAGTTTTTTGTAGCGAGATTGGAATTTTTCATAAATTAGAAGTTCAATTTTATTAAATATAGTATTAATTAAAAACTTAAAATTATGGCATTTTCGCACACTAATAGTAAAGGTCAGACTTATTACTTAAATTCAAAAGACGTTACTTTAAAATCAACAGGAAGAGTTCAAACCATTTATTTCTTTTCAAAAGATGAGCGTAGCACTGGTTTAGACGCCGTTCCTGCTGGTAAAAAAGTAGTAGAGAACTCTAAAACAGGCCTTCCTTTCTTGAAAAAAGCATAGTTTTTTTCTCATACTTTAATTCAATTAAAACCTCTCCTTTGGAAGAGGTTTTTTTATTTCTTATTTAGGAAGTTGGCTGTCAATAAAAAGTTAGCTTTGCAACGACCATTAATCACATATACTTTTGAAAACATTTTCCGATTTAGGACTTTCTAAGCTCTTATTACAAGTTTTACCTGAACTAGGTTTTGAGCACCCCACCTTAATTCAAGAACAATCCATTCCTCTATTAGTTGCTAAACAACAAGATTTTATTGGATTGGCTCAAACGGGAACTGGAAAAACAGCTGCTTTTGGATTACCCTTGTTGCAATGGATAGATCCAAAACATTCAAATACTCAAGCTCTAATTCTAGCACCAACTCGAGAACTAGGCCAACAAATTGCCAACCAACTAACGACTTTTTCAAAATACCTTCCCAACATCTTTATACAGTCTGTTTATGGAGGTGCGTCCATAGTCGTTCAAATGAAAGAGATAAAAAGAAAAACACCTCATATTATCATAGCCACACCTGGCAGACTGTTAGATCTGATGAGACGAAAAGTGATTCAGTTAAATTCCGTCAAACTCGTGGTGTTAGATGAAGCCGATGAAATGCTAAATATGGGATTCAAAGAGGATTTGGATAACATCTTAGCCAATACTGGTAAAGAAAAAAATACTTGGTTGTTTTCTGCTACGATGCCTTCAGATATAAGAGCTATTGTATCAAATTACATGACAAACCCAGCAGAAGTCAAAATTTCAACTGGTAATCAAGTTAATGAAAATATTGAACATCAGTTTACTATGCTCAAGTCCTCAGAAAAATTTGAAGGATTAAAGCGTATTTTAGATATTGAAGATCAGTTTCGAGGTGTTATTTTTTGCCGTACACGAATAAAGACTCAGCAATTGTCCGATGAGTTAAACAAAAACGGCTATTTGTCTGAAGCCTTACACGGTGATTTGTCACAAGCTCAGCGCGATAGGGTAATGAAACGATTTAAAAGTGGTCACTTGAAAATTTTAATTGCTACGGATGTAGCTGCTCGTGGTATTGATGTTTCTGATTTATCTCATGTTATTCACTACGCCTTACCTGATGATCCTGCTTATTATACCCACAGAAGTGGTCGAACAGCTAGAGCTGGTAAAAAGGGTATTTCATTGTGCATTCTAACTAATAGAGACCAAAGAAAACTAAAACACATTGAGAAATCATTACAAATTGAGTTTAAGCCCATCCATATTCCTACTGTAGAGGATATATTGTCTATACGATTGGGAAAGTGGGCTCAAAACATTCTTGATCTTCCTACCAGTAAAAAAGTCCGTGGTAAACTACTTACAGATATTCAAATGCAACTAGGTGTACTTTCTTTTGAAGACCTTGTAGAAAAACTGGTTAATAAGGAAATTCAAGCATTAAATTACAATGAACGCAATACTATTAATCAAAAATCGTCGACACCTAAATCCAAAAAAGAACCCAAAAATAATCAAAGAAAAAAAACAAAAGACAGCTCAAAAAAACGAGTTAGATTTTTTATTAATGTGGGTAAAGTAGATGGAGTTAGTAAAACCGATTTAATAGATTTTATTACAGATACTGCTAAGATTCAAAAATCAGAAATAGGAACTATCGACTTACAAAAAAAATGTAGCTTTATTGATATTGATGACCGTCATTCCAAGAGCTTCAGTCAACATTTTAAAGGTATTTTCGTCGACGGAAGAGAACTCAGAGTAAATAGAGATTCTAATTAAATCTCCCCATGAACTATTTATCTGTTGATGCCCTTTCAAAAACCTACGGAGAAAGAACCTTATTTGAATCCATTACTTTT
The DNA here is from genome assembly GCA_963991165.1 of uncultured Flavobacteriales bacterium. Classification (GTDB taxonomy): domain Bacteria; phylum Bacteroidota; class Bacteroidia; order Flavobacteriales; family UBA7312. The sequence goes on along the minus strand of CAXDOW010000158.1, from coordinate 1,599 downwards.
GGTATTTCCAAAGGAGATAAGATAGCTCTTATTGCCAATAATGGTACAGGTAAGTCAACATTACTTAAAATTATTGCATCTATTGATACAGCTGATGAGGGTACCATTTCGTTTAAAAAAGGAGTAAGGGTAGGGTACTTGCCTCAAGAATCTAGCTTTGACGAAAAACTTAGTATCGAACATATTATTAGATCAACACCTACAAAGGTGGGTCAAATTATTGTAGAGTACAATCAGTTTTTGAGTGATATAAATAGTGATAATACTCAAAATAACAAGAGGTTAGAAGAGTTAACTAATCAAATGGATAAGTATAATGCATGGGACTATGAGCGGCGAATAAAAAAAATACTTTCAGTTTTTAATTTGACAGACACCAACAATCGTATAAGTTCATTGTCAGGCGGACAAAAAAAGCGTCTATCGCTAGCCTTGTTATTGATTGATGAGCCAGAATTATTATTAATGGATGAACCTACCAACCATTTGGATATTGAAATGATTGAATGGTTAGAAAACTATTTACAAAAGCAAAATATAACGGTATTGATGGTAACTCACGATCGTTATTTTTTGGATAGAGTATGTAATAGAATACTGGAAATGGAAAATGGCACCCTTTATAATCATCATGGTAACTATTCCTATTTTTTAGAAAAACGCTCGAAGAGAGAAAGTATTTTTAACACAGAGTGGTCTAAGGCAGGTAAACTTCTAAAAAAAGAAATTGAATGGCTAAGGCGAACGCCCAAAGCAAGAACTACAAAATCTAAAGCTAGAATTAATAGCGTTCATAAACTCAAAGAACAGCTTTCTGTAAAAAAAGTCAAACAAGATTTAACATTAGAAGTCAAAATGAGTCGGGTAGGGGGTAAAATTTTGGAACTCAAAAAGGTCTATAAAAGCTATCAAAATCTATCAATTATCAAAGGATTTGATTATACTTTCAAAAAAGGAGACAGAATTGGCATAGTTGGTAAGAATGGTGTTGGTAAATCGACCTTTTTAAATCTTCTTACTGGCCATGAACAAGTCGATAGTGGGAAAATCAATGTTGGAGAAACGATAGTGTTTGGATATTTTTCTCAAAGTGGCATTGATTTTAAGCAAGACAAACGTCTCATCGATTGTTTGAAAGATATTGCAGAGGTTATAGAAATGGCCAATGGTGCTAAAATTACAGCCTCTCAATTATTAACCCATTTTATGTTCCCAACTAGAGTACAGCACACTTATGTGTCCAAATTGAGTGGGGGAGAAAAAAGACGATTGTATCTCCTGATGACGCTGATGAAAAATCCTAACTTTTTAATTCTCGATGAACCAACCAATGATTTAGATTTATTGACCTTAAACAAATTAGAAGACTTTTTACTTCAGTTCCAGGGATGTCTCATTATTGTATCTCACGATAGGTATTTTATGGATAAATTGACAAATCATTTATTTGTATTTAAGGGCCAAGGAGAAATAAAAGACGAATATTGCAGTTACTCGGAACTAAGACTAAACCAACTCGCTGAAGAAAAACAAGAGAAGCATTCAGAACTAAATGTTGACATGTTACCTTCTAGCAATATGAAACATATCAAAATAAGT
>CAXDOW010000157.1:0-3939 GCA_963991165.1 uncultured Flavobacteriales bacterium | reverse complement strand
CTACATGAAAGACATGTTCTTGTACGACACAAGGAATGGTAAGATATGTGAAATATCTTGGAATAGCTTTCTTGGGTTGTACCAACTAGTAGAGACGTACGGACTAAAAGGCTGGCAGCAAGACAATGAGATCAGAATAGACCCAAACATGGAAATCCACGATGGCCAACATAGGTTAGCCATATGGTATGCAATGGGTAATGAATATATTTACATTGATGATTTTTGGAATCCGGAGGAATAGATATGGCGAATAATAAATTTGTGAGTAAGGATTGGGGATATGAGGTTTGGATTGAGAACAACGAGAAGTATTGCTGTAAACATCTCCGTGTGATGCCCAACAAGTGGTGCTCATTTCATTATCACAAAAACAAAAAAGAAACTTTTTACGTAATAGATGGCGAGTTGCTTCTGCTTCACGCTAAGTACAGCGATAGCTTGGCAGAGCAGGTACAGTCATGCGATAATCCAAGATGGGATTGGCAGCACACCTATCCTGAAAAATCAGATCTTTACTACCAGTTTAAAACCTTGGTCTTAAAGAAGGGTGATAGCTTAACCATAGATACCGGCGTGCTTCATACTTTTACCAGCAATTTGCCTAGCCCATGTGATTTTGTGGAGGCTTCCACCTTTCACGAAGATTCGGATTCGTATAGAGTGTACAGTGATGGTTAAAAAAGAAAGAATCTTTGTTGCGGGACATCTTGGCTTAGGTGATCTTATAATAACACAGGGGATAGTGAATGTATTTGCTAGGATTTTTGACGAGGTAGTGGTTCCGTCAAAATATCACAATGTCCCCTCCGTTAGACATATGAATATCAATAACCCAACAGTCACCGTGTTTGGAATAAACAATGATCAAGAGATGCTAGCGGTAGCCAAACAATTCGACGGAGAAGTTGTCAGGTTAGGTTCTCACAATGGAACACATCTCAGAAAAGCAGACACACAGGTGTTACGAAATGGAAGGCTTACCAGACTTGGACTAGAGGGGGTATTCTATGAAGACGCACATGTAGATGTTAAAGAAAGATACAATTGGGAACCGCAAGTACCCGAGAATGGACTTATACCATCTACAAAAGAAAAAGAATTCTGTTTTGTTCATGATGATTACCGTAGGAATTACAACATCCGAGAAGATACTATAAAGCTTCCCATCTTGAGGAATTTAATGACCACGGAAACCATATTCCATTATCTACCTTTAATTAAAAAGGCCAAAGAGATACACTGTTTTGATAGTTGCTTTGCCTTGATGGTTGATCAGCTTAAACATATTGAAGCCAATTTGTATATTCATAGGTATCTCAGACCAGACAGTGAGGCAATTAATCCAAACTACAGAAAGAACTGGAAAATAATAAACTGAGGAAAAAATGAAATTTATAAAAAACTCATATAAAGAAATAGTAGACTTTGTGTTCTTCAACTACTCTCATGTACAAAACTCTAGGATTATATTTGAGTCCTTTGCAGAAGCTGGTGCTAACTGCGAATTTGTTACGGAACAGGATATTCACGAGTGGCAACCTGATGTCAAGAAACAATATAACTGTGTCGTAGTGTATCTGCACGAGCCAGATCATCTGGCAAAAATAAATGACCTCTTAGATAATCATGAAAGATTTAAGAAAAGCTTTTTAATACAGCATGACGATACAGATAATCCTAATGTTCAAAACTGGACCAATAGAAAACCAGACTTGGTTATGCAGAGAGAGCTGTGGGAAGGCTCAAGAAATCCTAAAGGGGTTCCCGTAGAACCTTTTCATTTTCCTGTTCCATCGGTATACGATGATTCTTTTGAGCAGGTAAATGACGTGATGTTTTATGGATGTATGACTAGTGATAAAAGAAGGCCGTTTATTGAGAAGGTTCAAGAGCTTGCTAACGGCAGCCTAAAGAATTTAAAATGGGACATAAGAATTGATGATTATGACAAAATACAGGAGAAGAAGAAGGAAACAGACGGCGGTGCTACACAAGAATATAGAGAAGCAATAAATCAATGTAAGGTGGCACTGCACTACTTTGGGAACTCTAGAGATTCTATTAGAATTTGGGAAGCGGCAAGCACCAAGGCCGCTTTAGTCATGCCTAAAATGAGAACTAAATCGGTTTCAGATGAATATATGCCCTTCAAAGATTATACCGTCATGAGCGATGACCTGTCCGACTTAGACCATAAAATACTTTATACACTAGACAACTGGGAAAACATTGGACGTAAATCGCAAACCTCATTTAAGAACAGACACTCACCAACGCACGTCTGTCAAAAATATAGAGACATAGTTAAAATGTGGATGGGGCCAAAGTGGAAACATGTCTAATACTTACGGGCCACGTTAGGTCTTTTGCACAATGTAAAGATAGTATACTAGAAAAGTTTTGTGATGGAGGCACTGACATATATGCGTGTACTTGGGATGATCGTGGTGATTACTGTATAGCCAAGGAGTTTGGTCTGCCAATAGTCAAGCAAAGCATACTAGCCCCACTGCCACTCCCTAAATTTGTCCCTCTTGCTGTAGAAGGGGATGTTTTTAACGAAGGCAGGGCAGCGGAGCACATGCAAATGGGTTGGGTTGAAAGGCTTAAGCGACAATGGTACTGTGTCAAAAAAGGATTTGAGCTGCTAGATGACTATCTTAAATATAAGGTCATAGTTAGATGTAGATTTGATTTAATGTTCACAGGCGGCGTATTTGACTCAGGCTACGACTACATAAATATACTCACGCCAAACCCTCCTAATACGTATAACGATCATTGTGCTTGGGGTAGTCCTGATGTAATGCAGAAGTATTGCAACATGTTTGATCATATCGAAGAGATGTACGAAAGGTACAACGTAGATATTTCTAATGCGGAAGAGATGTTAAAATTCTACATGGAAGAATTCGTACCCATAGTAAAAACAAGGGTCTGCGACCTAAAATACCACGTTATGAAAATAGAGAATGACAATACAAGAATCTAATAAGACTATAATAATACAAGGAAAGGTGTTTCCAACCACCGAGCAGCTTGTCCGAGACCTGAGAAAACTATCAGATGCAAAAATCATAGTCTCTACTTGGATTGACGAAGAAATAGACGTAGAGGATGTTGAAAATTGCATCACCCTCTTCCTTGAAGATCCGGGTGCTGGACCAATCCAAAATTTTTCTAGACAGCTTTATGGGGCTAACCAAGCACTGGGACTAATTGATAAGGGCTTGGTCGCTAAAATTAGATCTGATGCGATATGCAGTAAAGATGTATTTTCTGTGTATAACAAGATAGCAAGCGACTCACCAAGACTACAAGATAAAATCTTTATATCAAATGTTATGTCTTGCGTCCCAGACTTTAGGGTCTTTTCTCCATCAGATTGGATTTATGTCGGCAGACATGAGGATATCGAAGAATGGTTCAATATAGAACGGGAAAGCCAAATAGTTTCTAAGTACGTTGATTGCTGTGAGCAGATTTTTTGTGTGGCTAATCTACTGAAAAACAAACCAAACCTAAACTTGGAAGGCATTACGGAGTTCAGTATTGAGAATATAGAGATGACCCGTCAGTTGTTTGAACAAAATTTTATTTTTGTTGGGACTCAGAGTGGTTTTGGTACTATAATAAGTAGATACCCTACACACTTAGATGATGATGACCGTTTTGTAAGACCGGAGATTTTATGATAAAATTGATAGCTTTTGATTTAGATGGCGTTCTCGTTAATAGTAGAGAACTTCATTACAAAGCCCTTAACATGGCACTAGAACAAATAGAGCCTAGCATGGTCATAAATAGAGAAGAGCATCTCTCTACCTATGACGGTCGAACCACAACCGAAAAACTAGATTTGCTCACAAAACATAAAGGGTTAGACGAGTCAAAGTACGATCAAATATGGAAAGCGAAGCAAGCAAACACAGCGAT
>CAXDOW010000156.1:0-3948 GCA_963991165.1 uncultured Flavobacteriales bacterium | reverse complement strand
AAAGAAACTTAGGCCTATCGTATTGTAATCCAACATATTAAAAGTTAGGATTCTTTTTTTTATGTAATGAAATTTATATATTTGTATAATTATTTTAAAAATAAGTTATACAAAAATATAGTTGATATGAAAATCAGTATTGGCATAATAATATCGTTTTTACTCAGCCTGAATGTTTTTGGACAATGTGAGGGTGATTATACCGTGGTTGTAAGTAATTTTGAATTTTATCCATCAGAATTAACAATATCACCTGATGAGACTATTGCATTTGTTAATATTGAAGGAAATCACACTCTTAATGGATTAACAAATAGTATTACTGGAGACTCATTTAATAATCCAACAGAAATTTTTTTAGAACAGACTACTGGAAACTCAGAAGGGGTCTGTATGGGAGTTGTTAACTTTGATACAGCAGGGACATATAGTTTTGACTGTAGCGTTGGTTATAATGCTGAAGCTGGTATGTCACTCAATGTCATTGTAGATCCGTTTGATTTAAATGATTTAATGATCGACCTACATAGCAATCAAGATGTGCCAATTTTTTTCTCTCAATATGCATTTAGCACATTCACTGATACGTTTTTGACACAAAGTGCTCCTTGGACAATTTTTGTTCCTGACAATGATGCTGTTTATGAAATATTGGAATATATGAACTTAGGCCAATTTGATGGTCTTAATATTCCAGACCTAACACAAATATTAGAATATCACATCGTATATGGAATTTGGGACACGGAGCAATTATTCGATGGACAAGAGTTACTAACGGCTCAAGGTCAATCACTTTCAATTTTTGAAAACGAACAAGAGATTTTTGTAAATGGTTCAAAACTAATTTCAACAAACTTTGAGGCCTACAATGGAATGGTTCATGTTATTGATTCATGTCTTGCGCCAGTGGGCTTACCTGAATCAACCGTTATGGAGATTATCCGAAAGAGTGAAGATCATCAGTTTCTTGAAGAGGCAATTATTGAAATTGGGTTAGATGATGATTTATCTACCCAAGTAACAATTGATAATAGTATTGAAGAACCAGGTCCGTGGACAATTTTTGCCCCAACCGATAGTGCTTTTAGTGTTTTTGCTGAAATCATTGGAATCCCAATTGATGAACTTATTAATTCACAATTCTTATATAATTTTACTTCCAACCACATCTTTGAAAATGCTATTTATTCAGACGAATTATCATCAGGTATTTCACAGGCAATAAATATCAATGGTACTACCATTAATTTTGATTTTGAAAACTCAAGCTATTTAATTGTTGGTCAAGAAAACACGGCTCAAATATTAATAACTGATTTATATGCCTATAATGGTGTAGTTCATATTATAGACGCAGTTATAAGACCCAATTTACCTGATATTAATGGAACGTGTGGGACGTGGGAGTTAAAACTTGAAAGTAATTCAGAAAATGGTTGGGGTGAAGATGAATTACAGCTATTTATTAATGATATTTTAGTAGAAAAATTATCTGTTTTTGAAGGTAATAATGAAAGAGTCTACCAATTTGGTGTTGATTTAGGTGATAAGATTGACTTATATTATGTCCAAAATGGATTTACATCAATAAGTTCACAATCCTTCTTATTATACAATGAAACTGGAGAGGTATTAATAAATGCAACACCAACTGGTACTTACAATGTGTTGGCAAATTACACTAATATCTTAGCGTGTGAAGCATTAGATGAAAATCACTGTGGAACAATAAAGATTAAAACTATTCACAACGATGGTTTTGGATGGTACGGTGGTTCTTTAGAGGTTTATAATAATGGTATATTCCTAAATGAAATTAACATGATTTTAGGCTATAACCAGTTTACTTTTTTAAATGTAAATTATAACGACACATTGAATATTATTGTAAATAATCCAGTATTTCCAGAATTATCAGGTTATATTGTATATGGCTTAGACGAGCAAATAGTTTTTGAAGATAATGTTAGCAACACTATTCCTCAAAACAGCCCTTTCTTAACCTTTTGTGATAAAAATAATAAGTCATGGGATTGTGTAAATAATTTCTGTATTGAACGAAATACAATAGTGGGCGAATTTTCTTCACTCAACGAATGTCAAAAACAGTGTGAAACTTCTTTCATTGAAAACTATGCTTTGCCAATAGAAATTTACCCTAATCCATCAAATGGTAGATTTAATATAAGCTTCAATCAAAATACTGAAATTAATGTCCAAATAACGATTACCAATATTTTAGGCGAAATAGTATACATGAACGAGTTTAATGAACAAGAAAATCAATATTCTAAAACTATTGACATAGGCAAGAAAACAAATGGTATATATATGCTGAATATCACGACTAATAGTCAAATTATCAACCAAAAGATTGTTATTCATTAATAAAAAGTTCGAAACAAGAATACTTAGGTCCACCAAAGCGGAATCCATCTTCTTTTGAGACAGTTTCCTGCTTTTTTTTATTCTCACAAAGTCATTAGGTTCTTCTAACTAACCTTTATTTGATTCTTAAGCCAATTGTACACTACTTTTTAAAGTAATATTTCATTAATTAAGACTCTGTCTTCGTTGAGTGAAGTAAACAATTTTCTCTTTAATTTGCCACTTGAACTGATCAGTTGTTTTGCCATTTTATCAATTGCAATTGAAGAAAGGACTGTTTGTATATATCCCTCAACTAAATTATCTAAACTTATTCCAAGCGTGTTAAATGACTTACGTTCCATTAATAATAATCTGCTAGTTTCCGAATTCCATTTACCATTTTGATCTATAAAAGATAGGTTTGTTCCAAGAACTTCCCATGAATTAGTGCCACTTTTCAAATTACTTTCTAGAGCTTTTTCAGCCCTTCTAGAATATATTGAAAGTGGCTTGTAGCCTTCTTTCGTAGAATGAATCATCATTCGAAAATCTAAAGCATACGAGAACCCTTTGGAATTAGGAATTGTTCCTACATGGTAATATTTTCCTTGATCGCTTGTTGAACTCCAGTCGTAATTCCCAATTAACGCTTGAACTATAAATTTATCATAATAGAATTCTTTTTTCATAAAAGCACTTAGCTCCTCTTGATTTACTATTGTATAAACTCCCATTCCCGCATTACTATAAGGATTCTTAATTACGGCTTTACCCCCAAAATGATCAATCCAAAGAGGAATTTCGTTTTTACTAACATCCCAAATTGTTTTTGGAGTTATTATAGAAAGATTTTTTTCTTTCAATTCGGCATTGTAAAATGAGTAGGCCTTTGAAGCCATCATTTTATTTCTTCCTCCAGCAAGGCAAACTATCACCGGATTTATAATTTTAGTTTTAGATTTTATTGGAAGACGACTCCAAGGTTTTTCCGTTAAATATCTGAATGTTAAGTCAAGGGTAATCCACGATCCATTTTTAATTCGAATTGAGATTTCCGATTCTCCAATTTTAATGTTGCTATTTTTAGTATTGTGAATAAACGGTATAAGATATACAGGTTGATTTAATTGATCGGCAAGTGCATATGCATAACCTGATGCTTCCATATAATTTTTATCATAGATAACTCCAGCATGCATTCCGTCTTTCCATTTAATTAACGGTAATATACTTTCTTTAACAAATTTTTTATAGCCTCCCTGCTCATCATATTCATTTAATAATGGCATCGATTTTTGACCAGAAGGGCATGAATTATTTTCGATTATAATCATCTTTCGATTGCCATTTTCTGTAGTGACATGAAGTAAATCAGACCCAGATAAATGATAGTACTGTGGCTTATAGGACAAAACCTCATCTAAATCTTTGGGATTAACCTTTGGATTCAAATGACAGTACCGATTAATGATTTGATCTTTTTTAAGATTAAAAAAATGGTTGACCATGGGGTGTATTGTGGCGTTTAATGCCTTTTCATACCAATGATTGTTTTGATCAAAAGAATTGGGAAAT
>CAXDOW010000155.1:0-4007 GCA_963991165.1 uncultured Flavobacteriales bacterium | reverse complement strand
TACTTTTATACCTTCAGCCCAAAGCACAAATCTGAGAAATAGGGCCTAGTTTTTGCCAAAAAAAAAGCGATTTTTTGCTATAAATTTGTATACTAAATCCGTCCAATTTCGAGGAAAAATGGAAAAAAAAATAACTACCTTTAAGGGGTATGAGGTTAACTCTAGCATCTTAAATACAGCAGAAGAAAATTTATATTTTTTAATTCCATCTATAAAATAAACTGTTTGTAATGAAATAAACTGTTCTTCTTTTTCTTTTAAAATGAATCGTGCCTCTTTTGTTTGTAAAGCCATAAATGTAAGATTATAACCTCTTGTTTTACGCTTTATTAGAGAAATAAAAGCCACACAAAAAGAACAATTACTATCATACAAAACAATCCTATTTGACATTGGGATTCTGCTGATTTATTATAATTTCCATAATAAGTAAGGCAACTTCTTGAACATCAATATCTGAATTGGCAGCAACAAAGATGCCCAAATCGCGATTAGGGTCAATAAATAGCGAGGTATTAGTACCTACAGTATGCCCTCCATGACCAATAAGTTGACTCTTTTTGTCGAATGGATGATCTATTATCCACCAACCAAGTCCCATGTCAAAATCAATATTTCTCGGCCTAACCCATGTTTTTTGTGCGGCTAACAACACCTTTTTTAGTGGGGTGTTTTGGGGATGAAGATTAGCTTCCATAAAACGTATCATATCCTCAGTTGTGGTGTAAATACCCCCAGCCCCTATCAATGCTTCTTTAAAGTGTAAATTATTCGTTTCAAAGCCATTATAGTATGGCTGAAATACATTCGTTGTAGGCTCTATGGTGGTGGTGTTAGGCATATTCAAAGGAGTTGTTATTTTCTCTTTGAGCACTTCCTTATAGGGCTTTTGATAAAATTGAGTGGCTATATACCCCAACAGTCCAAAAGCACCGTTAGAGTAATTCCATTGTTTGCCTGGCTTTCGTTCTAATTCATAGTCTTTTAGATAGGCCATGAGGTGATTGACATCGTAATTGGCAAAGTTATCCCAACTATCGGTTGAGGTTTCATCAATGTTAGTGGGGTTGTGGAGATAGCCAGAGGTATGTGTAGCCAAGTGTAATAAGGTAAGAGGTTTTTTTTTATAGCCCAGCATTGGCATACTATCTGAAAGGTAATCCGACACGTAGGAAAGGGGGTCTATGCCGTGATTCACCATCATATCGGACAACATAAGTGCCGTAAATACTTTGGAGATAGAACCCATCTGAAAACGAGTCAAATCGTTCGGTTTTTGGCCACTACCCCGCTTTATTTCGCCATAGTAGTAGCTTTGTTTTTCACCCCTATCATAAATGCCAATACATAAGCCCGTATTGTCCTCGTAATCTATGTAGGCATGGGCAATATCATCAATAGTAGTTGCCGAATCAACAGTTGGATAAAAAACAGCATGCTCGTAAAAACCAATACCATCTATTTTATGCTCCTGTGTTAGAAATAAGGATATGTAAAGCGGTGTAGTGTCTTGTTTAGAAAAGCTACTTATCAGCAATTGGGCAGGACTGTCTTGAAAGTTAAACTCAACAGAATCAAACACAAGTTCACCGAAATCATCGTAATTGCTTTTGGAGTAAAATCGCAAGATTATGCCGCCAAACTTTCTCATATCTTTACCGGCCAAGGTTTTCATTGTTTTAAAATCCTGTTCGTTGTGGGCTTGTAAAAATTGCTTGGCAACGATGCCTTGCTGTATAGTATCTTGGGAAAATGCCGAAAAAGCTAAAAGCGTACTAATCGTTATAATTGAGAGGGCCGTGTGTTTCATGAGGGTTTAATTTTCTGTTGTGAGTGTTGTTTTTTATTAAAAATATGCATGAATGCCGTTAAATTCCATATGAGCATCATAGTAGAAAAGAAATATAAGTTGAATACTAGTGCAATCCCAAGGTGTAAAGTAATGGTCAGTAAAAGCCAAGCCTTTCTACTAAATGATAGCCAAATGAACAGGGGGTAAGCTATTTCAATAATAACAGCCGTCCACCCTGTAGCCACTACTAACCAGGGATAATCAGCTAACCAACTAAAATTAAATTGAAAATCATGATTAAAATGGGGTAAGTGAATGGCTTTCCAAATAGCCTCTCCATTTCGCCAATTAAAACCTAAAACTTTATCAAAACCTGAGAAAAAATATAGCATTGACACATGTAGCTGAAAGACTCTCAAATAAGCTTGTTTAGAAATTTTTTTACCTCTCGTAAAAAAGTGTTGAAGAGATAATTTATTGTTATTGGGAAATAACACTAAATAGGTTAATGACATACTAGTGAAATTATCTACTCCATAAACGAAGCCAATTCCTTCTTTAATGTAGCTCAGTTGTAGTATTAAGAGCAACAGAGCTGATATTCGAGTAAAAAAGCCAAAGACAATAAAAGTGCACAGTATGACAAAACTAATTTTGAAAATTAGTAGCGTTTGACTAATGGAAATCGACAGACAAGTCTCACAAAAGTCACAAATTTCACTCAGAGTGATAAAGTTTGTACTCAGTAAAAGAGATTTAATATCCCATGGTATAATACTGCCTTTACCAAACAGTATTTCAAAATCAGACCAAATGGAAATAAAATGAATTAGACAAAAGATTCCAATGGCGATTCTGAAGAAAACTAAAGAAATTTCTTGTTCCTTTTGAGGATGATAAAAGAAATGATATATAGCATTTTTCAATGATTTAAAATTCATATTCGCTAATTTTAAAATACACCACTTCTGAATTTTCTTTGTAATTCTTAAGTGTCGGAAAATCATACAGATATAATTTTGTTTTTACAACAGATGCTTCTGGGTATTCTTTTTTTATATCGAGTGCACATTGTTTTAGGAATATTTGTGTGTAATTCTTATCAAAATTACTCGTACTATCTTCAAGTAATTCTAAAAAACTTCCAAAAAATGTAGAAAACCGAATGATGCTTTCTTTGTTCCTTAAAGTAGGAAAATGTCGTCTGATAATCAATGAATCGGTCGCACTAGTTACATCAAAAACCAGCACAAAATCGCTCGAAACGTTGGGAGCAAAAAAGCCATAACCAGTTTCAAAACCAGTATAGTTGAGTAGACTGTTTAAGGGCTCGGAGTAGTAAATATTTTCACTTAAGGTGTGGACAAGGTGTTTCTTAACATCCTTATTGTCATTATAAAATGTAGTGTAGGAATCAAACGAGAAAAATACATTTATAATAAACAAAATAGTTGTAAAAATCCCAATAAGAACCAAACCAAATAAGTTTCTTATTCTAGACATATTTTAGCTTAAAAAAAGAGGAGGATACTAAATCCTCCTCTTTAAGAAAAAATTATCTAAGGTACTTTGTCATAATGGCATGTACTCTTGCCTCGTCTTTTAAAAACTCATCGCTAGCTGCACCTTTTTCCCATTTTTTATCTCTGACACATTTTTCATTAGCAACTCTAACAGCAATTCTTTTTTTGAAAAAAGCAAAGGTATTAAAAGTAGTTTTTTTACTTTTTTTTGTAAGACGATCCAATTCTTTAGCATCATCCAATGAAATGGCGTTTTCTTCAACAAAGTAATTGCCATCAGCAAGTTGCTTAACTCCACCAGCGGTGGTATTAAACTTTGAAGGTGTAAATGCAAACAATGTTAAACATATTACACTGATCGGTAAAACTAATTTAAATTTCATAATATCAATTATTAATACATGCCTACTCTATTAATGCTTTTCGGCTACCGCAGTCAATTCCAAAAAAAATAAATGATACTTGAAAAGAAATTTTAGTTTTTCAAAGCCTAAACAAATTTTGGAATAAAAATTGAAACATTAATTGTTTAGTCACTTTACTTATCAACAAAATTATTCACATTCAAATGCTTTACAAATAAAGAAACGCAACATCATCTTTATTATATGAATTAGATCAAGCACACTTTAAGATAGATTTATTCAATTCCGTGCAGATTGAAATCATTAAAAATATTAAACTGAGCATCA
>CAXDOW010000154.1:0-4007 GCA_963991165.1 uncultured Flavobacteriales bacterium | reverse complement strand
CCATGCTTTTGGCACTTGTGCCACCTCTTTGGTTCCGTGTTATTCATCCAAAATTAATGCCCAACAAGTAGTTGACTAAAGCATAACATCTAACGTTTTTTTGAAAGATGTTTTCTAACTAACCCTACTTTTTAAAAAGCACGTATAAAACCTTGTTGTTTATTTATTTTTTAAACATAAATAATGAGACATCATCTCCGCTTGCTTGGGTAGTATAATTGTAGATATGCTGAGCAGAGGAATAACTGTACATTGGAATAGAAAAAAGGTAAGCTAAAAAACTGTCTCAGAATTTTCAATCAAGATGTAAGAGCTAGCATCTTAGACTTGTAATACTTTAGAAGATTATTTACTTGACTATAGTCTTCGTTTTTTACTTTGACGTCAGTTAATCTTGGTAAGTGCTCAGCAAAAAAGATTTCGTTGTTTGCCATTTCAAATAGATTGCTAGCAAATGAGTGGGGGTAAGGGAATTTTGGATTAATTTCTAAAATTACATCTGCTACCTTTTGGATAAGGGCTTTATAGCTTTTGTAAAAACCTTGTTTGTTCTCTTCGTCAATATTTTTAGTGTGGTATGACTTGGAAGACTCCGATATCATAACACGATGCAATATTTTTTCATTAATAAATTCTACAGATGGGTTTTCTTTCGTTGCATCCACAAAGTTATCGATGATTAGGTCTAACTTTAAATTAGGGTCTGTGATGTTTTTAGTGTTATAATCAATCAAATAGCTTACCCAGTTCCAATACCAAACCACCAAATACAATAGGATGAAATGCTTATTTTCAAAATATCTGTATAAGGAAGTTTCGTTTGAATTCATTTTTTCCGCCAATTTCTTAAAGGTAAATGACTCAAAACCAATTTCATCCATTAAAACCACACTATTGGTAAGTATGCTTCTGCCCAAATCGCTTTGTAGAGGATCCCTAATAGAGAGTCCTTTTGGAATCGAAAAAGTTGTCACTAAAAACATTGGTATAAAATTATAACAAAATCAGAAAATAATAATTAATTATTACTTGTTTATAAAAAAGTTAAAATAACATAAAAAAAATTATCATAATATAATTGTAAGTAATACTAATATTAATTATTTTTGTAAAAAATTATTTATTATGAAAAATTACTTTTCCTCTTTAAAAAATGACATTCCTGCAAGTATTGTTGTTTTTTTTGTAGCTATACCCCTTTGCTTAGGGATTGCTCTTGCGAGCGGTGCACCTCTTTTTTCTGGATTAATCGCTGGTATTATTGGCGGTATCGTTGTAGGCTCCATAAGTGGGTCACAAGTGGGTGTAAGCGGTCCGGCTGCTGGACTTGCGGCAATTGTATTAGCCGCCATAACTACTCTGGGAGGTTTTGAAAACTTTCTTTTAGCTGTTGTATTAGGTGGTGCTATTCAAGTGCTTCTAGGTGTTTCTAAAGCAGGGATTATTGGATATTATTTTCCCTCTTCTGTAATTAAAGGAATGCTTACGGGAATTGGAATTATTATTATTTTAAAACAAATTCCTTATTTCTTTGGTTACGATGCTGATGTGGAAAATGGCTTTACACTATTACAAGTCAGTGAAGAAAATATTTTTTCAAATATTAATCATTTAAATTATATAAGTCTTGGATCAACATTAATAGCCTTCATTTCCATTGGGATACTTATTTTATGGAATACGGTTCTTTCCAAAAAAGCAAAGATTTTTCAATTAATTCAGGGGCCTTTAGTTGCAGTAATTATTGGAATTATTTTTTATGCTGTAAATAAAAATAGTGATTTGTTCGGTTTTAATCCCAATCAGTTAGTGGCTGTTCCAGTACCACAAGGTGCAAGTGATTTTTTAGGACAATTTAGTTTTCCAAATTTTGATGCTATTACAAATCCGCAAATTTGGGTGGTCGCTTTTACTATCGCTATTGTAGCCAGTTTGGAAACGCTTTTGTGTGTTGAAGCAACAGATAAACTAGACCCTGAAAAAAGAATTACGCCAACCAATAGAGAGTTATTTGCACAAGGCACAGGAAATATACTTTCTGGATTGATTGGCGGACTTCCAATTACGCAAGTGATTGTGAGAAGTTCTGCAAATATTCAGTCCGGTAATAAAACTAAAATGTCAGCTATTATACACGGGATTTTCTTGCTGATTTCAATTATTCTAATACCTCGATTATTAAATATGATTCCCCTTTCTGTTTTAGCCGCTATTTTATTTATTGTGGGGTATAAATTAGCTAAGCCGGCTCTATTTAAAACAATGTATAATTTAGGTTGGAAGCAATTCATTCCCTTCATAACAACTGTTCTAGGGATTATTTTTATTGACTTACTTATTGGTCTTGGTTTGGGCTTAATGGTTGGTATAGTCGTAGTTTTAATTAAAAGTTACCAAAACTCACACTTTTTACACATTGAGGGCCAAAACAAGGACGACGGTAAAATAAAAATGACCTTGGCTGAACAAGTAACTTTTTTTCACAAAGGAGCCATACTAAAAGAGCTTGACAACCTTCCAGAAAACACTTTCTTAGAACTCGACGTTAGAAAAACACGTTATCTTGATAATGACATCATTGAAATTCTTGATGACTTTTCATTCAAAGCAAAACTTAGAAATATTTCCATTAAGCTCGTTTCTGAGAGAGGTACAGCAGAAAATATACCTAACTACCTAGACTTCTTCAGGAACAACCCTAAGAAGGAACTTTATAAAATGCTCTAAAATAACCTACAATAGCAACTATTAAATAAAAAATAACATGGAAAATTTATTAATTAATAACACACATACTAAGGATTCTCAAGCCGCAGTCACACCTGATTTAGCATTACAACTTTTAAAAGATGGAAATCAGCGGTTTTTAAGTAATTCAACGATTAATCGTTCCTTTGATAAGCAAATTGAACTGACTTCTGGCGGACAATATCCTTTTGCTGCAGTAGTAAGTTGTATAGACTCCAGAATCCCGACAGAGATAGTTTTTGATCAGGGTATCGGTGATATTTTTAATGCTAGAATTGCTGGTAACTTTGTTAATCAAGATATTCTTGGGAGTTTAGAGTTTGCTTGTAAGCTCGCTGGATCAAAGTTGATTGTAATCTTGGGGCACACTTCTTGTGGAGCCGTTAAAGGGGCATGTGATCATGCAGAACTTGGCAACCTAACGGCTATGCTGGATAATATTAAGCTTGCATTAGATGAAGTAAAGACAGCCGAAGGAGTTGATAGAAGTTCAAAAAATATTGATTTCGTTAATGAAGTGGCTGTCCAAAATGTTCATTTGACTATCACCCGACTCAAAAAGGATAGCCAGATTTTAAACGAAATGATTGAAAAAGGCGAAGTCAAGATTGTAGGTGCGATGTATAATGTTGCATCTGGAAAAGTGTCTTTTTTATAGTATACGGAGCATTAATTTTAATTTGTTAATGAAATATGAAATTTTACAGAAAACTTTCTTTGCTATTTCAAAAACCGAACAATAGTTCAAAAGAAATGACCTCAAACGATGTTAAAAAAGCCATTTTAGAACACCACCCAAGTTGGTTGTATAAAAATGAGTGATTTTATTTCATGGATAGGCTCTTTGAAATATTCAAAAGAGCCTATTTTTCAAAATAAAACCAACTTATACCCCCCTGATTTTCAGCTCCCATTTCCATGCCGAAGCAATAGCTTCGTCCAGGGTGCGTTTGGTTTTCCAACCCAAAACAGTATTTGCTTTGGTGGTGTTAGCATAGGCGGCTACTACGTCGCCTTCACGGCGTGCACCTATATCATAGGGTAATTTTTTGCCAGACACGCGTTCAAAGCTTTCAATCACTTCAAGAACACTGCTGCCCTTGCCTGTGCCCAAATTGAATACTTCGTATGCATCTCCACGTTTATTTTCCATTATACGCTCCAAGGCTACTATATGCGCCTCTGCCAAATCTACCACATGAACATAATCTCTGACGTTGGTGCCGTCTGGGGTAGGGTAGTCGTTTCCAAACACGGTG
>CAXDOW010000153.1:0-4030 GCA_963991165.1 uncultured Flavobacteriales bacterium | reverse complement strand
CTGGACTCAATGATGGTATTTTATACCTTATGGCCATGCCTTATTTGGCTTTAGCCATTGTTGCAATTACATGGGTACGCTACAATAAGCGACAAAGGGCTTAGTTTTATTTATCTTTGCTTGCTATGAAAAGGGAATTGTTAATTATTTTTTCTTGTTTTTTTTGGTGGAATGCCTTCTCGCAAAACGAGTGGACGTTAGATAAATGCCTCAACCATGCCCAACAAAACAACCTGACTATAAAGCAAGCTTACTTAAATACGGAGCTTTCTAAAAAAAATCTCTTTCAATCTAAAATGCAACTCTTGCCCAGTCTCAACGGTAATGTTTCTGATAATACCAACTTTGGCCGAAACATTGACCCTGTAACGAATCAAATTACGGTTGATAGAATTCGAACCAATAGTTTCGGATTGAGCACTTCGGTTACCCTATTTAATGGCTTTCAACGCATCAATTCCATACGGAAAAGCAATTTCGATTATCTAGCCACACAATACGATGCGCAGAAAGTAGCTAATGATATTTCAGTCAATATTGTGACGGCCTATTTGCAGTTGTTGTATTACGAAGACCTCATTTTGGTTAGTCAGCAGAAAGTCGAAATTTCAGAATCACAAGTCGAACGAATACGCCAAAAAGTAGAGGTAGGCAGCTTGCCAAGAGGCGATTTGTTAAACACAGAAGCTCAAAAAGCACAAGAAGAATTACAGCTTATCAATGCAGAAAGCCAAGGTCAAATTGCTCGTTTGAATCTTCAGCAACTTTTAGATATCCCTGCTGAAGAATCGTTTAAGGTTGCTGACTTAGACCAAGAGCCACCCTCCGTTTTTCAAGCTATGAACACCAACGAGGTTTACCAACAAGCCATACAGACTATGCCTGAAGTGCAAAGTGCTTACCATAAACTCCAAAGTTCGGAACGGTCGTTAGCCATTGCACAAGGAGGCAGAAGCCCACAGCTTAGTTTGTCGGCTAGTGTGGGTACGGCCTATTCATCGGCTAGTAAACGATTGGTTTACGACTCCTTAGCTTTGCCATTGACACCCACGTATGAAGATTTTCCATTTGACGATCAGCTCAATGAAAATTTAAACCAATCCGTAAGTTTGAGTTTAAGCATTCCCATTTTCAACGGCTGGCGAACCAATACCGCCATTAGTCAAGCCAAAATCAACCAACTTCAATCTCAGTTCAGTTTTCAAGAAACTAAAAACAATCTCAGAAAAACGATAGAACAAGCATACAACGATGCCTTGACCGCTCACAAACAATTTTTGGCTTCTAGAAAAACGGTGGATTTTCAATCAGAATCGTTTCAATACTCAGAAGAAAAATACAATTTGGAGCTAATTACCTCTTACGAATATAACAATGCAAAAAACACCTTGTTTAAAGCTCAAACCGACCTTTTACAAGCCAAATACGACTACATGTTTAAAATTAAAATGTTGGATTTTTATTTGGGTAAACCCTTAACTTTCTAGAACTATGATACTATTTTTTATTGCCGGAATCGTTTTGTTTTATTTTGGATGGAAAAAAAACCACAGACTAATGAAGCTATTGGGATTGGTAGTGGCCAGTATTTCTCTTGTCATAATAATTGCCCAGAAAGTAGGTTGGATTTCGTCCGAAAAACCAATTACTGTCAACACCGAAAAAGTAGAGCGTCGAAACATTATAGAAACAGTGTCGGCAAGTGGAAAAATACAGCCCGAAACGGAAGTAAAAATTTCGCCCGACGTTTCGGGTGAGATTGTCAATCTGTATGTAAAGGAAGGAGACGTTGTGGTCAAGGGCGATCTCTTACTAAAAATAAAACCCGATACCTATTTATCAATTTTAGAACGAAGCCGTGCGTCATTAAACACGTCCAAATCTTCACTAGCCAAAGCCGAGGCACAATTGGAAGAAAGCCAATCGAATTTTGAAAGAAATAAAACCCTGTACGACAAAGGCACCATTTCCAAGTCGGAGTTTGAAAAAATTGAAGCGTCTTATAAGGTGGCTCAGTTAAGCGTTGAAGATGGAGAATACATGGTTAGTAGTGCACAGGCCTCTTTGCGAGAAGCCCAAGAGAACCTCAATAAAACAAACATATATGCTCCCATTAGTGGTACGATTTCACAATTGAATGTGGAATTGGGTGAGCGTGTTGTGGGAACGGCACAAATGGCCGGAACAGAGCTTATGCGTTTAGCTAATTTGAAGCTTATGGAGGTGGCCGTGGAAGTCAATGAAAACGATATCAACAATGTAAGTTTAAACGACACGGCTATTGTTGAAGTTGACGCCTTTTTAGGTCAGCAATACACGGGAATTGTTTCCGAAATTGCCAATTCTGCTAATGTAGTTGGCGTTAGTGCCGATCAAGTTACAAACTTTGAAGTAAAAGTACGCATCATCGACGAGGTCTCTTTTCGGCCCGGAATGACGGCCACTGTAGAAATACAAACTCAGCGGGTCAATGATGTGTTATCTCTGCCCATACAAGCCGTAACCACCCGCTTAGACACTACCGACAATGCTGAAAAAATAGAATGTGTCTTTGCTTTTCAAGACAATCGAAAGGCCCTTCAAATTACAGTCACCACAGGCATTCAAGATGACGAATACATCCAAATAAAAAGTGGTTTGGAAGAAGAACAAGAGATTATTATTGGCCCTTACAATGCCGTTTCTCGACTGTTGAACAATCAGTCCTCAGTGATGAAGTCTAACTCCAAGGATTCTGAAGGAGTCTCCGTTTCCCTTAGTTTTTAGAATGAAGCCCATTTTATGCATAGAAACCGCTACTAAGAGCTGTTCGGTAGCTCTTTCTCTGAAAGGCGAGCTATTGGGGTTTAAAGAACACGTTTCGGAAAACTATTCGCATTCGGAACAACTTACCGTCTTTATTCAATCTCTGTTGGAGCAACACGATTTGAAACCCACCGATTTGTCGGCCATTGCAATAAGTTCGGGTCCTGGTTCTTACACCGGACTCAGAATTGGCGTGGCTACCGCCAAGGGTTTGTGCTATGCCTTAGACATTCCACTCATTGACATTTCTACTTTAGAAAGCATGGCATATGGCATGAAAGAACGCTATCCCAATCATACTTTATGCCCTATGATTGATGCCCGACGGATGGAAGTTTATTGTGCCTTGTTCGGCAAGCATCACACTGAAGTTAGTGCCAAAGTGATTGAGTCAGACAGCTTTGCTAATGAGTTGTCACAAGAGAAGATCGTATTTTTTGGAGATGGTGCTCCAAAGTGTCAATCCGTTATTCAGCACCCCAATGCCCACTTCGAATTGGGTGTTTTTCCTTCGGCCAAACAGATGGTCGCGTTAGCCCACCAAAAGATGATTCAAAAGAACTTTGAAGAGGTGGCCTATTACGAACCTTTTTATCTTAAAAATGGAGTCAATTCTGCTCAAAAATAAATGCCATTGGAGCTTAAGGCGTACACCCAATTACTACAATTTTGAACTTTGATCAGCCAATGACTGAATGTAGGCCAGCGGTCTAGGCTATGAGCGTGGGTGTGCACTTAACTTTGCAAGTACACACAACGTGTTTGTGTATGATTTCGTTGCGTGTTTAAGCACTAAAGTTAGCAAATAATTACGGATAGAAAATTCCGCTGGAATTTTCGTAAGTGGGCTCTAACTAGCAATGAATTATACACATTGTTGTGCATTGTTGCTTAATAGTATTTGTCATAATTCACTTTCTCCAGTTTGAACTTTTCTCTTAATCCACTAAGTCTAGTTTTATGCTTTAAACTTTCATTATCATTTTTACCATGAATGTATGGAACAACTCCCCATTCTAAATCATATATTAAACTTGGATAATCTTCCATTATTTTAATTGTCCAATCTGGGAAACAAATATAAATATCTCCAAGTGTAAATCTCGGAGCTTCATCCGCTGAACCTGATTCAACTATTAAACGTTTTAAGTATTTACGAAATAATTCTCTGTCCTTACTGTCTCTTATACACATCTGACGCTGCCGACGAATAGAGAGGTGTAGA
>CAXDOW010000152.1:0-4071 GCA_963991165.1 uncultured Flavobacteriales bacterium | reverse complement strand
GCCAATGCTGCTTGCGACATAGAGTTCAAATTCCCATTCGGATTTAAAGAATTGGAGGGTATTCACTCTCGTACCGACTTCGATTTAAAAAGTCACCAGGAACATTCGGGACGAAAAATTCAGTACTTCGACCCAGAAATTAACGATAGCTATGTGCCGTATGTCGTTGAAACATCCATAGGACTTGACCGTATGTTTTTAACCATTTTAAGCCACGCCTACAAGGAAGAAGAAGTAAATGGGGAGCATCGATTGGTTTTGTCCATTCCTCCTCAAATAGCTCCTGTCAAAGCAGCCATATTACCGCTGACTAAGAAAGACGGTTTACCAGAAAAGGCCAGGCATATAATGTCACTTTTGCAAGCCGATTTTAATTGCCAGTATGAGGAAAAAGACTCCATAGGAAAACGATACCGACGACAAGATGCTATTGGCACTCCCTTTTGCATTACAGTCGATCACCAAAGTTTGGAAGACAACACCGTTACTTTACGTGAGAGAGACAGCATGAGACAAGAACGTATTTCTGTCGATGAGCTGTATTCATTCATTTCAAAAAAGATTCGATTTACTTTCCAATAGCATCCTTTTGACAACATGGCTTTTCAGTCATATTGGAAAATGGAAAGCTATTTTCCGTTAAAGTTACTCATGGTTTGAGCCAAGCCAATGGTGCCGAATGACAGCACCACCTTTGCTGCTTGTTGCATGCGTTCGTTCAAGTTGTTTTGTTCGTCCTGTGTCCACTCTGACAAAACGTATTGGGCTTGTTGGCCTTTCAGAAATTGATCGCCAACACCAAAACGAAGTCTGGCATACTTGTTATGTCCTAAATAATAGTTGATATCCTTCAGACCATTGTGTCCTCCATCTGAACCTTTTCCCCTAAGTCGTAATGTACCAAAAGGCAAAGCAATATCATCGGTAACAATAAGAATGTTGTCAGCACTAATTTTGAGGGCTTGCATCCAATAGTTGACGGCTTTTCCACTCAAATTCATAAAGGTAGTTGGCTTTATAAGATGAAAGGTTCTGGCCTTGTGCTTTACTGTGGTGTAGTAAGCTAATTTTTCTTCTATAAAAGAAGTACTGGACGACTCTGCTAGAGCGTCCAATACTTTGAATCCTATGTTGTGTCGCGTAAATTCGTACTTAACACCAGGGTTTCCTAATCCAACAATGAGGTATTTCATTGTCTAAATATAGGCATATTATGATTCAGGAGTGGCCTCAGCAGCTGGTGCATCACCTCCTTCAGCATTTTCTTCGCCTTCTTCCTCCTCTTCTTCGACTGCCCCACGAGCCATTTTAACGGCAACAATAACGGCTTTATCTGCTTCTAAGAAGGCGTATTTGTCGCTTCTTACATCGCCAATATAAAGGACTTTACCGATCTTCATATCCTCGATATTGATTTCTATAGCATCGGGTAAGTTAGCGGGTAAAGCGCGCGTTTTGATAGCTCGTCTAATCACTTTTAAATTACCCCCGTTTCTAACACCAATTGGCGTGCCAATAAAATTAATTGGAATACTGATTGTGACCTCTTTGT
Source organism: uncultured Flavobacteriales bacterium (assembly GCA_963991165.1). Lineage (GTDB taxonomy): Bacteria > Bacteroidota > Bacteroidia > Flavobacteriales > UBA7312. Next base: position 2,519 of record CAXDOW010000152.1, on the reverse strand, counting down.
CGTCAAAAATTTGAAGAAAGTCAATGTGTAAAATACGATCGGTAAGTGGGTGAAATTGAATGTCTTGAAGAATTGCTTTGTAGCTGTCCTTTCCGTTTTCAATTTCTACAATGTAGACGTTTGGAGTATTGACAAGCTTGTTAAGGTCATTCTCTGAAGCAGAGAAGTACACTTGCTTTTCTCCCCCGTAAAGTACGCATGGCACTTTACCCTGATTTCTCAGTGCTCTATTGGCGATTTTGTTGGTGTCTCTCGCTTCGGCACTAATTGCAAATGTTTTCATTTTTAATAAAAATAATGGTTAATAATTAACTAATAAAATTGGAACTGATGGATTTTTTTTCATAGACCCTTTTGATGGTGTCTGCAAACAAATCCCCAATTTCAATAACTTTTACCTTGGAACTGTTATGTTGTTTTCTTAGTGAGTCGGTCACTATCAGTTCTTGAAGGTAAGAATCGTCTATTCGTTGATAGGCATCTCCAGACAATATGGCGTGGGTACAACAGGCCCTTACGCTATTCGCTCCACTATCTATTAACAGATCGGCCGCTTTGGTAAGCGTACCTGCCGTATCGACCATGTCATCGACCAATACAATGTCTTTGCCTTGGACATCGCCAATGAGAAGCATTTTACTTACTTCGTTAGCTTTGTCGCGGTGTTTGTAGCACACCACCACTTCGGTATGAAGGTGTTTGGCATAGGTATTGGCACGCTTGGTTCCTCCCATGTCGGGTGAGGCAATGCACAAATTGTTCAATCCCAACGCTTCGATGTAGGGAACGAACAAGGTAGAGGCGAACATGTGATCGACGGGAACTTCAAAAAAGCCCTGTATTTGATCGGCATGCAAGTCCATGGTCATGATTCTATCGACTCCTGCGGCGGTAAGAAGGTTGGCCGCTAATTTGGCCCCTATGGGTACTCTGGGCTTGCCTTTTTTATCTTGTCGTGCGTATCCAAAATAAGGGATGACAGCAGTTATTTTGTAGGCTGATGCTCGTTTGGCGGCATCTATCATCAACAGCAACTCCATCAAATTGTCGGAGGGCGGTGGCGTCGATTGAATGATGTACACGTGACAGCCCCTAACGGTTTCGTCAAAAGACGGTTCGAACTCCCCATCACTAAAATAGACTAAGGAGGTGTTACCCAATGGCTGACCAAATTTATCGGCAATGGTTTGAGCCAGCTCTCGACTGGCCGACGCAGCAAATAATTTGACGTTTGTCGACATGATTAATTTTTGGGTGGGCAAAGATAAAAAAAAGATTGTTGCATTGAGTATTTTTTGAAGGATGATTTGTGAATGGATAACAAAAATGTACCTTTGTGGGCTAGTTTTTTGGCCCGAGTGGCGGAATTGGTAGACGCGCTGGATTCAAAATCCAGTGATAGCAATATCGTGCCGGTTCGACCCCGGCCTCGGGTACAAAAACCCCTCAGAATATGAGGGGTTTTTTTATGCCACACAACAGTGTAGCCACCCTTTTGAACGTAATATTGTTAACAACTTATTGAGCAACAGACTGTTTACGACGCTTTTATGACTATGTTTGTTCAATACGGGAGTGTATACTTTTGTTAACCTTAATGCCATTTCGAAACAACTTATTTCAGTTGTCCTATTTGGCGTTTCTCAGCAAAGCAAGATGGCCTCCCATTAACTTATTAATAACTTAAATTTTTTAATTATGAAAAAAACTATTTTTTTCAGTATGCTGTTAGCCATAGGAGTTAGCACATACGCCAACCAACCGCTTGCTGTTAACGAGAATGGTAGTACAACAAGTTATGCTAATGGTGAACATTCAGTCGAAGAAAATTATATCTGTGCGGCAGACTGTTTGTTTGGTAGCTGTAACGTTTCATGCCCATCTCCTGATGCTGGAGGCGGGGGTGGTGCCATATGTACTTGTTACGGCGGGTTTGCTAGCTGTGCTTGTGGCGAAGGCCATGGAGGAGGAAATGATGGAGACAAAGTTCAAGATGTGTCAGTTGACAATAGCCACTTAAGTAATCTGACTACAGTTTCTTCAATTAGTTCAGGATTTGTTTCTAATAATGGAGTTAAGTTTCATAACTTAATTAAAGAGTCTATAAAGAGAGGGACATATAAAAAATCTCGTAATAAAACTGACATCCAGAGATTTTTAAGTTTAAAAAAATATGCTTCTCAACTTTCAAGAGATGAAAAACAAAAACTTGACAATTTTGTTAGAAAACATTCTAAATAATGAAATATTTCTCAAAGTGAGTAAGTTTACTCACAGTGGGAAAAAATTACTTGTTTTCCTTTCATTCCTTTCTTTTGTTATGGTTCATTGCCGACCACATTCCAAGGACACGAAGCAAATGAGAATTAGTACAGATACATCGGCAGGTTTTTTTTTAGACATTCAATTTATGGATTGTGATTCGCTGAGAAAGCAATCATTTTCGGTAAGCAAAAGCGACACCGCATTATTCATTCCTAAGCATTCAGAAAACCTCATCATTTCACTTATGACCCACA
>CAXDOW010000151.1:0-4071 GCA_963991165.1 uncultured Flavobacteriales bacterium | reverse complement strand
GGTATAATCAACATCCACAGTCAGGTGAAAATAATCCAGGAAGAATCCCTTGGAAAAGTAATAAAAGTAAAAAAGTGGCACATATGTTCAATTGGATTAGATATGAAAATAGATATGGTGATGGATATTTAGATTTAAGGATGGCTTTTGAGGATATTGATACAGGTGACGCGGGAATGATGGGAAATGGGTTTTATTCAAATGTTGTTGAACTAAAAATCAACAATCAAACATACAAAGCTGCTTTAGATTTTTCTGTTTACAGAAATTATCAAGGTAAAGTGCATACAAAAATAGATATTCAATCGGGAGGAATGGGACAGTTTTACAGAGGAGATGAACTATGGGATTCCTTTGGGTCGGGGAGCAATCAAGCCGATTTTAGATTTTCTGCTCCCTCAGGAGAGCAGTTTAATTTTCTTTATAACTGGCTAGGATATGAAAAGTAATCTCATCAAAGCAAACATATTTACTGTTACCATCATACTTATTTTCAACTGTTCGTGTAATACAGCCAAGCTAGACTATAAACAGAAAATTATAAAAAATACAGAAAACTATTTGTCAACTAATTATTCTACAAACAAGCCATACGAAGCGTTGATTAAAACGTTTAAATGTTCCGAAAATAGACAAGAATTCGACACTATTTTTATCAGTTTAATTCCTCTTTTGGTACAAAACTACAGACTTTCAATGACCGACAAGCAACCATTTTATCATTACTTCGACAATAGGATTTCGTCGAATGGTAAAACATACATCTCCTTTAACCTAAAAACCAATAGTTATATCCATCAATTATCGCAGTCCGATAATACACTTTTTAGAGACTATTCTAACATTATTCTAACATTAGGCGACATAACCCCCTCATTAATAGCAGGCACAAAACAATGGCATATCAATATGGAAAGCCCCGATGAGTTAAAATTTTTATTCGCAGCTCACTTAATGATTGTCACCAATAAATATGCCAACTCCAACACCCACTAAAACAATACCAAAGAATCGACAACAAACCAACATAAACACCCTACAAAGATGGCAAAGTTCAAAAACCCATGGTCACACAAAGACTCCCCTTGGTACAACGAAGAAAAGGACAGGTGGTATAATCAACATCCACAGTCAGATGAAAACAACAATCAAAGACGAGGCGTAAAGAATGTTAGTCAAGCTGGACTTGATTTCATAGCACGATTTGAAGGGTTTAGTCCAATTGTTTATAAAGTAGATGGTAAAGGTAATCCTACTATTGGATTTGGACACGAACTCAAAGAAGGAGAATCTTATCCTGATGGTATCACTAGAAAGCAAGGACTTAAATTGCTAAGGAGTGATGCTCAGCATTTCGTTGACATAATTAATGAACATGTTAAAGTACCACTTAACCAAGCTCAATTCGATGCACTGACGAGTTATATTTTTAATACGGGATCACTCTATGGAACGAATTTATTACGTAACCTAAATGCTAGTAACTTTAAAGCAGCAGCCAAAGAGATGGATATAAACTCTTCAAATGGAGTTTTTATGCAAGGGTTGCAAAATAGACGAATAGCTGAACAAAAATTATTTAATACTGGAATGTATAAATAACCCATTATTTTCAAATATTTAAAGATGACTAAATCAATATTGACAATTCTACTTTTTATTTTAGGTTTGACTGACGGTCACTCTCAGTTATTGAAAACGGAGCATGAAAGTGTGGTCGAGTATTTTGTAGACTGCATAAAACACACAGACATTGACAAACTAGACTCAATAATATCCTATCCAATCGAACGACCATATCAAATTCCTCCAATAAAAGACAAAAAGGAATTAAAGAAACGATACTCAGAAATATTTGATGACAGTTTGACTGCTATTATTTCCAATTCAAATATTAAAAAAGATTGGGTAGATGTGGGGTGGCGTGGAATAATGCTAAAAAATGGAATTGTGTGGTTGGATTATGATGGAAAGTTTCTGAAAACAAACTATACTACCGAAAAAGAAAAAGCCATTGAAGAAAAATGGATTGAGTTAGAAAGAAATAAGATTCATACCGAACTAAAAGCATTTAAAAAACCTATTCATACCATTGAAACTAATACTTTCATTGTAAGAATTGACCTTTTAGAAAATCGAAAATACCGATATGCTTCATGGTTAAAAGAATCTGACATTTCAAAAAAACCAGATTTAGTCATTAATAATGGTGAACGGACTTCAGGCGGCAGTGGAGCAAATCACCATTTCACATTTACTAATGGAGAATATAATTACGTAGTTTACGTAAATGTCTTGGGAACAAACGAAACACCACCATTCAACTTGGTAGTATCAAAATTTGACAAAGTGATTTTGAATCAACCCGCACACAAGAGGAGGTAGCGTACAAGGCAATACCTTGACCGAATTTAAAATACTAATGACATGAATTCACTTATAGTCATCTTTTTTACCTTCCTTCTTTTTTTGATAAGTCCAAAGTGTTTTTCGATAAATAGCCAATTTTAATTCGCTAAATGGGAAATAGCATACTTAAATGCTGTATTCAGTTTTTAGTTAAATCCTTACTTTGAGTTAGCATTGTTTACTTAAACATCAAAAACTAATTTCATGGGGGCCATCTCCTTGCGAAAAAAAAGGAATCATTTATAAAACGACTAGACAAGTCTTTGGAGAATGTTGCCCCAAAGAGAACGATATCAATCCAGAACAAGAGTAGATTGTAATTTTTAAAAAACGTCATGTATGGTACAATTCAAAAACCCATGGGCCAAAGGCGGAAAATACTACCCCACATGGCTAGAAGAAACTAAAAACGAAGTATTGGGCACCACAGAATTATATGGTGGCAATAAAAATACGTATAGGACAAGAAACCACTACTCAATAAATGTGTATGATAGAGAGTTGAATCCTGACAACTATGTTTTAGGAAATATATATATGCAAAAAAACATTATTAAACTCTACAAGGAACTAGTTAATATATTGCAAACTAGTAATTTTGAATTTAAAGTTACAGGAGGTGATAGGTACATAAAAGACAATATTATTTATTCGGCAACAAATCACAAAGAAATACCCCATTCTTCTAAAAATAGTCCACACTTAATTGAAAAAGGAGCAAGAGCAGTTGATTTGAGGATAAGAAAATTAGATGGGTCGGGGAATATTATTCCTCTAAATATTGTAAGAAAGGCACAAAAGAAAACTGATTTAATTTTTGATGAAGATGCATTGCCATTCATTTATGGTGATAAACATTTTCATTTGCAATTACCTAATATTGAAAAATTTGGAGGTGCTTATTAAATATTACAAAACAGTATTGATTGTGATTACTTTTTTTAGAGTAACATATACAGCAGGACAGTCTTTTGAAAGCTGTTCTATTTATCCCGATTATCTTGTGGAATTTATAGATTCTATGGGTATGCACCCCATCACCGATGAAGAATTTTTGTACAACAAGCAAATTTATGGAGGAAGCGGATTGCCATACGTAGAGGGGGTGTTTCAACAACTTGGAACAAACAAACAAACAAAACCATTAAGTGTTTTGTTCTGGAGTAGAAAGAAAAATAAAACATATTTAGTCTTTGCCATTAACGACAACACTCAATCAGATATTTCCTTAATGCTCATCGACTCTATTCCAAAAAGTAAAATATTGGGACACTCATATGAACTTGGTGGATCGCTAGCGATGACCAAATATGGTGGGGAGTTGGGAACAACTATTGACTTGTCCAATTTTCACTATCTAGACAATCCTTCAGAGTTTGGACCTAAAAATATTTTCCCTACACTAGAAAATGGATTTCTACCAGTCATTCAAGCATCAGAAAGTTCTACAACGATATATTATCGATACTCTGAAAGATGGCTAATTTTTAAAATTGTCGATTGGTAAGCATAACAAGATTGCACATGCCTTTCGAATACATTTTACAGGATAGACGTTGGGATCCATTTGAAAGAAGAAAAACTAAATGTTAAATGAGAAGCGATATAGAATACATAATCAGAATGTGACATCATTAAGAGTAAAATACTTGTGAAACGATA
>CAXDOW010000150.1:0-4091 GCA_963991165.1 uncultured Flavobacteriales bacterium | reverse complement strand
CATTAACAAACTTAAAGTGAGGCGAATTTCAAAGTTTTCTTCCATCGTTGAAGTTTCATCTGGAGGGGAAGACTTACTAAAAGAAACACTGTTTCTAAATAAATTAGCAAGTAACTATATCAAGAATAATGTTAATAACAAAAATAAGGCATCAATAAACACCATTCGTTTTATTGATGAACAATTATTTAATATCAAAGATACGCTTGATAACATAGAAACTCAATTGCAAGTATTTAAGTCAAATAATAGTGTTATTGAGTTAAACGTTGAGTCTGAAAAATTCTTCAAAGATATTAGCACACTTCAGGATGAAAAGTCCAAAATGATTGTTGAAAATAAATACCTTGACTATCTTTCTGATTACCTCACCACTCAAACCACTTTCGAAGATATTATTGTACCCACGTCTTATGGCATTTCCAACCCTATGTTAAATCGTTTAATTTCCGATTTAGTTGATATGCAATTAGAAAGAAATGTTTTAAATCCAAATGGGAATTTAAAAAATCCAATACTTTCTGAGTTAGATACTAAGATTGAAAAGTTAAAATTTACAATTATAAATAGCATAGATAATTTGAAATCCAAAAACAAATTATTGTTATCGGATTTAACGGAACGAATAAATTCCTCTGAAGAAATGCTATCTATCATTCCAAAAACGGAAAGACAACTCATTAACATTGAACGTCATTATGAACTGAGTGAAAGTATTTACTTGCAATTAATGAATAAACGAATAGAAGCATCAATAAAAGCAGCAGGTCATGTTCCTGATGCAAAGGTCATTGAGTCAGCCATAGTCCAATCAGGAACTTTAATAGCGCCAAATAAAAAGCAAAATTTGATTATTTCACTTCTTTTTGGGTTACTCTTTCCCTTATCTATTGTTATCTTCAGACAGTTGTTCAACAATAAGATCTTTGATACCGACGATGTGAAAAACAAATCAAATATTCCATTTATGGGAATTGTTTCTAGAAATCACTCTGGCTTTAGTTTAATAATTGATAAAAAACCAAAATCAAGAATTTCTGAATCATTTAGAAATGTTCGCTCAAATATTGAGTTTATAATCTCTAAAACAAAATCTTCAAAAGTTATATTATTTACTTCATCAATTAGTGGTGAGGGCAAAACGTTTTGTGCATTAAACTTAGCAACTCTCTATGCAAAATCAGATAAAAAAACACTCCTCATTGGAGCTGACTTGCGTAAACCAAAAATGTTCTTAAGTTTTTCAAATTCTAATGAAATTGGTTTGTCTCTCTACTTATCTGATAAAATACAACAAACTGACAAAATTATTTTTGATTCACACATAAAAAATCTTCATTATATCCCTTCTGGCCCTTTGCCTCCCAATCCTTCTGAGTTAGTTGGAAGTGATAAAATGAAAGTTTTGATTTCTAAACTCAAGGATGATTATGATTACATTGTTATTGATACGGCCCCTATTTTTATTGTAGCTGACGCTTTACCTTTAATGGAGAAAGTTGATCTAAACCTCTTTGTGACCAGACAAAATTTTACCAAAAAAGAATTATTAAATTTTATTAATAATTTTTATGACAATGGTACATTCCAGAATTTAGCATTATTGCTAAACGATGTTGATTTTTCAAATGTATATGGCTATAAGTATGCCTATGATTATGAGTATTATTCAACCATTGGCAGTGATTACTATTCTGATGAAAGTGATTAATTATTAACTTCCTTGTTGGATGAAATTTTTAGTTCGTTTTTTTATTTCGTGGTTTTTTTTTAGATCGTTTAATATCATTTTTTTATTTATTAAAAAAAAGAAAACTGATGTCTTAATTTACTATCCTCAGCACTTCAATACTAATTCTACACATCCCTTTATACTACATCAAATTGTTCAAACTCTTGAACGACAAAACAGGTCTTATGCTATTGTTGAAGAGCCAAGTTTGATGCACGAAATAAGAAATAAAAATGCTATTCCTGCTGATATCTTTTGGGGTATAGTCATTATTGCGAGAAAGTTTTTTCGCGGGCATAACTACCACCTTATAGATCAACAAATAGGCCGATTTTTTTCGTTGTTAGTGAACCATCAGTTTTCAAACATTATTACTGTCACTCAGAGCTTTCAATCCATTCTAGGAAGCATGTTTCCTAACGCCCAATTGTTCGATTATCAGCATGGATTGATTTCACCAAAGTACGCTGGATATTTAGATGGAAATCAAATTTCTCAATCCCTTGTTTCTAACAAATGTAAAGTATTACTTTATGGAGCAGAATTTCAAAAGAAATTAGCTCAACACAAACAAGGTGCTTATTTTATAAATAATTCATCAGTTGTTGGCTCGCCATATGTGTCTTATCAAGCACCAAAAGAAAAATTTAATGATTCAATTCTTTATTCGCTTCAATTTACGGGAAGTCATTCTAAGAGCACTAATCACTATTTTTTAGAAAAAACAATCGATTTTTTTAAACAAATAGATGCTTCTAATTTGAACATTACCATGTATGTAAAAGAACATCCACGTTTTGAAAACTGCATTGATGTTTCTGATTTGTACACGTTTAAATTCGTTAAAAAAGCACCCGAACATCTTTCTACTTGTTTTAAGTCATGTACTTTACATTTAACAGAGTACTCATCGGTGGTTTTTGACGCACTAGTTCATGGTGTGCCAACAATTTTAAGTATGTTTTCTAATCAGTTAAACATACTTCTTGATGAATATGACTTTCCACAACCTTCAAATCAGCATCTAGTTGATAGACTTATTCAGATGACTGACGAATCTTATTTTCAAAACATGAGTCAACAACAAATTAACTGGTCAAAAGAATTATATTCACCTTTTATGTCAGAACAATTTCTTGGAATATTGAACCAAAAATAATGAGATGAAGTATTATATTCTTACTCCATTTTTTCCAAGTACAAATTCATTTAGAGGGTCTTACTTATTAGATCAGGCAAAAGCCATTCAGCATATTTCGGGTTATTCTGTGAAAGTTATCATCTTGTCGTCGTTTTATTCCTCATCAAAATCTTCATACACCATTGAAAATATAGAGTGTTTTACATTTAAAGTATTGGATTTCCCGTCTTTTTTATTTCCTGGATGGTTCAAAAAATGGAATCTTTTCAGGTTTAATTCATTTTTAATTAGAAATGGAATGGAGTGCGATTCTGAGTCTATTGTTCATGGGCATATCAATTACCCCTCGTCTGTTTTTTTACATTTTTTCAAGAAAAAGTTTCATTCAAAAACAATACTTCAACATCATGGACTTGATATTTTACAATTCGATACAGGAATTAAGTTGCCTTTGATAAAATCCATACAAAATAAATGGCTTTTTAAGTACTTTCATTCAACCAATCATTACATTGATTATCATATTGTTGTAAGTGAAAAAGTAAAGAATGAACTTTTACAAATTGATGCCTCACTACTCCAAAAAATAATAGTTTGTATTAATGGGGTCGATACCACTAAGTTTTATAAAAAAAACACTCCAGCGTCATCACCGCATTTTATAATAGGTTGTGTAGCAAATTTTTGGGAATTAAAAGACCAAATGACCTTACTACGTGCTGTTAATGAATTACAGATTAGTGGTATTAAGAACATCAAAACGATTTTTGTTGGAGATGGACCAACTCTATCTTATTGTAAAAAATATGCTTCAAAACAGAATTTGTTGTGTGAGTTTATTTTGGATAAAAAACATAATGAGCTTATAGATTTTTACAATTCCATTGATTTATTTGTATTACCCTCTTATTATGAAGCCTTTGGATGTGTGTATTTAGAATCCTTAGCTTGTGGAACACCTTTTATTGCTGTTAAAAATCAAGGAATAGACGACGTAATTCCCCAAAAACTAAAGGAAGTACAATTAGTGGAGAAAAAAAATTACACACAACTTTCAGAAAAAATGGCCTTTTTTTATCGTACCAATTTTACTATATCTTTTGACAAACAATATGATATTAATAATGTGATTTCAAATATGCTACACAATATTTCAGTTTCATCAAATGAGTAAAATTATAGCCTACATATCATTCTTTTTTCTGTCTTTAAATATTG
>CAXDOW010000149.1:0-4167 GCA_963991165.1 uncultured Flavobacteriales bacterium | reverse complement strand
GACTAATAGCTTGGGTGTATATTTTTTTTTGATTGGAAAAGGTCGCCGATGGATGATCCTCTTCGGAATTGTAGGTGAGATTCTCATTGACCGATATCTTCTCCGTCATTTGCATGGTGTAGGTTTCTTTTTTAGAAGCTATTTTGGCTTGTATGGAGTCGATGGCATTTTCCAGTTGTTGGTTGTTCATCATGGCATAGTGGTTGCGGTAGAGTTCTTCGCTGCTTCGCTTCATGCCAAATTCCGATAAATCAAAGCGTAAAATATCTTCTTTAAAATAGGCCCGTTGAAAGGGTTTGTTGTCTTGGTGTAAATCCATCTCATAATAGCTATGGCCATTTTCAAGAGCGATGACGAAATAAGTTTCGTTTTGAGAAAGGTACATTTTTCCTTTTTCAGCAATGATGACCTTATCGTTGCCTTTTTCTGAGTTGTGGTCGTAAATCAAAATGCCCTCAAGGTCAACGCCGTTTTCATGTTTTTTATCAATCTTAATGCTGTAGCCGGTCAATTCATTGTAGAAAATCCCTTCTTTGATATTTAGAGCTGGTTTTTGTTTCCTAATGTCATAAAGGAGTGCTCCGGCTTTTAAATTGGCGTAGGGCATGTAGTAATTGGAAAACATAAAGGATAGGGAGGTGATAATACTCACCACAAAAAAGAGAGGCAACATGCATCTTGTTAAGGATACGCCAGCCGATCTTATGGCCAGTAGCTCGCTTTTTTCAGCAATGTTACCAAAGGTCATTATGGAAGATAGCAAAATGGAAATGGGCAAAGCCATAGGAACAAAACGAGCTGCGGCATAAAACAACAATTTGGCTACCAAAGTCAATTCAAGGCCTTTGCCAACAAGGTCGTCAATGTATTTCCATAAAAATTGCATTAACAACAAAAAAATGGCTAGCAAAAAGGTGTATATAAATGGGCCAATAAAGGATTTTAGAATAAAAATATGGAGCTTTTTCATTTAGCTTTACGAGCCAATGATATTCTTTAGTAATTCAATTTGGGTGTCCCATAAGTTAATAGCATCCTCTTTTTCTTCGTCGTCATCAGCAAAATCGGTGACTATTAGTGACACGTCGGCCGTTAAATCATCAATTTGTATTTTGAATTCAAAATATTCGTCCTCCACGGAGTCAAGCCATTGGAATCGAACAAATTGCCCTTTTTTCTTGCTAATTAGTTTGGCTTGTTGGGAGCTTCCTTCCCATGTAAATGTGTAAATCCCCTCTCTGTCAATATTGACGTCGTCCGCAAACCACTCTGAAAGACCACTAATGGTGCTTAGTCGTTCGAATAAAATATTGATGGACGTTTTTACGGGGTATTCGAGATGATAAATCATAGTTTCATAATAATTTGGTGGTAATATATGTATTTTAATGAAAAAAACAACCTTTTAGTATCTGTGCATCAAAAAAACTGTCGGTTTTTTATTAATATCTAGCTTTAGCTTGTTTAATTCATGGGCTGTGGTTCGTCGTATTACCTCCTCACTGGTGGTTAGGTTGGTTGCTAAAACAATGACCGTATTTGGATGGCAATGCCGATGGAAATCGTCGATCAGGTGATTATTTCTGTAGGGGGTTTCAATAAATAGTTGGGTTTGATTATTTTTTTTTGAAAGTTGTTCTAAGAATTTAATTTTTACAGAACGGTCGTTGGGATGTTTTGGCAAATAGCCGTGAAAGGCAAAATTTTGCCCATTCAATCCTGAAGCCATAAGAGCTAACAGAATGGATGAAGGCCCAACAAGAGGAACTACTGTTATCTTTTTTTGATGTGCTAAACAAACGATGTCAGCACCGGGATCGGCAACACCTGGACATCCTGCCTCAGAAATTAATCCAACGTTTTGTCCGTCAAGAGCGTTGTTTAACATGTCGTTTAACTCCTCTGTTTTGGTGTGTTTGTTGAGAGTGTGAAAGTGTAAATCGTCAATTTTTGTAGGTAATCCAGTTTTAATCAAAAAACGCCTTGCCGAACGTATATTTTCTACAATGAAAGTGGTGCATGAATGAATTTGATCAAGAGCATCGTTGGGTAAAACGGATGAAACATCAGTGTCGCCCAAGGTACAGGGAATTACTAAGAGCTTACCTTTTTTGGATGTCATCAATAATGGTTTGACAGGCGCCATGTAGGAGATTATAGACTTCTATAAAGCCATCTTTTCCTCCAAAGTAGGGGTCTGGCACCTCGTGTTGTTGAGGCAATACGAAATGTACCTTGCTTCTTTGTTGATCTGTTTTGGCTAGTTTGGTGACATTTTCATAGTTGCTATGATCCATAACGTAGATAGCATCAAAGTAGTCAAAATCTTCTTCAGTAAATGACCTAGCTCTTAAGGACGAAAGGTCAATACCAAAGGACTTGGCTGTATCTATCATTCGATGGTCAGGTGGCTGACCAATGTGATAGTTGCTCGTACCAGCCGAATCGATTATGAAGTCCGCAGGGCCCAAATGCCTCATAATGCCCTCTGCCATTGGAGAACGGCAAATATTTCCCAAACATACAAACAGAATTTTCATATATGGGATGTTCGAAAAAAATTAATTGAGAGTGAGTTTCTTTTCAATGTCATTGACAAAGGCTCTAAACTGCTTATCGGTGTCAATTAAGTTGTTGACCGTTTTGCAAGCATGTAGAACCGTAGCATGGTCTTTGTTTCCACAGTGGATACCGATATTGGCTAACGAATTTTTTGTCAGTTGCTTAGAGAAGTACATGGCCAATTGTCTGGCTTGTACAATTTCTCTTTTTCTGGTTTTTGACTTCATCAATTCGATGGGAATGTCAAAATAATCGCAGACTACTTTCTGAATGTAGTCGATGGAGATTTCACGAGCGGTATTTTTAACAAACTTATCCAGCATTTCCTTAGCTAAGTCAATCGTAATGTCTTTTTTGTTGAGTGACGATTGGGCTAAAAGAGAGATGAGTGCACCCTCTAGCTCTCTCACATTGGTAGTAATGGAGTAGGCAATGTATTCAATGACCTCGTAAGGCATCTCGATACCATCGTTGTATAATTTCTTTTTGAGTATTGCAATTCGAGTTTCTAAATCGGGAGATTGCAAGTCGGCCGATAAACCCCATTTGAAACGAGACAATAAACGCTGTTCCACACCTTGCATATCTACTGGTGCTTTGTCAGACGTCAAAATGATTTGTTTTCCGTTTTGATGTAGATGATTGAAAATATGGAAAAAAGCATCTTGCGTCTTTTCTTTACCAGAAAAGAATTGAACGTCATCAATAATTAGAACATCAATGGATTGATAAAAATGAATAAAATCATTTTTCTTGTTGTCCATAATAGCATCGACAAATTGGGTTTGAAATTTGTCAGCCGTTACATACAAAACGGTTTTGTCTGGAAATAGATTTTTGACCTCAATACCAATGGCATTGGCCAAATGAGTTTTCCCTAATCCACCATTGCCATAAATTAAAAGCGGATTGAACGAAGTGCCGCCAGGCTTTTGTGAAACGGCAAAGCCAGCCGATCGAGCCAATCGGTTGCAATCGCCTTCAACAAAGGTGCTGAAGGCAAAGTTGACATTGAGTTGAGGGTCAACTTGTATCTTTCTAAGTCCAGGAATAACAAAGGGATTACGAATAGAGGTATCGTTAATGTTAATGGGCATATGAATCGGCGCATTTTTAATGTTGCCTTTTCCTGTGCTAGGTATTTTGGTAATATATGGCTTGGTGTTTAAGTTGTTGTCAACTACAATGCTGTACTCTAATTTACCATCTGGGCCAAGCTCTTTTCGAACCGTCTTTTTAAGAAGATCGATGTAGTGCTGTTCTAACCATTCATAAAAAAACTGAGAAGGCACCTGTATGGTTAATACATTTGATTTTAATCGAATGGCTTTAATTGGTTCGAACCAAGTTTTAAAAGATTGTGGGCTAACATTATCTTTAATAATCTCTAAGCAATTTCTCCAAACAATCTCAAAAACTTTATCTTCTATCATATCAACAAATAATTAATGTTATATCCACACGACTAGCCTGAATTTAGAACTAGTTAAATTGGGGGGCAAATGTGTTATTAAAAAAATTAAAAAAAAAACTAAAAGGGTATTGACTTTTATTTTTTTTATTAATAAAGCGACTGTTTTGTCTTTACTTGAAAGGTTATACTAC
>CAXDOW010000148.1:0-4331 GCA_963991165.1 uncultured Flavobacteriales bacterium | reverse complement strand
TTTAAGATGACGTCAAATTCTGACTTTTCTTCAGCGGCGTCTCCACCACCACCAGCAGCGGGGCCAGCAACTGCTACTGCTGCTGCAGCTGGTTCAATTCCATACTCATCTTTCAAGATGTCAGCTAACTCACTTACTTCTTTAACTGTAAGGTTGACTAGTTGTTCTGCGAAAGCTTTTAAATCTGCCATTTTTGTTTAGTTTAATAGTTAAAAATTTGTTTTAATGTGGAAGCATTAAAAGTGGTGCGTAAATCACTATATCTATTCTTTTCTTTCAGATAACGTTTTTATAATTCCAGAAAGTGTACCTCCTGCTGATTGCAACGAAGAAACAACAGTTTTTGGAGGCGACTGAAGTAAGGTGATAATTTCACCAATAAGCTCGTTTTTAGATTTTAACGAACACAAGACTTCCACCTGATCGTCTCCAAAGTAAAAACTTTCTTCGATGTATGCTGATTTTAATACTGGTTTTTCTTCCTTCTTTCTAAATTCCTTAATGATTTTTGCTGGAGCATTTGAGGATTCTGAGAACATTATTGCTGTGTTTCCTTTGAGGGAATTATACATTTGCTCAAAATCGACATCGTTTTTCTCCATTGCTTTTTTTAGTAGAGAGTTTTTGATGACTTGTATTTTGACATCACTCTTAAAGCACAAACGTCTTAAATCACTACTACTTTGAGCATTTAAACCGGAAATATCAGTCAGATAAAAGTTTTTATTGTCAATCAACTGACCGTGTAGTTCGTCAATTGCTTTATTTTTGTCTTCTCTAGTCATTATTTTCTGATTTAGAATGATTTTTCATCAATACGAATACTTGGACTCATGGTGCTTGACATGTGTACACTTTGCATATAGGTACCTTTAGAAGCTGATGGTTTCAATTTTATAATGGTTTGTAATAATTCATTAGCATTGTCAACCAACTTACTAGGCTCAAAAGATGATTTACCAATAGCACAGTGAATGATTCCATACTTATCAACTTTGAAATCTATCTTTCCTTTCTTAACGTCTGAAACCGCTTTACCCACTTCCATTGTTACTGTACCAGTTTTTGGATTGGGCATCAAACCTCTAGGACCAAGAATACGACCAAGTGCTCCTAACTTACCCATTACGGATGGCATAGTTATTATAACATCAACATCGGTCCATCCACCTTTGATTTTTTCAATGTAGTCATCAAGACCTACGAAATCAGCACCCGACTCCTTAGCTTCGGCTTCTTTGTCTGCTGTAACCAAAGCTAAAACCTTCACTTCTTTTCCAGTTCCGTGCGGAAGGGTAACTACCCCTCGAACCATCTGATTGGCTTGCTTTGGATCAACGCCTAATTTTACAGCAATATCAACTGAAGCATCAAATTTGGTCTTTGTGACCGACTTCATCAAACTAGCTGCATCATTAAGTGAGTAAGCAGAAGATTTGTCTACTAACTCAGTGGCTTGTTTCATTTTTTTACTCATTCTTGCCATATTCCTTAGTTTTTCTGTGGAGCTGTTCCACCTTTGACAGTTAGACCCATACTTCTTGCAGTTCCTGCTATCATCATCATAGCAGACTCAACGCTAAAGGCATTTAAATCGGCCATTTTATCTTCAGCAATGGCTTTTACTTGATCCCAAGTTACTGATCCTACTTTATTTCTGTTTGGTTCACCCGAGCCTTTTTTCTTTTTGGAAGCTTCCAACAATTGAACGGCAGCTGGTGCTGTTTTGATGACAAATTCGAACGACTTGTCAGCAAAAACAGTAATGACTACTGGAAGTACTTTTCCTTGTTTCTCTTGAGTACGTGCATTAAATTGCTTACAAAACTCCATGATGTTGACGCCAGCAGCACCAAGGGCTGGACCAACTGGGGGTGAAGGGTTAGCTGCTCCACCTCTAACTTGTAATTTAACTATTTTACTAACTTCTTTTGCCATTGTTTATTTAATTTAGATTTTGAAAAATTGAACCTTGGAAGCATATTATTCAACTTCTTTCAAATCTGTTTTATTACTCCTTCTCTACTTGCATAAAACTCAGCTCAACTGGCGTTTTACGTCCAAATATTTTTACGGTTACTTTTAACTTTTTCTTCTGCTCATCAATTTCTTCAATAAGTCCAGTGAATGAATTGAATGGTCCGTCAATCACTTTGACAGATTCGCCAATAACATAAGGATTGACTATCTCTTCATCAGTTATAGCTAACTCATCAACCTTACCAAGTATTCGATTTACTTCTGACATTCGCATAGGCACCGGCTCTCCACCTTTAGTGGCACCTAAGAATCCTATTACGCCCGGAACAGATTTTATGGTATGTGGAACTTCACCTACTAAATTAGCTTCAATTAAAATATAACCTGGAAAGAAATTTCTTTCTTTACTTACTTTCTTACCATTTCTAATCTGAAAAACCTTTTCAGTTGGCACTAAAATCTGTGATACAAAATCACTCAAATTAAGTCGAGAAATTTCGTTTTCAATGTAGGTGGACACTTTCTTCTCTTGTCCGCCAATAGCTCTTACTACGTACCAGTGCTTATCAGCCATGTTTACTTAAAACAATTCGTAAATGATTTCTAAAATATTGCGAAATCCTAAGTCCATTACATACACTATTAGAGCGATGATTAATGAGGCCACCGCCACTACTATAGAACTACCTTGGAGTTCTTTCCAACTGGGCCAAGACACCTTATTTAATAGGTCATCAGCAGACTCTTTAATGTATTCAACAAACTTTGCCATCACAATTATATTTATCTAAAGCACGGGTGGAGAGACTCGAACTCCCAACCAATGGTTTTGGAGACCACTACTCTACCAATTGAGCTACACCCGTAAAAAATCAGTGATGGATGTGCCACAATTAACGCACATCCAACACCAAAAATTTTAAATTACTAGCTAATAATTTCAGTAATCTGACCTGCACCAACCGTTCTACCACCCTCACGAATAGCAAAACGCAAACCAACACTCATCGCTACTTTATTAATTAACTCAACTGTAATTGTAAGGTTATCACCTGGCATTACCATTTCTGTTCCGTCAGGCAATTGGATTTCTCCAGTTACATCAGTAGTTCTAAGGTAGAACTGCGGACGGTACTTGTTATGGAACGGTGTGTGACGTCCACCTTCTTCTTTTTTCAAGATATATACCTCAGCTTTAAACTTGGTATGCGGAGTCACAGAACCGGGCTTACAAATTACCATTCCTCTTTTGATATCAGTTTTCTCGATACCACGTAAAAGGATACCCACATTATCTCCGGCTTCTCCTCTATCTAAGATTTTACGGAACATCTCAACACCAGTAATAGTTGATCCAAGTTTTTCAGCTCCCATACCAATAATGTCAACAGCATCACCTGTATTGGCGATACCTGTTTCTATACGGCCAGTAGCAACTGTTCCACGACCAGTGATAGTAAAGACATCTTCGATTGGCATCAAAAAGTCTTTCGCGTTATCACGAACAGGCTCAGGAATATAACTATCGACAGAATCCATTAATTTCATGACTGTATCGACCCACTGAGCTTCGCCATTTAATGCACCAAGTGCTGATCCTGATACTACTGGAGCGTTGTCGCCATCATATTCGTAAAATGAAAGTAATTCTCTAACTTCCATTTCTACTAATTCTAACAACTCCTCATCGTCCACCATATCAACTTTGTTAAGGAATACAACAACAGCTGGAACACCTACCTGACGAGCAAGTAAGATGTGCTCTCTTGTTTGAGGCATAGGACCATCAGTTGCCGCACATACTAGTATTGCACCATCCATTTGAGCTGCACCAGTTACCATGTTTTTAACGTAATCGGCGTGACCTGGACAATCTACGTGAGCGTAGTGGCGGTTAGCCGTTTCGTACTCGACATGAGCCGTGTTAATAGTAATACCCCTTTCTTTTTCTTCTGGAGCGTTGTCAATAGAATCAAACGCTTGAGCTTCTGCCAATCCAGCATCCGCCAATACCTTCGTAATAGCGGCAGTCAAGGTTGTTTTTCCGTGGTCAACATGACCGATTGTACCAATGTTTAAGTGTGGTTTGGTACGATTAAAATTCTCTTTTGCCATAGCTAGCTATTTTTAATTAATTAAAAGTTAAACCCTCCCTTTCTTTAAAGAAAAGCTGTTTTTTTATCTGTTGAGCCAATGACGGGATTTGAACCCGTGACCTCTTCCTTACCAAGGAAACGCTCTACCCCTGAGCTACACCGGCGTAAAGTGTTTAGCTTCCTGACAAGCAGGAAAAGACTTTTGAGCGGGAGACCGGGTTCGAACCGGCGACATTCAGCTTGGAAGGCTGACGC
>CAXDOW010000147.1:0-4401 GCA_963991165.1 uncultured Flavobacteriales bacterium | reverse complement strand
CAGCTACCATTACAGCTACTCCTGCAGCATCATGTACTAATGATCTTTTGTATCACACTGTAACAGTAACTAATACTGGAAATACCACAATGAGGTTTGCAATCGCAGAGAGAAGTAACGTAGGTAACGCAAACTTTAATTGGATAGAAACACAAAGACAAATTAATGCTGGAGACAGTGCTGTATTTACCTCAAGAGCTGTATACAACGGAGTAACTCCAGAGTACAAGATGGTGTATGGAACTCAGTGGAATCAGTATTATTCTACAGATCTTTACAGTAGCGGTAACACTGAAGGTACATTTACGCAGAGACAAAATGGTAGTTATTTAAAATCTGGAGATAGTTGGGTTAGATGGACTGCAAATAGCGCGGTAGATTGTGATTGGTGGGGTAATGGTGGATATGGAACAAATAGCGGTTCAAATTATACACGTGTAAGCCAGTCTACGAGTCAGATTTGTGATGGATCAGGTAATGCAACGATAAGACTAACTGTAACAAACTACAATGCGGCAAATGATGCATACGGTGGTTTTATAGACGTTCAGTGGTCGACAAATAATACGAACTGGGTAGATGTAGTGGATGGTCGGGCAATAGCTGATGGGGAGAGCATCACTTTTGAATCGCCTGATCAGATAGCATCCTCCGCAACAGGATATTTTAGGTATCGAATTGCAGCGACAAACCCAACTGACTCTACAACAAATGCATCTTGGGCAGTATTTAGTAGACAGGCAAACTGTATTGCTGATTACTCTCAATCTGCATCATTTAGTGAGTGTTCAGCTACTGGTCAATACTCTACTCTTTCAATAACCAACAACGAATCCCAGACTCTGTATTTCAGAGCAGTTCCTACAAAAAACGATACATATTATGATTACAACTCAACAAACAGTTTGAATTATGACTTTAATAGCGAAGCAATTACATTCTCTGTTCCCGCAAATTCTACGCTCTCATATGATGCTTCAAACAGTCCAGATATGAGAAAGCTTTACCCTGATGGAACTTACGGATGGATGGGGTGGATTGTCCAAGGCTCTTATATTGAGTCACCCGATTGGACCAACACTACGGCGTATCCGTATAATCTCACTAACGGTCAAATACATCAATGTATTCCAGACGTCACTGCAAGTTATGATGTTTCTGCTTGTAGCTCATCTGGACAGACATCAACATTGACAATAATCAACAACGAATCACAAACAATTTACTTTAAAGTTAACCCATCAAAAACTGCCTCAACATACACCCCTACTGCTTCCAATACTTACAACTACAACACAACAGACGCCACGACATTCTCAGTAGCTGCTAATACTACATTTGTATACACAGCTGGTGCCGTAACCTATGGGGTTAATGAAGACGCTTACATGTTTTGGAGGGTTCAAAAATCTTATACAGAGAATCCAACTTGGGATACGGAATCTTATCCTTATCAGTATTTAAGCTCTCCAACAAGTGGGTTAAGTTATCATCATGACTGTGATCTAAATGTAGATCCATATAATGACAGCAGTTATCAATACGAAACAAGACCTTCTAACGAACAAAATAGCTGTGTAGACAATAAGCAGTGGATGGGCTGGGTCTTGTATAACAATAACTATAATGATCCAAACAGAACATCTCTGTGGTATGCATTCGAGGTTTCAGATGATAATGGTGCCAATTTTTATACCACCAATCTTTTTTATAGGATGGATGACACTTACAGTGACAATGATTACTTTGCTGTAAGTAACGGTTCAGGAAGTCTTTCAGCTGACGGATACACGGCAGTTCAAGCAACAAACAATCTAAATATGGCAAGTTCGAGTAACAATCGTTATATATATCTTTCAACCAGGTATGTCACAGGATCAGTTATGAAACTAAGGTACAAAGTTGCGTATGCAGAAAATGAACTTGGCTCAACTGATTGGATTACACTTGGAAATTACAATAAAACTACAGAACAGCGAACTACTGATTGTCAGCCAGAAATTAATACATCTGGATGGGGAACAACAACTACGACTGATTCAACAAATGACACTTACAGCGATCTTGTCACTATTGGCGAATGTCAAAATACAATTGAAACTGGTGGCTTTGCACTCTCTACACTCACGCTTACAAGACCAAGCGGTGTTCAGTATTATCTGAAACTCTGGCAATCGACAGATAGTGGAAGTAACTGGACACCTGTTGAAACTAATTTTGCAATGGGTACTACCTATACAAAAGAATTAACAGTTAATCATGCTGGCAAAATTAAATATAAATTTCAGTTCTCCTATATAAGTGGAGATTTCTCAAATTCTAATACCTATTATTCAGCGGAAAAGACAGTGAACTGTCCAACTGTTGGAGCTAGCACAGCATCTATTGCTCTTGGAACATGTCTATCTGGTGGTGCGACACCAACTATAACATTAGGCAACAATGGTTGGGCTACTGGTTATTTTCATGTACAGTACTCAACCGATCTAGGGCAAAACTACAACGACGCCTTCTATGATGCAAATAACGGAAACGCCACAATCTATCAGATGATTCTTCCTGGCGAGGTTAAAACATATACCATACAGGATACAATTCCTCAGGGTACGACAGTTGTTATGCAGTATAGATTTGCAGCGACTTCGCCCGTCTCTAGTGGTAGCTTCACAACAACGGGTACATTATTGATCGACTGTTCTTCTGATGTGTCAACTGTAACGGTTGAACAAGATACATCAGCAGAAAAATGTTACAACGGTTCACAACAATTAAAAGTAAGATACACCAACTCTTCTTCTTCTACTAATTACTTTTATTACAAAATAAATAAGAACAGTCAGGGTTATGATACAAACTGGTCTGTTGCTACGTTAAATGCAAATACGAGTAACGGTACGGTGACTCTTCCAGAATCGTATGGAAACAATGATACTGTATTGATTAAATATCATATTGAGAGCACAGAAGGCGGATCGTACGGCACAGAGGTCATAAATGATTTAATAACGATTGATTGTGGAACAGACGACTTTTTCACAGTAAGCACAGATTATGTGTCTTGTAACCTCTATGGAGCTGATAAGTTAGAGTTTAAGTTTAAAAGAAACAGCACATCTGCAAGCTTTAGTTCCAATGCATATCTTCACATAGAAGCTGAAATCTCACATGATGGAAACATATGGAAGCCTCTTGGTAGAATGCAGTACTCAAATGAAAGCACCAGTTATTGGTACTCTAGCTCTGGAACAAAAGGTAATTTGAATGATACTCACCCTACCTACCATGGATATATCAGGCCGTACTACTTTAGCAATAATGAATATGTAGCTGGCGTAATTCTTACTGACTCGACACATCAGTACCAAATTAGATATAGAACATACACCTCAACAACTAACAACCTTACAATGGGTAATTTCACTGGTGTTTTTACAACTATGACTATTGCACCAGATACAAATTGTGATCAAAATGACATACAACCTGTCACATTAACTACTACGCAGTTGACTTGTTTGGAAAATAAAGGACAGGTTGAGTTTACGTTTAATGACACTACAGTGACACATTTAGATCCTTATCAACCTGCAAGACTTTTCTATCAATACTCAACAAACGGGGGTGTTACGTGGTCTACAAATATTGATCAGAGAGAAGCTTTATCTAATACGGCAACCTTTAATTTACCAAGTGTAAAAGTAACAAATGGTACTGCACTACAAATTAAATGGGGCTATGTAAGAGATCACACTCTATACACCGACAGCACCTCTTATCATACTTATCACAACCAATATTCAAATACAAACATTAACGCAAGGCAGTTTGACTATATAGGTGGTTTGACAAGTACTGGACTGTATTACGAGCACTATAGAGAAGATGATTCTTCAAATGATTTTAATATTAATTTCATGAGCCATAATATGGTCAACACAACAACTGTAAATGTTGACTGTGATCCTGACTCAACTTACTCTCAGACATTAACAACTTGTGAGTGTAATGATTTAGGAGCAACCTCTACACTATCTATTACAAATAATGACAACTACACCTCTTACTATAAAGTGCAGTACAAGATTGGAAATGGTCAGTGGTTATCTGCTACGGATTCCTTAGAGTCTGCCTTCGATATCTCGGTTAGTGGGGGCTCGACTAATAATAGTTTATCAAAATTTGTTCCAGATGGAGAGACGATACAGTGGAGAGTAAAAGATACAACCAATGGTGGTGACTTTGATGGTCAAGAGTGGGAAGAAGTAACTGCTAGTGCAACAGTTGACTGTGGTTGTGCAGGTGGTTCAGTTGATATAAATATAGACTCAGCAACATGTGGAAACGGCTCTTCTACACCTGTCTCTTATACACATCTCCGAGCCCACGAGACAGGCAGAAATC
>CAXDOW010000146.1:0-4476 GCA_963991165.1 uncultured Flavobacteriales bacterium | reverse complement strand
CAGCTTCAAAACTTGCACAATAAGTACAAGAACTATCATCAACGTTAGCTAATGGGGCAAAGTTGTCAGCAGATGGGTCAGTACAACCTAATATGGTGTATTCACACGTTCCATCATCCAAAATAGCATTTGGATTATAATTATTAGCAACCACATCTGTACAACCACAGTTTTCAATTAACTCAAAAGAATATAAATCATTATGAAGAATGGTTGTTTGCCTATCATATCCTGAAGTGAAAAATAATTCACAATTAATAACAAAACTACCAGGAGCCCATCGAGAATTTCCAGGGTGCGATTCTAGTTGTAACCACTGATTGTTCAGTGGATTATATTCCCAAAACTGTCCACATTCCATAAAACTATGATCATCGCCATCGCCACTCAGCACATATCCTTTACCGTCGAATGAAAACTGCGTTCCTGCCACTCTTCCCTCAGCAGGAAATGGAGCAATTTCAAGCCAGGCATCATTTTCAGCATCGTATTTATAAAAATCGTTGTAGATGTTGTAGGAGTTATTAATAGAGTTTCCATGACCAAATCCGACATAAGCATGGCCATCAATATCAAAATAAAATGGGTGATGTCTTTTACCATGAGGAAAATCAGCATGTTGTATCCATTGGTCGGTATCAATTTTGTACTCCCACCAATCATCTAAATTACCATTGGAATTATTGCCCATCCCCATAAAAACGCTTTCATCGACTAAAATGAGTGCTGGATGTAATCGACCATCAGAAGGAAAAGAGGCCAATTGAGTCCAAAGGTCATTCATCATATCATATTCCCACCAATCTGTATTGTATGAAGAGCTGTTTCGTCCAAAACCTACATAGGCCTTGACACCGTTTGAAACTCCGTAACCGAAACCGGTTGGATTACCAGGAAAGTCTGATAATTGCTCCCAAGAATCAGTGTAAGAGTCGTATCTGTGAACGTCTTTTAAATATTCACCTGAATTTGAATTACCAGCCATCACAAAACCATAACGGTTGTTTGAAAATGTAATGGGATGGTGTCTGCTTTCAGCTGAATAAGAAGTCTTTAGTTGCCAAGTAGTATTTATACTATCGGTGTTACAAAAATCAAAGATATATTCACAACTCCCATCATCTTGAGTAGCATTACTGACAAAATTAACAGCAGTAGAATCGGTACATCCTTCAACAAATTGAACACAAAACTCTTGTGTTTCATTGAATCCAAAATTGGGATTAAGCATCTGAATAATCAGATTTCCACTTTCATCGGTTATGAAATAATTTCCATCATCATCTAAATTATTATCATAACCTTCAAGACCATCTCCGTATGTATCAGAAATGGAAAAACTGTAACATCCTTCAATTAAACAAAATGAATAATCGTATGTAGTTTGATTGTCATAGGTGTTAGTCGGTATTGATTCTAAGGATTGTTCCTGACTGGAAAGTATCCATGAAGTCTCATACCCCCAGAGGTCTGTAGTGATGAAGAGATTATAGGTCAAGCAATCGTATTCACAATTTCCATCATCCGTATTTGCATTAATATCGAAATTATTAGCTAGAGTATCTATACAACCAAAAACTGAGGGAATACAAGAACCATCATCGGTATTAGCTAGTGAGTTGTAATTATATTGCGTTTCATCAGTACAACCATAGATAAAGGGGATACAACTATTATCAAAAGTGTTGGCTAATGGATTGTAGTTAAATTGTGTTTCATCCGTGCATCCATAAATGAAAGGAATACAGCTATCATCATCTGTGTTTGCCAAGGAATTGTAGTTAAATTGAGATTCATCAATACATCCATAAACAATTGGAATACAAGAACCATCATCGGAATTAGCTAATGGGTTGTAATTAAATTGTGTTTCGTCCGTACATCCATATATAAAAGGAATACAACTATTATCGTCAGTATTTGCCAAGGAATTGTAGTTAAATTGAGACTCATCAATACATCCATAAACAATGGGAATACAAGAACCATCATCGGTATTAGCTAATGGGTTATAATTAAATTGTGTTTCGTCCGTACATCCATAAATTTCTGATGAACAAGCGCTTGAAGATAACAAACTACTTCTGCTGGTTGTGAGGGCTGCTATCATTCTATTTTTTTGACCAACGGTAAACATGGTTAAACAGGCGTCATAGGTGTAATCCATGTAATTCATAAACATGTCACCATTAGGTCCATTATCGCAAGTGATATGTGGAAAAGTTGGACAACCACTATTTGAGGTTTGGTGAGTAGGCGTATCATCGACAAAATCATCGCCACAATAACTATCACCCCATATGTGTCTAAGATTAAGCCAATGACCTACTTCATGAGTTAGAGTACGTCCTAAATCGTAGGGATAGGTGGCCGTTCCGATGGAACCAAAATAGTTGTAATCAACAACCACTCCATCAGTTGCTGCATTGCCTCCAGGAAATTGAGCAAAACCTAAAATACCACCACTTAAATCACAAACCCAAATATTTAAATACTCTGATGTATTCCATGCATCGACACCACCTGACGAAGAAAATTTCATATCATTTGTACCGTACGAAAAAGAACTGTTTGTTGAAGATATTCTGTTTATTCCATTGGTAGGATTACCCTCAGGATCAATACTTGCAAAACAAAATTCAATACCCGCATCGGCAACAACAGATTGAAAAACGTCTGGAACAGTTGAAATATCAGAATTTAACCCTCTAAAATCTTTGTTTAGAGAATCTATCTGAGAAAAAATTTGCTCATCTGAAATATTTTCAGAATCTGTATTATATAATACATGAACTACGATGGGTATGGTATATATTTCTCCAGACGTATTCATCAACGGCAATAATTCGTTGTACTGATTAGTGATTAATTCCAGTTGTTGCTGCTTTTGGCTAAAATCAGAATCTTGGTATAATAGTTGATGATTGTATTCTGTTGTAACACAATTACGCTGTTGAGCCAGTATTTGATTTAATGTAACAACACATAAAAGTAATAGCAATAAAAATTGTCTCATTAAGGTAGTTTTTACAAAATTAACTAATAAATACTTAGGAATATTGTTTTTTTATGGTGTAGCAAGAGGTTTGTGTTGAATAAATTCAGGCTCACCCTAGATATAAGAAAAAATGCAGAATAAATTAATCACTTTGAATGTCGTTTCAAATTATTTACATTTGCCGTCATAGTTTTGCAAAAGTTAATTTTGTGAACTGGTCGAGTAGCTCAGCTGGATAGAGCATCTGCCTTCTAAGCAGACGGTCACAGGTTCGAATCCTGTCTCGATCACAATGTTAATGCTAGCTGTTAAGCACAAGGTAACTCATTTAGGTTGATTTAAATTCACATTAATTTTTTCACCAATTATATGGGCCTATCTAACTAAAACTTAAATAAAGTCATGAATTTACATTTATCTTGCTTTTGTTCAAATTCCTACAAATTAGCTACATTAGAAACAAATCAACTAACCTTTTTTATGGGCTTTTCTGGTAAATAAAAAATGATAAATGGAAAAAAAATAGTCGTTGTAATGCCTGCTTACAATGCAGAAAAAACACTTAAACAAACATATAATGACATTCCATTTGATATTGTTGATGATGTGATTTTAGTGGATGATAAAAGTAATGACAATACGTATGCTATTTCTAAAGAAATTGGGATAAAAAATGTCTTGCTTCATTCTAAAAACAGAGGCTATGGAGGAAATCAAAAAACATGTTACAAGAAAGCATTAGATCTGAAGGCTGATATTATTGTTATGTTACATCCTGACTATCAATATACCCCAAAACTAATACACTCTATGTGTTTTTTAATTGCCAACAACGTTTATCCTATTGTGTTAGGGTCTAGAATTCTAGGAAATGGTGCATTAAAGGGAGGTATGCCTTTGTATAAGTACATTATCAATCGAATTCTTACTCTAATTCAAAATATTTTAATGGGACAAAAACTTTCAGAATACCACACTGGTTACAGGGCTTTTTCTTCAGAAATTTTTAACCATATTAATATTGATCGAAATTCTAACGATTTTGTTTTTGACAATCAGATGTTGGCTCAAATATGTTTCAAAGGCTATGAAATTGCGGAAATAACCTGCCCTACTCATTATTTTGAAAATGCTTCTTCTATCAATTTTAAAAGAAGCTGTATTTATGGATATGGTGTATTAACAACCGCTTTTCAATATTTTTTGGCTAAAACTCTTAAAATACCTTTTAAAATTTTCAAAAACTAAGACTCCTCATTTTCATGAAAAATCATTCAAGCAACACCTATTTTCTCATTTTTGTTTATTTTATTTTACTTGTTTTATTAATATTCAATTTAGAAAATGGTTTTTTTTGGGATACTATTCAATTAGGATCTAAACATGCTAATTATTATTACCAAAATAACTTTCAATACCTATTACTTCCTAAAGTTATTGATAGTGGTCACATTCCCACATTTGGAATGTACATAAGC
>CAXDOW010000145.1:0-4586 GCA_963991165.1 uncultured Flavobacteriales bacterium | reverse complement strand
ATGTTAACACTTTTGTTTCCTTTTTTAATGGATTTTGTCGAAGATTAGTTTACAAGTTTATCATTTTTTATTAATCAACTGTAAATTAGTATTTAATACGTATTTATATGAATAATTAATTGATAATAAACCAATAAAAAAACATGTATTTTGTTTGTTTTTTTATGAAGAATTAAATGAATAGTGTTGAATTATGTTTACATTTGTAACAGTTAAAAATGAAAGATAGAATTCGACAAATCATTGATTATTTTCAAATGAATCCACATTCATTTGCTCAAGAAATTGGAGTCAATCGTTCTACCCTTTCGCACATTTTAAACGGAAGAAACAAACCAAGTGTTGAGTTTTTACAAAAAATACTTAAGCGATTTCCTGATATTTCTGCCCATTGGCTCATTTTAGGTATTGGCAACATACACACCCCATTAGCTGAAATCAGTCCTATTGGAATATCGTCTGTAACTACTACAAAAGACATAGATAAAATTGTGGTTTTCTTTTCTGATAATAGCTTCGAAGAATTTACCAAAGGCAAATAAATTTTCTTTTATTTTTGTTGTTCAATCAATTTAGATGTATAGACACCTCATAAAACCTCTTTTATTTCTATTTAATCCCGAATTTATTCATCATTTTATCTTTCGACTCATTAAGCTTTCCTCAAAGATTCCATTTAAGTTGTGGGCCTGGAAACAACGTTATGACTTAAACGATAGTCGCCTCAGTCGTAAAGTATTTGGATTAGAATTTAAAAATCCTGTTGGCTTAGCCGCTGGTTTTGATAAAGATGCCGAGTTATTTAATGAGTTAGCTTCCTTCGGATTTGGTTTCATCGAGATAGGTACATTAACACCAAAAGCTCAGAAAGGTAATCCAAAGCCACGCTTATTTAGGTTGCCTCAGGACGAATCGTTAGTAAATCGAATGGGATTCAACAATAAAGGGGTAGAAAGTGCTTTAAAACGTTTAAAAAATAGGAATGCAGATATTATTATTGGAGGCAATATAGGAAAGAATAAAGTGACCCCTAACGATCAAGCTTTTGAAGACTACAAATACTGCTTTGATAGTTTATTCGATTACGTGGATTATTTTGTAGTCAATGTAAGTTCTCCAAATACACCAGGATTGAGAGAGTTACAGGACAGAGAACCACTCACGTATTTATTACAATCTCTACAACAATTAAATTCATCAAAAACCTCCAGAAAACCCCTTTTGTTGAAAATTGCACCTGATTTAACCAACCATCAACTAGATGACATTATAGACATTGCTTTGACCACCCAATTAGATGGATTGATAGCAACTAATACCACCATAAATAGAGAGGGTTTAAAAACACCAAGCTCAGAACTCGATTCCATAGGCAATGGAGGGCTAAGTGGTAAAGCACTTAGGAATCGATCGACGGAGGTTATTCGATATGTTTCAGAAAAATCGAACCAACAAATTCCTATAATAGGAGTTGGGGGAATTCATCATCCAAACGACGCTATTGAAAAGCTTTCAGCAGGTGCCAGTTTGATTCAAATTTATACTGGCTTCGTGTATGAAGGACCGTCCATCGTAAAAAAAATTAACAAAGGCATACTAAATCAACTATGAAAATTATCGAATGTCCACGAGATGCCATGCAAGGAATTACATCATTTATTTCAACCGACAAGAAAGTAACCTATTTGAATGCCTTATTGCAAGTTGGTTTTGACACTCTTGATTTTGGTAGTTTCGTCTCACCCAAAGCCATTCCCCAAATGAGGGATACCTCAGAGGTGTTAGGTCGATTAGAGCCAAGTTCAACGGCCTTATTGGCTATAGTAGCCAACCAACGAGGTGCCGATGAGGCTTGTCAGCATCAAGCCATCAACTATGTAGGATACCCTTTTTCTGTTTCAGAGACTTTTCAGAAAAGAAACACCAACAAATCCATTGACGAATCCTTAATTTTAGTGGATAGCATTCAAAATACCTGTGTAAAAAACCACAAAACACTTGTGGTATACTTATCGATGGCATTTGGAAATCCTTATGGAGAGATTTGGCATGAAGATAATGTTACCAAATGGGGAGAAAAATTATCACAATTGGGAGTCGAAATCATAGCATTATCGGACACAACAGGCGTCTCGTCTCCACCATCGATTCGTCGTTTGTTTACCCAACTCTTGTCAGAAATCAATCAAGTGGAATGGGGAGCACATTTACACACCACACCAGAAAGTTGGCGAGAAAAGGTAGAGGCAGCTTATGAAAGTGGATGCCGCCGCTTTGATGGAGCGGTCAAAGGATTAGGGGGTTGTCCAATGGCTCATGATGAATTAGTAGGTAATATGCCCTCAGAAAAGTTACTTTCCTTTTGTCAGGAAAAGCGTTTAGAAACTAATATTGACCCTTTGGCTTTTGAAAGTGCCTATAATATTGCAATAAACATCTTCCGTAATGCCATTTAGTAAAATAAGTTACTAATTTGACTAGTATTTCTTTTTTTTGCTTTTACTTTGCAACGCAATGGGATTTAAGGGAATGGGGTGAGAATCCTCAACTGTACCCGCAGCTGTAAGCTCGTGTTACCCAATCTAAGTTCTCCACACCACTGTTCGTGTACGAATGGGAAGGTTGCTTAGAAGAGCAAGTCAGAAAACCTACCGTTGTCGTATTAACCATTATGCTTTCGGGAATAAAAGCATTGGACATATGAAAAGATTATTAATATATATCTTTTGTTTTCCTATTGCATTATTTGCTCAGGATATCACAGTTGATATTCCAGAAGTGCAGTTAGAAGAAAGCGTGTTAGATTTACATCTAGTAGGAGTACAACAGTGGTGTATGGATAGTTCATTGAGTAAAAATTCAATTAGTTTGTCCGATTTATTACGTCATTTTGGCCCTGTGTATGTAAAAGAATACGGGGCTCTTTCTACGGCTTTTTTTAGGGGCTTGCCAGCTTCAAGTACTCAGGTATTGTGGAATGATATTCCTGTCAATAGCCTAAGTACGGGTGTAGTAGACTTAGGTCTTTTTCCGTCTTCCATTTTTTCACATATAAAACTTAATAGTGGCGGTCACTCTACATTATCAGGTAGTGGTGCTGTTTGTGGAAGTATACAGCTAAAAAATTCTATTGACCTTGACCCTAATCACAATTGGGATATGGATTATTCAGTAGGTAGTTTTGGACTTAAATCACAGTCAATTTATTATCAATTCAATGATAGTACTTCGTCTTTAAATCTTCAGTATTCAAATTTAGAGATTGAAAATGATTTTGACTATATAAACACTGGTTTGCCAGAAAATACATTAGAAATACAGGAACATGCTTACAAGTCTAGTCAGCAGTATTTAATGAATTATTCTCATCGAAAAGATAGATTTTCATCTGGTTTTAATGTATGGATTACAAATAACTTTAGGGAAGTGCCAGTAGGCATGTTAAGTTCTAATCCTATGGCTGTTCAATGGGATGATGCAATAAGGACAAAGTTTTTCTGGAATAAATATCAAAATAATTATTCTTTACGATTAACTCATGCTTTTACAACTGAAAAATTTCAATACCAATCTAATACCGTAAGAAGTCGTTTACATACAAGCCATAATTTTTCTTCATTAAACTTACAAAGAACTTTCAAAAATCTCGTTACATTTATTGGCTTAAATTTCCAAATTAGAAGAGTCAATTCTAATTACTACAGTAAAATAGCTGATGAGAATTTAGTGGCCAGTTTTATCTCGACAAAATATCAGCTAAATAGATTTACAACAACTGCATCATTGCGTAAAGAAATTCATCCTATTTATTCTGTTCCCTTGTTGTATAATTATGGTCATCATTTATGTCTAAATTCAAATCTAAGTTGGAAAGTACATATCGCTAAAAACTTTAGAGCCCCTTCTTTTAACGATTTATACTGGCTTGGCGATGGAGCCAAAGGAAATACTGATTTGCTTCCAGAACTAGCACTAAATTCAGAGACTACTTTAGAATATAAAAGTGCTTCTATGTCACTTTTTTCTAATATAGTTGATAATATGATTTATTGGCAACCAAATTCTGAGACAGTATGGATTCCTCAAAATTTGAAACAAGTATGGTCTAGAGGTATGGAATTAAAATACAACTTCAATAAAAAATTAGGAGTAATTCATGTAATGTCACAGTTTTCGTATGCTTTTACCATTTCCACAATAAATCAAAGTGACATTGAAAACGACAATAGTCTTAACAAACAATTGGCTTATGTGCCATTTCACAAAGCGAGTTGTTTGACACAATTTGATTTAAATCAATGGCAATTTTCTATGGTGAATTCATATAACGGTAATGTATATACTTCTTCCGATGAAAGTAATGAGTTGGCACCTTATTTTATTACCGATTTTGTAATTCATTATGAATTGGTTAATAAACCCTTTACTCTAAACCTAAAAATTAATAATCTTTTGAATAAGTCCTATCAAGTGTATGAGTGGTTTCCCATGCCAGGTAGGCATTTTATAACTAGTTTTAACTTAAAATTTTAATATTATGAAAACAATTAAAAACCTTTTGCTAATTACTGTTATTCTATCTATTG
>CAXDOW010000144.1:0-4626 GCA_963991165.1 uncultured Flavobacteriales bacterium | reverse complement strand
TTTAAAAACCTTGTAGATTTTAAATAGATAAATGTTAAAAAAACCCTTCCATAAAACACAAAATCTCATTTTAGTGACGGCGGCAGAATATGTCTTAACTGATTATATTTCAATGGCCATTTGGGAATTTCATGTAGACACACCTAAAGAAGTAGCAAAACTTTTAAAGAGATCATCAAAAAAATCAAATGAGAGCTTGTGATTACATAATTTTTTTGGAAAAAATGTAATTATTAAATAGTATGAGTATTTTTTTTGAACAGGATATAGCTAGAAAATATGATGAGTATTACCAATCCGATTTTGGTAGAATAGTAGATAAAATTGAAAAAGAAATTATATCACAATTTGTTAAAAAAATCCCAAGAGGTAAACTATTAGAATTGGGATGTGGTACTGGTCACTGGACTGAATTTTTTGTACAAGAAGGTTTTCGTGTTATTGGCGCTGATAACTCAAAAGCAATGTTAAATATTGCAAAACAAAAAAAAATTAAGGCCAAGTTTTTATTGGCAAATTCTGAAAACCTGCCTTTTAATAATGAAAGTCATAGTATAATTGCCTCAATAACAATGATTGAATTTGTAAAAAATCAACAAAAAGCAATACAAGAAATGTATCGAGTCTTGAAAAAGAATGGATGGTTAATTATTGGTTGTTTGAATGCAGAATCGACAATTGGACTAAATAAACAACAGGATGATGTGTTCAAATATGCCAAATTATTTAAATTGAGTGATTTGAAATTAATTTTTAACCAATTTAAGCTATTGCAATTAAAGCCAGGAGTTTACCTTAACGAAAAGTATGATATCATCAATTCATCAAATTGTTTACAGAATATTGAACCTGCATTTGTGGGTTTACTTTTACAAAAATAACATGATAATAACCGTTGAGATAAGCTATTTCCCTTTAACAAATGAATGTACCATTCCAATAAGAATATTTACAGACAAACTGTCAAAAACCGGATTGTTTGTTGAATCGGATGCAATGAGCTCTACAATTACTGGAGAATATAAAATAGTTTTGAGTTGCTTGTCTGACATTATGAAGAGTCTAATGCAACAACACCCCTCCATTTTTTCTTTAAAAATATCAAACGCATGCTACGTTGATTTAACGTAAACTAATCATTACACCTCATTTCTTATCATAAGCTATTTGTTCAATATGTTTTCACTTATCGGCTTATAGTTTTTCGACACATTTTCAATACAACCTTGGCAAATATCAAATCTGCTAAAAGTGCGTCTGTGTTTTTTTTATCATGGAAAACGTAATAATTGTTTATCAAAAAATAGTACTTTTGGTTGTCGGCATTAAATTAACCATTGACTCGATTTGTTTATGAATCATTTGTTCGTAATAATTTTTTGCATTTTCATAATTTACGCGTTGAGCATTATACAACGAGGAGGTTTAAATTGTAAAAGATTCCGTCTCATGTTAACACATTTTAGATAATCTTTCTGTGTATCTATCATTAGTTTATGAGCATGTTGTACGAACGCTTTTATTTAGTAGTTGAAAGTTTGTTAATGAAGGTGTTTGTTTAAAATTTTAATTATGTTCAAAATAAAAATTCTGCTAACTATTCTATTCGTTTATTTCTATTCAGAGGATAAATGTAATGACTACAAATACACTATTGTATTCAAAGATCCGATGATTATGTGCCCACATTTAGGGCCAAAAATTATAAAGGAGTTAGATGGACTGTCGAAATGTAACTTAGTTGAGAAAAGTAAAAATGAACTATTTTTTTACTCAGAGAAATTAGTGGATTTTCATTTATTAGATAGTCTTCTTGTTAAAAAAATCGGATTACCCAGATGGGAGATAGATACACTTATTTCAGAAAAATAGTACGTTTAAATACGTTTTTGTTTTTCATTTTGGTTTCAATCGTATGTTCAGCCCAAAAGAATACATTTATTAGAACATACAATTTGCCAGGAATGAATGGTGGATTAGATCTCACTATTTTAAATGACGGAGGATTTGTGGGTACGGGTCAACATGCTGACAATAACAATTGCCGAGTTTATGCCTACAGAATTGACGAATGCGGAAGTTTAATTTGGTTTAATTTATATGCTTCTGGAGGGGGCATTTCTATTAGTGATACCGATGATAATGGAGTAATTATTGGTGGGGAAATGGATGGTCATGGTGGTAGTTTGTTGAAAATTGATAATTTAGGTGAAATTCAATGGTCAAAATACTATTCTGGTATAGGAAGTTACATCTGTTCAGCCATAGAAACGTCCGATGGTCATTTTTTTGTAGGTGGAGAAGGTGCTATAATGAAAACCACTTCTTTGGGTGAAGTGGTATGGTCAGCAAGTGTGGCATCTGGAAAAATTCATGCGATTGATGAGTTTTCCAATGGAGATTACATGTATTTAACAATCGACTTGGGTAACTCAACGTTTAATTTAGGAAGAGTAACTCCTGATGGTCTAATCGTTTGGGAAAATTCTTATGGTGGACAGGGGGGAATCGTTGAAAGCCATTATGACTGGGCGGGTGATGCAATGATTGATGAAAATGATGATATCGTTGTTGCCTCAAACTCAAGTACAAATAATGGGAATATAGTTATTTCCAAAATTGAGGGCGATGGGTCTCTCATTGGTACTAACGATGTTGGCTCTGTGACACAAACAGACCTTATTCGATCAATCAGTGAAGGGCTCAATGGTGGGTTTATTCTTGGAGGAGCTACCTATGGCTACAATACTTCTTCGATAACACAAATTACACAAACCGCAAGTCATGCTGCAGAAGATCTTTCTGGAAGAGATATTCTATTGTTAAAATTTGATGATGATTTAAATTTAGAATGGTCAAGTGTAATCGGTTCGAGTGGCAGCGATAAAGGGATAGGAGTCAGTGCAAATCATGATAATGGTTACACAATTTCTGCTTATACAGATGGTAGTTTTTTCAACGCGGATTCTTTTGACCCCCTTTTTATTAAGACAGATAGTATGGGTGTTGTTGGGTGTCAGCAATATTCACCGTCAATTGATGAAGAAAGCGTAACTTTAACTCAAACAAGCACCTCTTCATTTACTACTACCTCATTAGTTGCTAGTGATTTTTCACCTTCAAAAACTGCTATTAGTCCAGTTGATTATTTCATGTGTTTAGATTGTTCTACAACACCAAGTTTTTATATCAGTGACACCACGTTGTGTGTTGGGGATACAACTTATTTTGTTAATGAAAGTTCAGGCTTATTATGCTATCAAGACTGGTATGTTGATAATCAGTTAATTGAAGCCAATTCGGATTCAATTCTATTTATTTTTGAAACGGAAGGATTACATACTATTGAATTGATAACAAATTGTGGAAATGGTTCAGAGTCTTACTTATTGGATGTTTACGTAAATGATATCGATCTTCAAATAACATCTTTAAGTGACTTTAATGGCTACGGGGTTTCGTGCTATGGCTCTGAAGATGGCTTTATTGAAGTTTCAGTAACCTCTCAGTTCCCACCTATTTTATATGAATGGACTGACGGTTATAATACCCCAAACATATATAACCTTTATGCTAACGATTATCATTTAACTATTAGTGATAACTTTGGTTGTTCAATGGATACTATGGTTGAACTTACTCAACCAACATCACTTTTTACCGAAATTCAAACAATTAATAACTATAATGGCTATGACATTAGTTGTAATTCTTACAATGACGGCAACGTTGTTTCAACAATTTCGGGTGGTGTAGCTCCGTATAATTTTAGCTGGTCATCACCAAACAACTTTCAAAGTGATAGTGCAGATTTAAGTCAGTTATATGCTGGAACATATTTTTTAAATGTTGTTGATGCTAATGGCTGTGTGTTAAATTCAAACATTACCCTTACTGAACCACCCAATCTTTCTTCAATACTAACCTCTGATACGGACTATAATGGTTATGATATTAGCTGTTTTGGTTTATTTGATGGTTCTGTTACTGCATTGTTAGACGGTGGTGTTTCGCCATACGGATTACTTTGGGATAATGGTCAGACATCTTCTTCCATGAGTAATTTATCAGCAGGGCAATATCAATTAACGGTAACTGACTTTAATGGGTGTGTTTTGTTAGATTCGATTGTTTTACAGGAGCCATTGGAGCTTTCATCGTCAATAGAGTCGTTAACTGATTACAATGGTTTTGACATTAGTTGTATAGGTTTATTAGACGGCGCCATTGGTTTGTCTGTTTCGGGGAGTGTTCCTCCTTATGATTTTGCTTGGAACACTGGTGAGGCCAGTCAAAATATAGTCAATGTACCAGCGGGAGAGTATAGTGTTTCAATTACAGACGATAATGGATGCAGTGATTTTCAAGATATTATTCTAACTGAACCATCTGCATTTACTTCCTCATTATCGAGTTCTGATTATAATGGGTATGATATTAGTTGTTATAATAACAATGATGGTTGGATTGACTTTACTCTTGGAGGCAGTGTTAGTCCTTATAGCTATAGTTGGAGTGGTCCAAATGGATTTCAAGATGCTAGTGAAGACATTAGTAATTTATTTGTTGGGACATATTTTTTAAATGTTGTTGATGCTAATGGCTGTGTGTTAAATTCAAACATTA
>CAXDOW010000143.1:0-4664 GCA_963991165.1 uncultured Flavobacteriales bacterium | reverse complement strand
AACTAAAATATTATTAGAAATTAACTAATTGTTTTCTCTTAATAAATTAAATTTGAAAAATAACTTAACAAACTAAATCTTATGAAACATTTATTTTTGACTTTTGCACTGCTATTGTCATTGCAATCGTTTTCTCAATTCACTTTTATTAATTATGACTTCACGGTTCCTATGGATCAACAAGAAGTCTTTATGCAAACGATGAACGAATTTTTCACTTCCAAAACGGGAAAGGAAATGCCTATGGCTGCCCTAAGCATGCATGCTTTTGGTTACGATAAAAACTTCACTCATTCCATGACCATGTGGCATCCAGACCCTAAAATGGTCAATAAAATGGTGGATCCAACTTTAATGATGGGTAATGAAGACTTTCAAAAAGTAATGATGACTTTTAGCAAAATTGGTTTTGAACCATCACAGTCTGTCACAGGCCGTGAGTTAATAAGTTCTGAACAAGTCGAAGGAAACACTTTTCAAACACTTTGGTTTTTAAATGTTGAAAACCCTCAAGCAACAGCCGCCGCTTTCAAACAATTAGTTGAAGATTCTAAGGACATACTTAAAAAAACCAACACTAGATTGGCCTTAGGACAATTATTATCTGGCCAGCAATTGGGCGAGTCTCATTATGTTCTTGGCACATTTAAAGACTATGCTACATTTATTGAAGCGACTGACTTAATGTATAGTTCGGAAGGATTTGCAAACTGGTCTAAAGCGACTGCCGCAAATTCTTTGGTGAGAGTTGATAGCCGAATTATTATGAAAATGTGGAACATGCCAACAGAATAATCAATTTGTTGTAACCTATTTTAAACCTTAGGTATTTTTGTTACCTAAGGTTTTTTTATTGTCCTAAAAAAAATCTTTGAACGGACTAATTATCGATAAATTTTGAAATGTCAATATCGTTTTCTTCATCTATATTGGTTAGTGCCATTCGAAGTTTGTTTTAATTAAGAAAAATGGTGTGTTTAAAGCAGAATACCTTAACTATTAACGCAACAATCTCTTGTTAGGTTTTGATAATAGCGATGATTGATTAAATGCAAGATAATAAGACAAGTGCTGGAAGATAAATGGTATAACTGAAGACTGAAAAAATCTGCAATTGTTCATTGAGTTGAAAAAACAAATGCAATAATTTACAGAAGTAGCATATTACCACTTACCATACATGGGATTCGGAAATATGAATTTATTAACAGAAAATTTAAAGGAGTCGTTTTTTGGAAAATCGCCCATTTGATCGCCAAAATAGGCCATTATCATTTTTGGTCCGTATTTTTTCATTCTTCCAGTCCCTCGCATCACTTCTTCTCTTCGAATGTCTTTGGAGTCATTATTATCCTTACGCAATAGAATAATGTCATCATCGAAAAGCACCCCTAATTGTTTCAAATTATTAAAGGTTGCTTTTAGAGTTTTAGCATCGCGATCACTGATGTAAACAATACTGCATTTTGTTTTA
Source organism: uncultured Flavobacteriales bacterium (assembly GCA_963991165.1). Classification (GTDB taxonomy): domain Bacteria; phylum Bacteroidota; class Bacteroidia; order Flavobacteriales; family UBA7312. Next base: position 3,190 of record CAXDOW010000143.1, on the reverse strand, counting down.
TTTTTAAAATTTAAAATAAACTCTTTAGCACCTGGAACAAGACCAGCTTGTTCTTTATTGACCCATGAATTCCAACTATCTGGTGTATATGTTTCGGATTTTTCAAACAGTTCCAACTGGTATAATGAGTTGTCCAGTACCGTTTCATCTAAATCCATTACTATAACTGCTTGAGGATTATTTATAAATGACTTACTAATGTTTCGCCAAGCACTTTGATAGGTTTGCTCACAAAGGGCTTTATATTCTAAGGATTCACGCACCCAGCGGGTGTCGTTAGGTAGTTTGCTATCAGTTTGACTGTAACTGACAGTACAAACTAACACATTGATTAGAAGAGCAACAGGTAAAAACAGTAAACTTTGCATAAATGAAGGGTGTTAGATTATCAAACAAATTTAAGAAATTATAGCCTGATTATTTAATTAAATTTCAAGGAAAATCCGAGAAGTACAATTTCATTTCTAGATTCTGCAGTTTTTTGAGACACCATGAAGTCATAATTTGTGTCTAAAAAATACCCTAGTTTGTCAGTATTGTAAATTCTAATTTTCATGCCAATTCCTGATCTAGAGTACTTGAATCTATTGTTATTGATTTCTTCCCAGTCGTTGGTGGGTAATTTGTGTGAATAGTATGCTTTAAACTTTGGTTTGTTGAAAAACATGTAGTTGAAATAATATTGATGGATGTATCTAATTTTGCCATCTATTTTAGAGTCAAGAGTAGTTAGACCAACAACTATACTTTCTGTTATGTATACACCTGCGTTCAAAACCAAAAAATTACCTGAAAAAGTATTATTTTGATTGAAAAACTGTAAATCATTATCAACGAAATTGACGTAGGAAGACCCTTCAAATACTAAATTGTTAAAAAAATTATTCAGTTTTGTACTGCTTGAAGAGTCGGTCACACTGCTTGTATCGGCCGACTGGCTATTAGCGGCAAGTGTTCCCAAAAAAAACAATGCGATTAAAATTTTTTTCATCCAATATAAACCATGCTAAGAGAACACCAAATTTAAACAAAATTTTCTCTTCTCTCTAAATCACTGGCATACCAGCAAATGATATGATAAAGCATCAAAATATGGGGGGATTCTATCGAATAATCTAAAAACTCCTTTCCTACTGATCGAATAGAATGACTTTTTCAACCGATCCATTTTCATACAAGTAAATCATGGGAATGTGTTTGGTAATAGGTATTTCTTGTCCGAAAAGATTGATGATTTTTTTCAATTTTCTTTTTGTTGGCGCCAATTCGGAAACTGAGGATACTTCCACACAGAATTCATTTTCTTCATTCTCTTCAAAATTGGCATTGTTAGCGATTAGACTAGCTACTTCCATTCCGTTCACAACAATGTTGTAGTCGCCATTTTGTCCGCAGGCATATTCGGGGTTAGCTCCATACATACCATCGCCATAGGAGTCATAAACGCTAAAGGTATAGCACCCTTCGGCTAAACACCACACTTCTTTACTCCAAGTTGGGTTAGGATTCATATCGTCGGCCGATTCGCCACCAGGATAATAGCCCTCAGGAGCATTGTATAGTACTTGTCCTTGCTCATTTTTTAGTTGCCAAGATGTTTCTATGCCGTAACAATCTGGCAAGAAATTGAGGGTCACTTCGCTATCCGTACAGTAGGTGCAACTCCCATCATCTACGGTAGCTTCAGGGTTATAGTTTGTAGCATCAGGGTCAGTACAACCCGGCACGTCGTCACCACAATAACGACCTTCTAAGGAAATGGCATTGGTGTTGTTGGGGTCGAGCCATGGTTTTAGTTGTTGGGATGAAGTATTTCCCATTTGATCCCAGCTGTACCACATTTTGCCATATATATCTGATTGATTTGGCGCATTGCAATAGGACGAACCACCCGTTAATTTTCCGACAATTAAACCATTTTGATTAAAAATAGGTGAGCCCGACGAACCGCCTTCTGTCACTCCGTGGCCATTTGCAGTAGCAATCCATGTTACCCGCCAATGGGTGTTGTTGTTATTTCCCCAATTTAAACCACCAGCACTTGACAAGGAGCTATTATAAGTAGATATTTTTTTTATATCTCCGGAGGGATGGTGCACACTTACGCCAGACGTGGCCGCAGAGTTAGAGCGATTCCATCCAGCAAAGTAGGGATTGAAATCAGGTTCTGAATTTAGCTCTACCAGAAAAAAATCCGAATCTCCATTATTCCCTTGACCACCACTATTTGAAACCAAAGCACAGCCTGTCAAAGCGTCGTAAGAGGGTTCATTTTGTGGATTGTTGCATCCGCTTGATTCATAGTTAAAATAAAAAACAGCTTGATTCAAATCGTTAGAGGAAATAGAACCGCCATCAAAGCAATGGTCGGCAGAAAGAACATAGGGCGTACAATTGTTGGCAGTATTGTTAATTAAAGCACCTGAGCACCACCCCCTGCTCCAGCCATCAATAATTTGAATACGACAACTTGCATTTTTTTGATTTTGCCAGTTATCTCCCTCTGAACAATTGGCATTAACTTGACAAAATTCTGATGAGCCAAATGGGCCTCCCCAGCCACCACTGACTCCACGGTAGGCATAAGCCACCTTGTCGATGTGTAAATAAGGCAGACGCGTTTGATAGTCGGGTTGAAAATATTCGATGACTAGCTCTTGCCCCATAATGAGCTCATTAGCAAAAAGGCCAGAGGAATGGTTATGTATTGAGGTAAAGGGACCAATCACTTGCGATTGATCAGGTGAATAGATAAACAATTGGCCACCTGCTGGAATCCAAAATTCATCGTAATACAACGATAATGCTTTAGCACCGTGGGATTGTACGTTTATCGTCCAAACTTGACCATTAGGAACTTTTGTTAATTCTCCAGCTAATACTGAAATAGAGGTAGGCACAACTTTGGCGAATTCATACATTTCTCCATTTTTCGTTTCGCTAAACTCATCAAAAGATGGGACAGGAATATCGACAACAGATGATGTTGGTTGTTCAATGTTTGGTGCTGAAAGAAGATACGATTGAGACAAGGCGAAATGGCAAATGAGTAAAGCTGTAGATAACAAAAAAAGTTTAAGTATGTCCATTGGATAAACATTGTTTGGATACAAATATATAGAATTTGAGACTAATACTTTTGTAGTATGATTGCTACAGCTATTAAAGATATTTTTAGAACATCGTTAAT
>CAXDOW010000142.1:0-4671 GCA_963991165.1 uncultured Flavobacteriales bacterium | reverse complement strand
GTATAAAAAAGTTCGCGGTGGGTTAATCGTATTTTTCATTGACAAGATATCAGAAACTATATGATAAGTTTATAATGACCTGTTGATTGCTATTTACAAAAATTGTCAAATATCCCATCGGAATATATTCGCTCTAAATCATATGTATTGTAAATTAAATCGATTTCAAAACAAATTTCCTCCCTTTGAAAAGAATTTGAATAATTTAACACTTTTTCGAATGCTGATTTAAGAGCCCAACAATGATTAAGGGTGTCGTTTTCAATTAAATTTGTCTTATCATTTTTAACCCTCACTACTAATGGTTTAATAAGCGTATCTAAATTTTCAATAACATCATCTAGTTGGGCTCTGTAGAAGTTATATGATAAATCTTGTCGACCATTTGATTTCCAAATCACACATCTAAAATCTTTGTATTGAGATTTATTAGGGTTTAATTCTATTGAATTATTACAGTATGTTAATGATTTTTCCAATTCATTTTGTATGAACAGAACTTTAGATAGTAAAAATTGTGCCTCATGTATTGTATCTAATATCTCGATACTTTTCAATAAATCGTTATTTATTTTTTCAAGTAAAATTTCTTTAGATCTCTCTAATGAAGATATTTCTGAATACATGTTAAATTTTGACTGTTGAAAAATGAAATTAGCTCTATCATAATAAGCAACAGGATTATTATATATTTCTCTCAAATAACTTTCGAGTGACAAAGAGTCAATGACGTTTACCCAAGTTTTATTTAGAAAATACTCGTTTCTAACTGGATCGAATTCCTCTATAAGTTTAAGTTCTTTTTTTAGATATGGTCTTTCAAAAAGAATTTTTTTTTGATCACTACAAGAAAATATAAATAGTATACTTAGAAAGAAAAATATCTGATGCATAAGTCAAATTAAATGGTAAAGATTTGTTTTTAACACAAACATTCTACAAAAGTATATAAATGTTCCAAATAATGACGCTTAGGCCCACCAAAGCGGAACACTATCATAATTGTGTTTCGCTTTTTTTTTATTGACCTTAAAGTATTTTAATTAAATCGATAACTGACATTTTTAGTGTTGTTTAGCTTTAGAGTAGGCAAAGAAAAACCCTCTTTCTCTAGTAGTTTTAGATTTTTTTCCATTTATTATTGACAGATCGTTTGACAGTTTTTTCATTTTTCTTCATCTTAGACATCCAACTGAATGTTAATAACTAATGGTTCAGTTTCTTCCATTTCAATCATAAATCACATTGAAATAGCATCAATACTATTTGATAAAATTGTAATTCTATTGATCTTTACAATCCTTATCCATATGTAGATTAATGACAACTGGTTCAATATCTTGTATTTCAGAACCAATTGGCTAGGCTATTCATTAATAATAGCGATCAAAACTTACATCCTGAAGACTTTTATTTTTTATTTTAATTATCTTTGAACTATAACAAAGTGATACCTTAAATGAAGTTCTATTTTTCAATGCTATTAGTATTTTTCAGTTTTGGAGCCGTTGCACAGGACTGTCCCCAAGCAACTGGATTATACACTGATAATTACACTTTTAATTCTTACATGGCCACTGTCGAAGGTCACTGGGATTCGATGTTGGGCACAGGTGTAAAAGATTTTTTAGTGAAGTACAAGCACGTTGATTCATTACAATGGAATAATTTATCCAACTTAGATAGCACATCTACCAGTAAAGTGATAGGTCTTTTGGATTTTAACACCACCTATGTTTGGAGTGTCGTGGCATATTGTTCAGAGGGAAGCTTTCAAGATCCCGCTGAGTGGGCAGTGGTCGATACATTCACTACCTTGGCTTATGTGGATTGTAATTTTGATGTAGAAATTACTCATTCACTGACGGTGCCCCCTAATAATATTTGTAATGGTGTTGCTAGCGTGACCTCTACTACTGGCACACCACCATTTGAGTATGTGTGGAGTGATGACAACGCCCAAACGACACAGACTGCTGTTAATTTGTGTGGTAACCAGACCTACAGTGTAACGGTGACAGATGCAAATGGCTGTGAATCCTCTGCTTTATTTTCTATTGACGTAGAAGATTGTAATTTCGAAATAGGCACGACGACTGTCAATCAGCCAGAATGCTTCGACGACTTTGAGGATGGTGAAATTTTAATTGAAAATTTTAGTGGTGGTATACCACCTTACACCGTTTACGTCTATAATGACAATTTGTTATTTTCAGAACAGACAACGAATGCCGACTTTATAAATATTCAAAACTTACCTGAAGGAAATTATAATATTAGCATTGAAAGTAGTAACGGATGCCAAGAATTCCATGCCTTTACTATTACTGTTCCTGAGGACATTGTGGTAAATAGTATTGTTACCCCCCCCTCATGTGTTGGGGGAGAAGATGGAAGTATTTACATAACAAGTGTTTCTGGAGGAAACGGAGGTTACAATTACCTATGGTCTCCTGCAGGAATGTTGACCGATAACGTAACCTCTTTATCAGCCGGCACTTACAACCTTTTTCTTTTTGACCAAGAAGGGTGTGAACACGTTGAAATATTTAGTATTGATGATCCGCAGGAGGTCGACATAGAATTAATAGTTTCAGACGAAACTTGTAATAATGCTGATGATGGAACATTAGCTGCTAATTTCTCTATTCCTTTTGCAGAAATTGGTGCAATTCAATGGTATGTTAATGGATTACCCATATCAGCAATTGATGGGGGTCAATCTTCTTCCATTGTTGGTTTGTCTGCTGGATCATATTCTGTCGAAATAACAACCGTCAATGGGTGTGTATTTTCTTCTTCCGCAAGTGTTGGCGAACCGTCTCCAATTGAATTATCTGTTGAATCGACCAACCCTATATGTTTTAATAGCAATGATGGAACCATATTAGCCATCGGTAGCGGTGGAGCTAGTGCTTTTTCTTATGAGGTGATTAATGGTGTGGGGAGTATTGCATCTAACTCATCGTTGACAGAAAATCTAATTGCCGATACCTATACGGTGACTGCTATTAATGACAATAATTGTCAAATATCTGAAACGGTGGTTCTTTCTAACCCCAACGATATAATCTTAAATATTTTTTCAAGCAATGTTACATGTCATAATGGGAATGATGGTGCTGCTTCTTATAGTTCAACAAATAGTCAAGTACCATTTAACCAAACGTGGTATTCTGTTATCGCCTTAAACGATTATGTTCCCATAAGCTTTGAAAGTAGTCTGTCTGATTTATCTGCTGGAAACTATCTCTTAGAATTTGTTGATGGCGTAGGCTGTGTGCAGTCTGAAATTTTCACCATTACCGAGCCCGTCCCTATAGTGGTTAGCCCAACAATTGATCCATCCAGTTGTTCCAATGTAGATGGATTACAAGCTCAAGTTGTTTCGACAGGAGCAAGCCCAGTAAATTATTTATGGACTGTAAATCAAAACGACGTCATTACGGTAAGTGGTAATGTTGTTACGGATTTAATGCCAGGTTCGATATTCGTGACCGGAACAGATGCTAATGGTTGCTCTCTGCCTCTAATAGAGGTGATTGTTCCAGAACCAATTACTGAAAATGTAATTTTCGGTAACCCCGACCCTGAGCCATTTTCGTCACATTTTTATTCCGCTTCTGACAATGGAAATACCCTTCTATGGTCAGTACAAGGAGGAAATATAATTGAAAATAATGGCAATTCTGTAAATATCCAATGGGGAAATCAAGGTATTGGTTTGATAACTCTTGTAGAGTCAAATGAAATTTGTGATTACACCAATATATTTACAGTGAATATTGAAAGTCAAATAGAACCAACTTGGGATTGTTTACCAGACCCGTTTTATTGTGTTGAATTTTATGACGGTAGTGGAAACTTTCAATCTTCAGAAGAATGCGAGGCTAATTGTAATGCTACTTCAATCGATGAGAATGACTTAGAAGTTAAGATATATCCTAATCCATCTTCGAATATTTTTAATCTAGAATTCAGTCCAAATTCTGAAACTGAAATTTTAGTAACTAATATTTTAGGAGAACAAATTTATTTTGAGTCTATTAAATCAATCGGTGATATATCAACTCAAATAGACTTATCAGATTATTCTAAAGGTGTATATAACCTTTCCATTAGATCATCTGTTAATATTAGTAATCATAAACTGATACTTCACTAAAAAATTTCTTAGAATCAATTTCCATAGAACTTTTCGAATTAAGAACACTTAGGTCCACCAAAGCGGAATCCATCTCATTTTGAGATAGTTTTCCGCTTTTTTTATTATCACAAAGTCCTGAGGTTCTTTTAGTTAGACCAAACAACAAATGCTTTTAAGGAGTTCGAACTCGGTTATTTTACTTATTGTAAGTAGCTAACTTTGGAAAAAACAAATTGTTGAAGTTCATGTTTTTGACCATATAACATATCTTAACATGTATAGGATAGAGTTATTGAAATTATAAAAAGAAAATTGATAACACCCTGTATTATCTTTTCACTAGCAATGTACTTATAGACGCAATAGTTATCTTTTAGCTTTTTCATAAGTACTCAACATTTGCGAATCTGTTAAAAAAAGACTAAATTTGTATACCAATCAATTTTTTAATGAAATGAAATTTAACAAGTTTGTATTATTAGGTTTTTTATCAGTTATATTTTTAGCAACAAGTTGTTCAAAAG
>CAXDOW010000141.1:0-4795 GCA_963991165.1 uncultured Flavobacteriales bacterium | reverse complement strand
CTCTGAACAAACCCTAAGAGTAAGAGAAAAAGGGTAGGGTCCGAAGACCCTGCCCTTCTTTTTTAGTCTCCTTATTCGTTCTTTTCAGTTTTGGGGTTCCACTTCACCCAACCTCGATCTGGAAGCCAAGTGTCGCCATCTTTTCGTTTCGGAAATAGACCACCACCTTTCTTATGAGAACCAAAGGACAACCTTGCTCCGCAATCCGCACAACGAAGTTCATAATATAGATTATCATCTACGTTACGAACAACGAATTTAATATTGTCAGAGCCACATTTACCGCATGAGGCTTCTTCAAAAACCTCTTGAAATCTTGAGATTTGCTCAAAAATCTCCTTTTGACCGTCGCCCTCCAGTTCAACTGAAATGCGACCGTTTTTTGAAGTATAATTTACCTTCATTAACCCCTCCAATCAGACTTGTAACCCATGAAATTAGCATATAAACTCTTGTCTTTTTGATAATCACCGCCCAATAACTTAATAGCATCGCTGGCCTGAATCTTCGTTACTTTACGCTTTACATTTGCATCGAATACCTCCTCAAAAAATGCTTCCACATCTATATTTAACTGTTGACATTTGCCATCAATAAAGTTGGCTTGTGGCTCAGTCATTCTAGATGAATTATTATATTCACCATCTGTATTTGCCATCGCCTTAGTTTGGCTAATACTACGCACAATACTAGCAGTATTCTTCTTGGTCATCTCTTCAGCGGCCACAGTCTTGAGTCTAAGAGCTTTTCTTAAAGCACGACCTTCAGCCCTCGTTGCTGCTGTAGCGGTGTTAAACACGCAAAATGTGTCGTCTGTGTTGCCTTCCCAGCAATCAGCCACATCACTAAATATACTACCATCTTCAAACACTACTTCCCAGATAACAGTAGCTCTACCAATAGAATCCCCTTCTGTGGGGGGAAACACTTGAGTTGGTCTACTACTGACAATCCTTCCTAGCAGAAGTTCTGCCACCCTCCTCAATCCTGCACACAATGGTCGCCCATCATACAATTCGCTCTCGTCGAATAAAGATAGAACGTAATCATTCCATTCTGGTGAAGTGGGATCTGGTCCATCTGGCACAACAACATCCTTTACGCTAGCATCAACACTCTGTGGAGTTTCGAGAGAAACGCCCTCAAACAAATCATCTTTCATTATTCAACCTCAATAAAACGTTTACTCTTTGGCGGAAACTTTTTAGAGATCTTAGTTACTTCATCTAATACAGATGACAGCATCTCTTCACGCTTTGCCAAACTTTCCTGTCCCAGTGACTTCAAACGGATCACTGCATATCCTTTAGACAAAAGGGCACCTGACTTTCTAAGGTCAGCATTTACCTGTTTCTGGAGCTTTTCCTCTCCCCAGATAGGCAAGAAATGACTAGGCCCGTCTACTTCTATTATAGTCTTCAAATCAGGAATATACAAGTCAATTTCCAGATTTTCTGATGGAATTATTACAACGTGCGTCTTTACGAAGAATCCAGCGGCTTCTAGCTTCTCTTTTACCCATCTCTCCATTTTAGAACCTTCTTTTGCGGCAGTTCTAATAGCGGTGATACCCTTAGACCGCATAGCTTCTTTTTGCTGTGCCGTCATATTTTTCCAATTGTTTTTTGCCTGCGTTACTCGTCGAGCTTTTTCTTCTTCGCTCATTTCACCCCAATAGTTCACAAGGCTTTGACTGATAGCAATTTTCTCAGCATTGGTTCTTTTCTTACCAGCGGTAGGGTGGGCACTACGACCAGATTCTAGTGCCGCTTTTTGTGCGCTACTTTTATCCTTTAAATCGTGCCCATGTTTAATTAGCGTTCTTCTAATTTTATTTGGATAAGTGTTTAGCTCTTTTGCGATTTCGTAGGTGCTTTTATTTTGCTCGTTGTACAAGTCAATAACTTTATCGTCAAAACTACCCATTGAAAATCTCCTTTAATTTATCGACTGACCAATCCTCTACGAGAACCGGTTTGTGCCCTGTTAGTCTATAAAACGTGTTATAGTCTACTAGATTATCTACGATTACCTTGTATGTTTGTGCTATACCAACAAAGTCAAACAAGTTTCTTTCTATATCTTCACTGGAACTAAAGAGATATGCAAGTTTAATATTGTTGACAGTTGACACTGCCCTTTTTAAATTATCTATTGTTGTACAAATTAGGTTGCCACTAAAGCTCCACATATCAGCAGAATCAAACATTCCAAATCTAGGAGCTACTGGATTAAACCCAGTGTCGTTAAAAAATACAGAAGCAGATGTGAGGTCTTCAACTGAATTGTTTAGAAAATTGTAAATCTTTGTATTTTGTGGGGTGCCAGCACTAGTAGGTACGAAAAATCCTAAATTCATTATTTGTTCTCCTTTAAAAACCATTCAATTGTATGTTTAAGTCCAGTTTGTAAATCTGTTGAAGCTCGGAAGTTCAACTTCTCAGTAGCCAAATAGGTATTTAGACAACGGCGAGGTTGCCCATCAGGTTTGTCTGTTTCCCACTTGATCGTTCCTTCATAACCCATCTGTTCTGCAATCTCAGTAACTAGGTCATGAATTGTTATCTCTTTACCAGTTCCAATATTGATTGGCTCTGGCCCTACATCTTTGTCGATAGCGGCATGAACAGCTTTTGCACAATCGCCAGCGTACAAAAACTCTCTTGATGCTTTACCAGTGCCCCACACTTTAACCTCTTCTTCGCCTTTTTTCATTGCGTTATAAAACTTCAAAATAAGGGCAGGTATTACATGGCTACTTGTGAGATTAAAATGGTCGTGTGGCCCATACATATTTACAGGAATGAGATTAACAATATTCATACCATATTGTTCATGATAAGTCTCGCCCATCTTCATTAAAGTTTTCTTAGCGATACCATAAGGTGCGTTAGTTTCCTCTGGATAACCTTCCCATAGGTAGCTTTCCAAGAATGGTGTCGGTGTGTGCTTTGGATATGCACAAACTGTACCCAACATGATAAACTTTACATCTTTCTGGGTTATTATTTCATATCTGCGGGTACTCTCAATCATGTTCATTCCCATAGCAAGATTTTCATACATAAACTTGCCGGGGTTCTCTTTGTTTGCCTGAATACCTCCAACACTACCAGCAGCGTGTACGATAACATCAGGTTTATAATATTCTAATAATTTTTTACAGGCATAACTATCCCTAATGTCATAAACTTTACTACTGATAGGCATAATATCATACTTTTCAATATTACGAAAATAGTATACGATATTCTTTCCTAAAAATCCTGATCCACCAGTTAATAATACTTTCATTTAATTCTCCCGTACATTACGTTGTCTTCTACGTCGTTTTCTGTCATCCTTGCAATTTCTTGAAACCCATTACTAGTCATAAAATCTTGGATTTCTTTTGCAGACGGTGCTTTAATATAAAAGGAATGGATATCTTGTGGTAAAAAAGAGGGCCACTTATTCAAGGTAGGCTCTTCCATGATAACAAAGTTAATCTTATCAATGAATTCTCCAGCCCCCTTCAGTATGTTTAGTTCGAAACCTTGAACATCCATACACAACAAGTCTATACATTCAATATTTTCTTGGGCTACAAAATCATCAAGCCTAAGAGTCTTAATAACCCCTGTTTGCTCTTGAAACTTGTCAAAATCTATCCTCTTTAAAAAAGAAGATGATCCCTCGTGACCACTTGGAGTAGAAAAAAATGGAAGCTCACTATTCTTGTCACCAAGTCCGTAGTCATAGAATTTTACATTCTCTAAATCTTTAAGTTCATTCCTGCAAACTTCTACAGTATCAGGATTTGGCTCAAATGAGTACACATTGGCTAGTGGATAAAATTGACTTAAATCTCTAGATTCTGCTCCCCACCTAGCACCAGCCTCTATAACTGTATGCACCTTGTTTTTATCTAAAAATTTTGTAAAGGATGGATTAGTGTATGTCATTTAATTCCCCTTATAAAGCTAGCGACTGGTTTATACCATTCTTCTGTAAACGGTCTTGGACCGTGAATTTCAAAATAGTCTTGTAGGTTTTCACCCTCTAGGGTTTTCCATTTCTCTCTGTCGATTCTCCCATAAACAGTATAGCCTCCATCTGCGTGCTGTTTAAAATCTCCAGATTCTTCTCTTCGTATTTTGCTTACCCTGCTATCTTTTCCAGACCATTGATCTAGAAGACATTTGATTAGCGACTCATCGCAAAAATATCCACTCATCATGGGTCTTGCTCGATAGTCTGGCATGGAAATGTTCCATTCCGAAACACAAGCTGCCAAACTCTTATCGTTTGGGTTAATGATTTCCTTGAACGTACTACCCTTTCCAGCAGTGCCATGCATGGGCCACTTTCCAATATCTGGATGTTTTTGAAAGGCAGGATGCTCATAGCCAAATTGAGCCAGATGATCTTCTGGAACCCTACCATAAGCTACAAGAGGTGCGTCACTCAAGGGGACCATATCAATATCTGCAATCATACACACTTCGTCGCCATATGTGCTTGCATTATACATCCTAATAAACTGGGATTGCTTTTTACTCTCTACATATGGTAGATTTTCCCAGTTCACAACGTCAGCAGTCTCTCCTACGTCAACGGTGTGGTCTCCAACAATGCTCAACGTTACATTATAACCTAGTTTATGCCATGCCCAACACGTAAATTGTGCAAAAGAGACATAATCTGGGTTATCATTTATTGATGTAATGATTCTATCAATCTTCATTTAGCAGACCCTCTAAACAATAAGTGTGTCTTACGAACTAACTTTGGATTAATTGTGTGGCAGAAATAA
>CAXDOW010000140.1:0-4830 GCA_963991165.1 uncultured Flavobacteriales bacterium | reverse complement strand
ATTCCTAATTAACTATTCGTAATTAAGTATTCGTAATTAAACCATTCGTAATTAAACCATTCGTAATTAAGTATTCGTAATTTGTCTTCATTAATTTTTTTCGATTGCCTGGTGAGATGTTTCAAAGTTGAATTTTGGTACGAGTAGAGCTATTAATTAGTGGAATTACCTTAGATTTGGAGTATGATAACAATAGGAATACTGAGAGAAGAAAAATCACCTCCTGACAAGCGAGTGCCATTAAGCCCCGCTCAATGTCAAGCACTTTACACGACCTATTCAGAGCTGAAAATACTGGTTCAACCCAGTAATATTCGATGTTTCACTGATCAAGAGTACCAGCAACACGGCATTGAAGTACAGGAGGATATGTCTTCTTGTGATATTCTAATGGGTGTCAAAGAGGTTCCAAAAAATCGACTTTTAGAAGGTAAAACGTACCTCTTTTTTTCTCATACTATTAAAGAGCAACCATATAACCGTGACTTGCTACGAGAGTTAGTCAAGCGTCGCATCAAAATGATTGACTACGAAACATTAACCTATCCTTCCGGTGGTCGATTATTAGGTTTTGGTCGCTACGCTGGTGTAGTGGGGTGTTATAATGGCTTTTTGGCTTATGGTCTTAGAACCAAGCGCTATCATTTGAAAGCAGCGCATCAGTGTTTGGATAGAAAAGAGTTAGAGCAAGAACTCAAAAAGGTAGATTTGCCAAATATAAAAATCATAGTTTCTGGAAATGGACGAGTAGGTAAGGGGGCGTTAGAAATTATTGAATCGTTAAATCTCAAGCAAGTGAGTAAAGCGGATTTTAAAAGATATTCGTTTGAAGAAGCGGTCTATATTCATGTTGATTTTCCAGACTATAACGCTAGAATAGATGGAAATCCTTTTGTGTCTGATGATTTCTTTCAACACCCTGAATGGTTTGAATCTACTTTTATGCAATATGCTAGTTGTGCTGATGTCTTTATTGCTGGTCACTACTACGGAGCAGGATCCCCTTATTTATTTACGCGAGAAGATGCTAAGTCAGCAGATTTTAAAATTCGTACTGTTGCTGATATTTCATGTGATATTGACGGTCCTGTGGCATCCACCATTCGACCATCGACCATCGCTGAGCCACTATATGGTTATAATCCATATACTGAGCTGGAAGACACTTTTGATAAGGAAAGTGTCATTACGGTTATGGCGGTAGATAACCTGCCCTGTGAATTGCCAAAAGATGCTTCGGAAGATTTTGGTGATAGCTTACTAAAAGAAGTCTTTCCACTATTACTGGAAGAAGACTCTGACAATATATTAGACAAAGCAACTATTTGTAAAGATGGTGACTTAAATACTCCTTTTGAATACCTCAGGAATTATCTCAATGGCCATTAGCTATTTTTTAAATCGCTAATGGTTTTCTTGGGATTTGAGGATTTGAAGACAAAACTACCTGCCACCAAAATGTCGGCACCAGCTTGTAGTAATAAAGTGCTATTATCGGTATTGACTCCTCCATCAATTTCTATTTTTGCATGACTCTTCTTGTTGCTAATAAGTGCTTTAAGAGACCTTACTTTGTCGTAGGTGTTTTCTATAAATGACTGCCCGCCAAAGCCCGGATTTACAGACATAAGACACACCAAATCAATATCTTGAATAATGTCTTTTAGCACTTCAGTTGAGGTGTGTGGGTTGAGAGCAACCCCCGCTTGCATCCCTTCAGACTTGATGGCTTGTATGGTACGGTGCAAATGCGTGCAGGCTTCATAATGAACGGTAAGGATGTCAGCACCAACCTCTTTAAAAGTTTTGATGTATCTGTCAGGATCTACAATCATCAAATGGACATCTAAGGGTTTTTTAGCATGTTGTTTGATGGCTTTTATTACGGGCATACCAAAGGAAATGTTGGGGACAAAAACGCCATCCATCACATCAATATGAAACCAATCGGCTTGGCTTTCGTTAATCATTTCGCAATCCTTTTTTAGGTTGGCAAAATCGGCTGCTAAAATAGAGGGAGCAATTACATGTGATGACATAGTTTGTGGTTTTTGTTGGCACAAAATTAAAAAAAAAGAGAGCCGAAGCTCTCTTTAATTAACCTAAGTAGGTTTTTAAAATTTTACTTCTAGAGGTGTGTTTCAATCGACGCACTGCTTTTTCTTTGATTTGTCTCACACGTTCTCTGGTCAAGTCAAACTCCTCACCGATTTCTTCTAGGGTCATGGCGTGAGAGCCATTCAAGCCAAAGTAGGCTTTTATTACTTCGCCTTCTCGGTCGGTGAGGGTGGCTAGAGCTCGTCCTATTTCTTGTCTTAAGGAATCGGTAATGAGTCCTTCGTCAGGATTGGGACTATCCTCGCTGCCAATGACGTTGTACATGTTGCTATCCTCGCCTTCTACTAGGGGCGCATCCATAGAAACATGACGACCCGAATTTTTTAGGGCTTGTTTGACTTCATCAATAGTAATGTCTAACTCTTTGGCCACCTCTTCATTAGTAGGAGGTCGTTCGAAGCGTTGTTCTAACTCAGCGAAGGCCTTATTAATTTTATTGATAGAGCCAATTTTATTTAAGGGCAAACGGACGATTCTAGACTGTTCGGCTAAGGCCTGCAGAATAGACTGTCGAATCCACCATACGGCATATGAAATGAACTTAAATCCTCGGGTTTCATCGAAACGACGAGCGGCTTTTATCAGTCCAAGATTACCTTCGTTGATTAGGTCTGGTAAGGAAAGCCCTTGATTTTGGTATTGCTTAGCAACGGATACCACAAATCGTAAATTGGCTTTGGTTAATTTTTCGAGTGCCATATCGTCTCCCGCCTTAATGCGTTGAGCCAATTCGACTTCCTCTTCGGCTGTAATTAACTCTACTCGCCCAATTTCTTGAAGATATTTATCTAAAGATGCGGTTTCCCTGTTGGTGACCTGCTTGGTAATTTTGAGTTGTCTCATTGATAGAAAATTTTAGTTTGTAACATGCACTAGCTGAATTATACGAAGCTATTTTAAATAGGTTACAAAATGGTCTAATTTTTTTCGGGTTTAGGCAAGAGCACTTTTCTGGAAAGTCGTAATTTACCAGACTTGGCATCAATTTCAGTTAGCTTAACTTCAATTTTATCGCCTTCTTTAAGTACATCTTCGACTTGTTCTACACGCTCCCAATTAATTTCTGAAATGTGTAATAAACCATCGGTTCCTTTTCCAATATTGACAAAAGCACCATAGGGCATTACCGACCGAACTGTGCCAGTATATATTTGCCCAACTTCAGGGGTGAAAGTGAGGGCTTTAATTTCGGATATGGCATGGTCTAAAAACGCTTGGTTGGTTCCCAGTATTTCTACCTTGCCTTGTTCGTCCACTTCATCAATGGTAATGGTTGTTTCAGTATCTTGTTGTAACTGCTGAATAATTTTTCCGCCAGGACCAATCACAGCACCAATAGTATCCTTAGGAATGTACATGACATGAATTTTTGGAACATGTGGTTTTAGTGTTTGTCTGGGTTCATCGATGGTATCAGTCAGTTTTTCCAAAATATGCAACCTTCCAGCATTGGATTGCTCTAGGGCATTAGTAAGAATTTCGTAAGACAAACCTTCTATTTTGATGTCCATCTGACAGGCCGTAATACCATCTTTGGTACCACAAACCTTAAAATCCATATCGCCTAAAAAATCTTCATCACCTAAAATGTCGGATAAGACGGCGTATTGGTTACCGTCGGTAATTAATCCCATAGCAATACCCGATACAGGTTTTTTAAGTTTGGCACCAGCATCCATGAGGGCTAAGGTTCCAGCACATACGGTCGCCATAGAAGACGAACCATTGGATTCGAGAATATCAGAAACAACTCGTATGGTGTATGGGTTATCTTCATCAATCATACTAGATAATGCTCTTTGAGCTAAATTTCCATGTCCTATTTCTCGTCGGCTGACACCTCTAATGGGTCTTGCCTCACCAGTGGAGTATGGAGGGAAATTATAGTGAAGGTAAAACTTTTCTGAACCAACATTAGTTACGCCGTCTATTCTGTTTTCGTCGAGTTTAGAGCCAAAGGTTACGGTAGTTAGGGATTGGGTCTCTCCTCTAGTAAAGACAGCTGATCCGTGGGGTTTTGGTAAGTAATCGACTTCGCACCAAATGGAACGAATATCGGAAGGTGTACGTCCGTCTAATCGTACGCTTTCGTTTAACACCATGTCGCGAACGGCTTTCTTTTCGGCTTTTTTGAGGTATTGAGTCAACATAAAGCTTTTGTCTTCTAATTCTTCTTCAGAAAGTGTTTCTCTGAAGGCCTCTTTGACTGCTCCAAATTCTGCACTTCTAGCATGTTTGTCAAGGCCCTTTTTAGCTACCTCGTAGAATTTATCGTAGCAAAAATCGAGTACTTTCTGCTCCAATTCTTTATCGTGATTTTCATGAGAATATTCTCGTTTTTCCTCTTTGCCAACTTCTTTAGTTAACTCTAACTGAACCTCGCAGTGGTGTTTGATTTCTTCGTGAGCAAATTTGATGGCTTCGACCATTTCGGCTTCAGAAATTTCTTTCATCTCACCTTCCACCATGGCTACGCTATCTTTAGAAGCACCAATAACCATATCAATATCAGAATCTTCTAGCTGTTGTGGGCTAGGGTTGGCAATGAACTCACCGTCGACACGACCCACTCTCACTTCAGAAATGGGGCCATTAAATGGAATGTCGGAAACGGCAATGGCCGCCGCTGCCCCTTTGCCCGCCAAGGCCTCAGGACATGCCGTGTCGTCGTGTGCTAGGAGAGGCGGCAGGAGTTGTGTGGCGGCGGGGGAG
>CAXDOW010000139.1:0-4854 GCA_963991165.1 uncultured Flavobacteriales bacterium | reverse complement strand
CTACCACACCAGGCAAGTGAGCGGCACCTCCAGCCCCAGCAATAATAACTTTTATGCCACGAGCATGGGCATTACTAGCAAATTCTTCCACCTTTTCTGGCACACGGTGTGCCGACAAGGCATTGATTTCAAAAGGTATTTGCATCTTGTTTAGGAATTCGGCGGCTTTTCGCATCACAGGCATGTCGGATGTGCTACCCATAATAATACTAACAAGTGGTTTCATAATAAATTGGCTGTTTATTGGTTCAAAAACGCGAATTTAAAAAATCTAACTCACTTAAAATCGTATTTTGTTGTAAATTCGCCCAGAAATCGTCTATGTTGCAACTACACGACAAAACCTTTGAACCGTATCTCTCGGAAGCGGACATTCAAGAAATCGTTGAAGAGATGGCTCACAAAATGGCTGTTCTTAGTCAAGAGAAACCCCTGTTTTTGGTGGTATTGAAAGGGTCTTTTATGTTTGCTTCTGACTTGCTAAAATGTCTGCCTTTTGATGCCGATATGGCCTTTATTCAATTGCATTCGTATGAGGGTACTCAAAGCAGTGGCACCATCACTAATCTGATGGGTCTTCCCAAGCACCTCAGCCAGCGAACTTTAGTAGTGTTGGAAGACATTGTAGACACGGGCAATACCTTGGAATATCTTAACAATCAACTAATAAAAGAACAGCCCAAACGCATCTATTACGCCAGTCTTCTTCTCAAACCCAGCGTTTACAATAAAAGTATAACCATCGATTTCGTGGGGAAAGAAATACCCAACCACTTCGTGGTGGGCTATGGTTTGGATTACAATGAACTGGGCCGCACATTACCTCAACTTTACAAACTCAAAAACACATAAAGTATGTTAAATATCGTCTTGTTTGGCCCTCCAGGGGCAGGAAAAGGAACACAGTCCAAGTTGTTGACCGAAAAGTATGGCTTGATCCACCTTTCTACAGGTGATCTTTTAAGAAGTGAAATAGCCAAAGGCAGCCAACTAGGTCAGCAAGCCAAAGCCATTATGGACAGAGGAGACTTAGTATCCGACGTAATAGTGGTTGGTATGATACGTACCATGCTAGAATCAAATCCTCAAGCCAAGGGCTTTATTTTTGATGGCTTTCCTAGAACCACCGCTCAAGCCGAATCTTTAGATAGCATGTTGCATGAGCTCAACACTGCCATCACGGCCATGCTCTCTTTGGAGGTGGATGAAGATGAGCTAACCAATCGCCTGTTAGAAAGAGGCAAAAACAGTGGACGTGCCGATGATGCAAACGAAAGTATTATTCGCAACAGAATAAAAGAATACAACAACAAAACCGCGCCTTTAAAGCAGTACTACCATCAGCAACAAAAAAAATACGACATTGAAGGAGTGGGCACGTTGGACGCTATCAATAGCTCGCTATGCGAGGTGATTGACCACTTATAATGAAGGTTAAAAACTCCAATTTCGTCGATTATGTCAAAATCTTTTGTCGTTCTGGTAAAGGAGGTGCAGGATCGTGTCATTTCCTTAGAGATAGAACCACCGCCAAAGGAGGTCCGGACGGAGGAGATGGCGGACGAGGAGGTCATATCATCATCGAAGGAAACGACCAAATGTGGACCTTGTTACACCTCAAATATCAAAAGCATCTTTTTGCTGAACATGGACATGCTGGCAGTGGTAACAAA
Organism: uncultured Flavobacteriales bacterium; assembly: GCA_963991165.1. Classification (GTDB taxonomy): domain Bacteria; phylum Bacteroidota; class Bacteroidia; order Flavobacteriales; family UBA7312. The sequence continues at coordinate 3,181 of CAXDOW010000139.1, read as the reverse complement.
AAAATTGGCAAAGACGGCGACAGTAAAGTCATTCAGGTTCCTCTAGGCACAGTAGCTAAACAAGCCGAAAGTGGAGAGACACTGTTTGAAATTACCCACCATAAAGAACAAAAAATACTTCTACAAGGTGGAAAAGGCGGTCGAGGCAATGTGCATTTTAAATCGTCCACCAATCAAACACCACGCTACGCCCAACCAGGTATTGATTCTCAAGAGGGATGGTTTATCTTAGAATTAAAGGTATTGGCAGATGTGGGCTTGGTGGGTTTTCCCAATGCTGGCAAATCCACCCTGTTGTCAGTCGTTTCGGCAGCCAAACCAGAAATCGCCAACTATCCCTTTACTACTCTCGTTCCCAATCTAGGTATCGTCAACTATCGGGACGATCGGTCATTTATTATGGCAGATATTCCTGGAATCATAGAAGGGGCATCGGAAGGAAAAGGATTAGGACTTCGGTTTCTCAGGCATATTGAACGAAATTCCACCTTATTGTTCTTAGTGCCTGCTGATAGCGACGACATTGCCCAAGAATTTAGCATTCTTATGCAAGAACTGAGAAAATACAACCCCGAACTTCTAGATAAAGAACGACTACTGGCCATTAGCAAATCAGACTTATTAGACGACGAATTAAAAGCCGAAATAAAAGAAAGTTTACCCTCTGATATTGATCACCTTTTTTTCTCATCGGTAGCTCAGCAAGGATTAACGGCCTTGAAAGATACCCTGTATCAAAAACTCATCGGCTAATATGGAATGGCTAATCGACATCGATGAACGCTGGTTTTACCTCATCAATCAATCGGGAACTGCTTTTTGGGATAACATCATGCTTTTTTTCACATACAAATGGTCTTGGATACCCTTGTATCTTGTCCTTGTGGTGATGATAATCAAACAAGAAAAAAGGAATAGTATATGGGTTTTGCTGACCATCGGTGTCGTCATTACTATTTGCGATATGGGCAGCGTTCATTTGTTCAAAAACACCTTTGAACGTCTGAGGCCTTGTCATGCACTTGACAATGTACGATTGGTCACCAAGGGATGCGGAGGTCCTTATGGCTTTGTGTCCTCGCATGCCTCTAACGTTTTTGGATTGACCATAATTTTAAGTAAAGTTTTCAATAACAAATTATTATTTGTGACCCTGTTTTTTTGGGCAGCTATAGTATCATACAGTAGGGTGTATGTTGGTGTTCATTACCCTTTTGATATATTGGCTGGTATGCTATGGGGAACTTTTGTAGCTTTGTTATGTTATAAATTGATGGCATTTTTAACCAAAAAATGAAGCAATTTAATGGCGTATGGTTTGTTTGGATCACACTTGTTATTCTCTGGAACTACATTTGGGAAGATGTGCCTCCCATAGCTGATGTTGTGGTTGCCATCATACTATCAATACTGGTTTACCAACTTAATTTGCTACTAAAAAAATGAAACAAGTCGCTTTAATTTTGATGATTTTATGGAGTGGAATAGTCTATTCACAAGAACAACCCAAACTGGTGGTTGGCATTGTCGTAGATCAAATGCGTTATGACTATATTTACCGCTTTTGGAATCAGTTTGAAGATGATGGTTTTAAAAAACTTGTGAATGAAGGTTTTTTTCTAAGAAACACACACTACAATTACGCCCCCACCTACACCGGCCCTGGTCATGCTAGCATTTTTACAGGCACCCCTCCCTCCGTACATGGCATCATAGGAAATAATTGGTACAACAAAGCCGAAGGCATTTCAGTGTATTGTGCTGGTGATGGTAGTTCTACGACCGTCTGCGATTGCGAAAACCACGTCGATGTGTCATCGGACGCTGGTAAAATGTCGCCCCACCGTATGCTAACTACCACATTTTGCGACGAACTAAAATTATTTAGTCCTCAATCTAAAGTGTTTGGCATCTCCATTAAAGATCGTGGTGCTATACTGCCAGCTGGTCATACTGCTAACGGTTCCTTTTGGATGGGAAAAAGTGGCGAGTGGATTTCAAGCTCATACTACTACGAAAAACTGCCTCAGTGGCTCCTCGATTTCCAACAAGACAAGCCAGTAACCAGCTATTTTAAAGGAGCTTGGAAAGGAAGAGGATTTGGCTATCCCATGGATAGTCTCCTTCAAAGCAAAGGCCCCTCCTCTGTAAAAAGCACCCCAGAAGGAAATACCTATTTAAAAGATTTGGCCATTGAGCTTATCAAATCAGAAAAACTAGGACAAGACAATATTACCGACGTTCTCACGCTGAGCTTTTCTTCCACAGATTATATTGGTCATCAGTTTGGGCCACACGCCGAAGAGTTAGTTGATACTTATCTCAAACTTGACAAGGATTTAGCCGACTTATTAAATTACATCCACTCTACTGTTGGAAAAGACAATGCACTCGTATTCTTGACATCCGACCATGGTGTAGTGAGTGTCCCGAATGAGCTGAAAGCTCGAAAAATACCTGCTGGATATTTTGATGCCTCAACGCTTACTGACGAACTGAATACTCTTCTTTCTAACCACTTTGGAAAAGCAGAATGGGTACTATCCTATTCTAACCAACAGTTTTTTTTGAATCGTCAGTTGATTGAGGAAAAAAAGCTAAAACACCAAGATGTTCAGCAAATTGCCGCTGACTACCTTCTAAATATTGAAGGGGTGCAATATACCTATACCGCCCATCAACTTCACAACAACGAATACCAAAGTGGATTTCATGCCTTAATTCAAAAGGGATTTAATCAAAAACGCTCTGGAGATGTGGTTATTGTTCTTAACTCTGGTTGGATTGAATGGAGTACTCCAACAGGCACAACGCATGGCTCATGTTTTAGCTACGACACACACGTGCCTCTTTTGTTTTGGGGTAAAGGGATTAAACATGGCCGCTCCGACGAATTTATTTCCATCTGTGACATTGCCCCAACAGTAAGTACGCTATTAGGTATTTCCTTTCCAAATGGTTGCACTGGACAACCCATTAGAAGCATTACCGAGTGAAATCAATACATTGTCAAACATATTCGGTTCATGTTGGACAAGATAGTCTAAAACACATAGAACTTTCCCCCTATTCTAAAGTGGCTATATTGGTTGACGATTACACCAAAGTACATTGTGTAGACAAATTATTATCTGACTGCTCCATAGCTCAGACACATATTATTTAAATAGCTTCCGGTGAA
>CAXDOW010000138.1:0-4876 GCA_963991165.1 uncultured Flavobacteriales bacterium | reverse complement strand
GTTTCACTTTGCTTATACAAAGAATAAGAATTATTAAAGATATATGATTTTGAAACAAATTTAGTGCTTTATTCAATCAAAGAAACATCACCAATAAATTCATGAGATTGGTCGAAAATATCTTTTACCACAAAATGATAAATATAGATTCCCTGAGCACACTTACTTCCATATTTTTGATCTATTCCATTCCAGCCTTGATTTAGCGATTTAAAAATACATCGCCCCCATCTATCAAAGATAGAAAGTTCATATTCTGCAATTTCTTCGCTATAGATGTTAAAAATATCATTTTTTCTATCCCCAGTTGGAGTAAAGGTGTTAGGAACATATGCACTAAATGCACCGATTTTTACATTTGTTTGTGCTGTGTCTATGCAACCAAATGAATTTTCTATTTCCAAAACCACATTGTTTAAAAAAATACAGAAAACTGTCTCAAAATCAGATGGATTCCGCTATGGTGTACCTAAAAGTTCTTATATCGTACTTTTTGTCTTACTGAATAACAATCCTTTGATTGATACTTTGATTGTTTGTTTTGATGTTCAACATGTATATCCCATTAGACTTATTACCTATATCAATGGTCTTGTTATATTGACCTTCTTTGTCTTTTAGATGTTCTCTATAAACTACTTCTCCTAAATAGTTAGTAATAGTAAGACTAACATCTTGTCTATTTGCGAAGTTATAGCTAACTGAAAACTCACCTTTTGATGGGTTTGGATAAACATCTAGTTGAGAAACTACCTCGCTAGCCAATCTCGCTCCACCCAATGTATAAGTCACTGGCTGAGTAAAGATAGTAGCCCATGACGTACCATTACTTCCACAAGCACCTCGTATTCTCCACGAATACTCACCCTGTGTTAAACCAAATTTAGATTTAGATGTCTGACTACCTGGAATATTATTCCATTGCCATTGTTGGCCTGTATTATCGTTATTAAGCTCTAAGAAGTAATGGTCTGGCATTCCGCTTAATGGTAAATCCCAGCTCATGGTTATAGATGTATTAGCTCCATTGGAGCTCGTAGATAAATTAAATGGCATTTTATCACAAATCTCTTCAGTAGTGAAAAAACTAAACTCTCCCCATCCACTATGGTATTGTGGATCAGAATTACCTAATTCATCGACATTACCAGTACACCATGCTTTGGTATGCCATTGGTATTCAGTATTAGGGTTAAAGTTTCCTTTTAAAACGTTAATATTTCCATAAGAATCACCATTAGCATATCTAAAATCGTTCGAACCAACCTCTTTTACCTTTGCTTTTGATTGCCAAACACCCGACTCATCGCTTGGTGCGTCGGCATTCAATGTTACCCAATTAGCTTCAGTTGATACAGATAGACTCTCTAAGTTAGGACAAGCTGGTAAGGTAGTAAACTGAGAACTTGCCGACCATGGGGATTGACAATTAGTACTACCATTTTCATTCAATACTCTGGCTCTAATATTCCATTCATAAGTAGTTTCAGGCTGCATGAAGTAACGTGTTCTACTTGTTCCATTAAATGGATTTTTATTCACTGGACCTGCTGTCATGACAGTCCACGAGCTTGTACCGACAGGGCGGTAACGAATCATGTAATGAGATGGTGTAGCATTTGGCTGTAACCAATTAAAATTAACTTTGTTATGGATGATATTGTCTACTATTAAGCCAGTTGGAGTTATATCACAAGGATTGATAACTGTATTATGTGAATGGTCAAATTGATAAATGTAATTAGTATTTGAGTAGTTTGGCATGGGCGCCCCATTGGTGTTACTCCAATTTTCTAGTAAAATTAGTTCACCGTCCAATTCATAATCTAATGTTGAATTGCTTGATGCATCAAACAACTTTAGTGAAAACGACTCTCCGCCATTCATTCCTTCATCAATACCAACTGTTGTTGCATCATCACCATAGATAATTAGGCTAATATAAGAAACACCATTGAAGACAATTATTTGTGAAGCTCCACAACAAATTCCAGATTCATCAAATGCCGCTATCCAATCATCCTCATCGGCATAAACACCGTTTATTTGAACTTGTCCCTGTAAGGTTCCTGAGGAATTGGTAGGCGTAAATGCAAAGTCGTCGGGCATTTGAGCCTCAACAACAACAGATTGTAAGATTAAAAGAAGAGTAAAAACTGCTAAGGCGTATTGTTTCATAATGAAGTAAAATATAAATAGGTTTCACAAATATATTTTATATTCCAAATATAAAAATTAGAGATATAACATTCGAATGTTAATTACAAAAATAAATATACAGTTTAATGGAATAATTTTCATGAACTCTGAGATTTGAGTGACTTAATAGTAAATATTTGAATGAAGATGTAACGGCTCGGTTAAGTGGAGTGCGGGAATTTGAAACTGTAAACATCCCGTTACGCAACACCGTGAGCCAAAGCAAGTTTTATGTTTTAACTTGACTTTAAAAATACCAAACTTAACTTTGGCGGAGAACGAAGAAATGAATTTTCTTTTATGAATAAACCCCGCATTACATTTAGCTTTTGTTGGCTGCCGTTTTTATTAATAAGTTAGTGTTAAGCCTCCCCCAAGACCAAAGTCACTGTCATAATTTGCTGATAAGGATAAATATTTAGTCCATATGTATTTCATACCTAATAAGTATTCTTTGTCAGAATTTGCCATCCAATTAAAACGTAGTCGTTTGGTCAAAGCCACATCATCTCTACTTAGCTGAAACCTTAATTTTCCAGTATGGTCAAGTCTTAACTCACTCTCAATAAATAATGGCAAGGTGTATTCAAAACCAACATGAAATACCTGTCTATTGTCTTTTGTGTTTTTAGCCCCATCTTCTCTTAATCGAATGTCGCCACCAATAATAGCTTTTAAAAATTGGTTTTTTCCTAAATATTGCATGAAGTGGGTTTCTGTTTCGTAATCACCCTTCCAATTTACACGCCATTCACCAGTAAATACATGATTGTAATTTGAAAAAGCTAATTCACCAAAATTGGCTTGGGAATGTATGTTTGTTTCCCCCATGAAATACCAGTGTTTATCTTCCTTTCTTAATTTTTTCATAGCGGCATTTCTATCAGGAACTTGTTCGTTAATAGGAGAATCATCATAACTTACAACGCGAGCCATTCCAGCCATCATGTGATACAAAACATGGCAATGAAAAAACCAGTCTTTTTCTTCATTGGCTTCAAATTCAATAGTGACAGTCTCCATTGGTTTAATATTGAACGTGTGTTTTAAAGGGGAGCGCTCACCGTGTTTATTAATTAAGCGGAAAAAATGACCATGTAGATGGAGTGGGTGATACATCATGGTTTTATTATGTAACACAATGCGTACATTTTCGCCTTTTTTTATGTGTATTTTATCTTCTTTAGAAAGTGGTTTGTTGTTAAACGACCAGATATATCTTCTCATATTTCCTGTAACATTTAATTCTATTTCTCTCCATGGTCTATTATCAGGTAATGTGGTAGCTTGTATTGCCATTAAATTATCATAAGTCCATTCATCACGATCCATCTTCATGTTGTGATGTTGACCAGTCATATTCATTTTATGTTCATTTTTCATGTCCATGGGTTTTTGGACATCTTTTTTCATATCCATTTCCATGTTATGGTCAGAATTATGGTGCATGTTGTTGTCCATTTTCATTTTGTCCATATCCATATTACCCATGTTCATGTGCCCCATATTTTTCATCATTTCGATGTAGTCAATCTTTGGTAGTTCCTTTGCTTTCATTTCCATTCCATCTCCAAGGAATACTGATGCTTTGCCTGAAATATCTTGTGCTGTAATTTGAAACTCATATTTCATATCATCTGGAATGGTTAGGATAATGTCATATGTTTCTGCAATAGCTATTAAAATGTCGTCCACCTTAACAGGCATAACTGGGTTACCATCAGCCTCTACAATCTCCATGTCTCCCCCCGAATAGTTTAAATGAAAATAGGTTGATGCTGAACCGTTTATGATTCTGAGTTTTATTTTGTCGCCCCCTTTAAGATTTGGAAAGTTGATTTGATTTTTTCCATTAACCAAGAATTGGTTGTAATACACATCTGAAATATCCATGGGAGGCATACGTTGCCAAGCTTGTTTTGTTTTAGCCAAAAATCCTTTTTTGATAATGGCTTCTGACCAACTTTGAACAGCATTCTTTTTTATTTCATACCATTCTGCTTCTCTCTTTAGGTAGCGCATTACTTCTTTTGGATTTTCATCAGTCCATTCACTTAATACAAGTACTTCTTCTCTTAGATCTTGTTTGCCCTCCTTTGGATAAATAACAATAGAACCATAAATACCCGATTGTTCTTGAAACATAGTATGAGAATGATACCAAAATGTACCAGCATGGATGATTGGAAATTTAAAAACATGGGTTTCTCCTGGTTCAATTGGCGCAGTTGTTAAGTAAGGCACACCGTCTTGTTCATTCGGCAACAGTAATCCATGCCAATGAGTTGAAGTTTGTGTTTTTAGATGGTTATGCACATGAATTATTGCTGTATCGCCAACGTGAAAATAAAGTGTTGGTGCTGGAATACTTCCATTTACAGCAAGTGCATGTTTATCTTTGCCTGTGAAATTAACTGTGGTATCTTTAATATGGAGGTGATACTCTGTAGTTTTATTTTGTATTGATTGTGAAAAAAGAGTGATTGGAAGAAGTAAGAGAGTCCAAAGAATGTTTTTCATGTGAGTTATTTAGAATTAAATTATTTTGGTTACAACGGATTGAAAAAAAACAAATTGTAGCAATTTTATATTCATTTTAAACCTAGTTTTCAAAGTGAGATTCTAGTCTATTAAATTTAAAGTTCAAAGCGAAGGATTCAAATGGCTAGTAAATATA
>CAXDOW010000137.1:0-4878 GCA_963991165.1 uncultured Flavobacteriales bacterium | reverse complement strand
CTAGGGCTTGGGACGACATCAAAGATAGAAAAGGTAGAATGGTAGACGGAATTTTTGTAAAAGAAGGCGATAAGTGAGTATATACCATTAACCGAGATAACTTTGAATTTAAGGTAATAAAATGCCAACAGATCCCTCATTAGTTAATGATAGGGTATTCTGGGCCTGTGAAGCTGTATTCATAAGATCTAGAAACTCTACGACTTCCGGCGGCACCGATTCGCCTAATGGTGATTTTCTTTATGGTGTGCAGTCCATAGGTATAGACTATAATCATGATGTCACAACGCTCCAAGACACCGGACGATTCCAGCGTAGATATACGACCTTTGGCAAGCCGAATTTTACCATCAATATTGAGAGGGTCATAAGCGGAAATCACAGAAGAAAGAACGCTGACGGAACAACAACCTTACTTAGTGGGGGAGAAAGTGATTTTTTCTATCAAAGTGCATCCTCTTCCTATGAAGCGGGACATCTCCTTCATGAAAATAACATAGGTGCCTGCGGCCTTAGTACCGGCCTTAGAAACTACGACATTACCTTGGTGTACGCTAGTGACGATGTTGAACCCGCTGGAGGACTCTCCGCATCTAACATCAGACAGGCCACAATCTATAGGTGCTGCCTATTGACTTCTATAGGATACAGCCTAGATGTTAACGGTCAACTCAGAGAGTCTCTGTCATTCACCACCCACTTTGCGGAAAACACGGCGACTTCGGGCTATACTTTCTCAGCCCCGAATGACGATAGCGATGGAGACGGCACTGATGACTTCCGAACAGGCTCATCCCTAAAAAGAAAAGACTTTGACTTTGAGCATACAGAGTTTCCTGAACAAGTTAAAAGAATGTTCAAGCTAGGGAATGAAGTGGACGACATCGAAGTGTACGGAATTCAAAGTTTTGACGTTACTCTCGACATAGCTTACTCTGATCTAATGGACGTAGGAAAGTGGCGTGGCTCTGTAGACGATATAGCAGAGCAGAATTTGTTTAGGCAGGTAGAGCTTCCTATAGCCGTGTCTGCTAGCTTTACGGGTGTAGCCAGAAGCCAATACCGAAACGGAATTTATGGAGGTAGCCAGACTTGGAATCTAACCGACCAAAACTTTTCTGGTATGGATGGATTAGAGACTGGTGGTATTGAAAAATATTACACAGACGAGCCTTTGAATATAGTATTAGGTAAAGACGAAGATCAAGATAACGTAAATGATAAGTTCTGGCAGATAGATTTAGGAGACAGAAATTATCTAACATCTATCAATTTTTCAGGAGGAGATACCGGAGGTAGTAACGTAGAGGCGACTTTGAGCTTCCAGAACGATTATGCAGACTTCCATATCTTTAGCAATATAGCCAGCGTTCATACAGACATTTCAACCGCAAGTATATACTAGATAATAGGTATTGACATTTTATGGCAAGAACAAGAAAATCTGCTTCTACAAGTAGAAAAACACAAAATACCAGATCAACAAGAAAAAAACTAAAGCCCAAAACAAGAAATCAATCAGATTACATTGTCTCTATGAGTGAGAACGATGTGACGTTCTGTTCCGGTCCAGCGGGTTCCGGCAAGACTGCTGTTGCGGTTGGGTTGGCTTGTGAGTATATCCTTAACAACAAGGTAGAAAAGATTGTCATAACTCGCCCCGTAGTGGAATCAGGAAGAGGTATAGGATTTTTGCCCGGAACCTTAATTGAAAAGGTTCATCCGTATATGGTTCCGATCATTGAAGAAATGAAACTCTATCTAGGCACAGAGACATTTAATACAATGCGTTCTACAAACGAAATTGAAATTTGCCCATTAGAGTACATGCGAGGCAGGAATTTTCACAACACCTTTATGATCCTAGACGAAGCACAAAACGCCACGTTTGAGCAGATTAAGATGTTTCTCACCAGAATAGGTATAGGAGCCAAAGCTATTATCAATGGTGACTTGGATCAAACTGACCTCAAGGGAGACTCTTTCGGAGGACTTAGTTCTTGCATGGGTTCGTTGGATAATTTAGAGGGCGTGGGAATATGTAGGCTAGATCACTCCGATATTGTTAGGAATGATATCATTGCAAAAATTCTCAAAAGACTAAAATAAATTTGCCAATCGTCTTGAAGATAGCTATAATCTAATACTTTGATAAGGAGAAAATATGCCAACTTATGATTTTGAGTGCGAGCCTTGTGCTTACTACGCAGAGATTGTCCAAGCTTTCGATGCTCCATCCCTACTAAAATGTCCCGTGTGCGAACAGCAAACTTTGAGAAAAGTTTTTTTGTCTCCACCTTCTGTTTTTGTAAGAGGGGAAAGTACAATTGGTCAAATCGCAGACAAAAACTACAGAAACATGGGACATTATGAAAAGCAGGAGAGGGTGCATCAAGATCAGGCTCCACCAAAAATGACAAAAGAACAAAAAGAAAAAAGAGCAACACATCAAAAAATAAACAGCATGACACCAGAACAAAAAATTAAATGGATTAAAAATGGAGACTAACGAAGACTATATTCCAAATAATGATCTACCAATAATGATTGACAATCGCGTGATTTCTAATGAAGTCAACAGAAGAGAAAAACCTCATATAGCTATTGTCACTATAAAGCTAGATGTTAGAGCTATTAATGCGGACGGCACATTGGATCAGTATGTAATGGGAGACTCTGCTCTTGAAAGATATGGTATATCAAGAAAGGGGCAGTTTGTCTTAAAGGGGCACGACGAAGCCGACTGTGTAAATAAAATAATACAAACAATGGAGAGAATTCAAGATGGGTAGACATGAGAATGAAGATGTTTCAGAACTAAACCTGCCACAACAAAACACAATGGTTTGTTTTTTTACTGCTAAAGGAAAGAAAGCGAATCAGAGTAACGCACTAGCCAAAACTGTAGAAACCTTGAATGGTGACGATCTGTTTTCCAAGCAATTTTTTATAATGTACGGACGTGGGGAGATAATTGATCCATACTCTATAGATTTTGGGTATAGCCAAAAGAAACTGTCTAGCATGTATAAATACAAGAAGGTTTCCGAGAAGGCATTTACGCAATATCAAAAATATTTAGAGACAAAAAACAGATTATACTTTACTAAAGCTCGAAGATTAATTATGGAGTAGAATATGAAAAAGGGACCACTGTCAAACGAAGAAAAAGACTTTATTCGTAGCAATGCTGAGAGTTTTTCTAGCGTTGATGACCTAGCGTCAAACATGGATAGAAGTGTTTTAATTGTAACCAAATTTCTCTCGCAAGTTGCCGAGGAATCAGCTAGGGATATTTCGTCTTTGTTCGCTAGAAAAGAGGATAGAGGGGTAACCGTTATGACTGAAGCGGCCTCTATTGCAGCGGATGAAAATAAACAAAAGAAAAGCGTCGAGAGTCCACCGAGATACAGAAAGTACATACATAAGATTAAGGAGTGAACATGCACTTGGGGACGCACATATGTACAAACTTTGATGGCCATATGAAAAAGCTCTGTCACCAAGAGCTGATGATAAGTTGGCAAATAACTTTGACAGACGGGACTCTCGTTTATGGCGACTATGAGAGACCTGAGCTTGAGAATCCTTGGAAGAGACTAAAGTTTCATTGCGAGAGATACGATGTTCTGCCGTCTAAAGTTGAGTTGTATATGTTCGGTGCCCAGCATAAAGTTTTTTTTGAAAATCCTGATGGCCTTGACGGAATAGCTGTCTTTAGAGGTTTAGCGAAAGAGCAGTCTATGGACGGTCAACATTCCCAGTCTTTTCAAACTTTAAGTGTGCTTTTGCTAGACGACTCCTGCGATTATATCAATGTGGCCAAATACACTTGGCCTAACAACCAGTTTGAACAGCAGGAATCGAGAAGGGGTTTATCCACATATAATTTGGAAAACATGATCTTTAAAAATGACTCAAGAAAATTCAAAAGCGAAAAAGTACAGAAGTATTTCAACGTCAAAACCATGTAGTGCAGCACAATACATCGCTGAGATGGTGTGCATAAGAAAAAGCGAGAGAGAAAACCAAGGAAGCTTGGAATACAAATTTTGGAATAACTCTAAAAACGAACAGTACCAAACGCAGGTGAGAGTAGCCTCGAAGTTAATAAAGAAGTTTGGCGAAGAGTCTGTGTTGCATTACTTAAATAGTCCCGGTGGACGTAATGTCTATTCACTGGGATTTTTACATAAGAGCAAGAAGTTTGTTTTGGCCTTAAGATTTGTTGAGCAAGGCATAGAGAAATCAAAGAAAATAGTTGACCAAGAGCAGAAAAAGAAGCGTAATATAGTAGAGATTCCGAAGGGGGAATACAAGCCCCGGAAAACCCAGCCCAGTAAAAATACACTAATGTCAAAATTGAGGAAAGTAGATGGCAACAAAAACAAAGACACCTGATTACCTAAAGAAGATCATCAAAGACTACGGCGAAATCATTCGTAGCGGAACAGACGTTCTCGAAGAAAAGAAAAACTACAAAATAATCTCGGTTAGCCCTGCGATAGATATAGCATTGGGAGGCGGCATCAGGGAAGGTAGTTGGTTAACCCTCACCGGAGATCCCAAGTCTGGCAAAACAACAACAGCAATGCAGATCGCTGCTAATTGTCAGAAGGAAGGTAGACCCATCATCTATCTGGACGCTGAAGGGCGTCTTAAAGACATGAACTTTGAGGTTGCCGACTTAGATCCGGCAAAAATGGAAGTCATTGCTCCCGAAGACAAACCTCTACCTGCCGAAGACTTTCTGGACGTTGCTTACAAAATGTTAAGTCATCCTGACTACTATGGTGCCGTCCTGATTATTGACTCAATCTCGTCTTTAATTCCAAAGAAAGAATTAGACAGAGACTTTAGTCACGGACGTGCTGTACT
>CAXDOW010000136.1:0-4985 GCA_963991165.1 uncultured Flavobacteriales bacterium | reverse complement strand
TGAGTTTATCAAACCATTCTTCACATTGAACTTGATTTCTTATGCTTACACCTGGCCCACCGATATGTATTTTTGTATCTGGTAATCTTTCTCTTAATATTTTAGATATGTTTTCTATTGGAAAGTATTGAAAGATACTAAAAACACTCATACCAATAACACGTGGTTCATACTTTACAACATTTTCTTCTAAGCATTCTATTACATGTGGTTCTAGTATATGCCAATTATCTTTGATACCTTTTTCACTCACCCACGTCCAATCATTATAGCTCCACCAATGTCCGTAACCAAGTGGCTGTAACTTTCTCCATAAGTCAATGTTCAAGTCATAGCACCTGCTGGACAGTCCATCAGCTTCTGTAGTAGCCTTTAACAAGCCAAGAGCAATAGAAGGTGCTCGTAGGTCCATCTTTGGTATGTTGAATATTAAGTAATCAATCATGTAGTAATTATAACAAATTTCTGTTTCTATTGCAATATTTATAGTGAATAAATATGTACAACGGAGAATAATTTAAAAATGTATCCAACTTTATCAGCAAACAAAACATGGGGTAAATCTCCATTTCATTATTACAACTTCGCTGGAAAATCAGTGGATTGGGTGTACGAACCTGAAGAAAGAGACCAGTATTATTATCACGTTGGTAAGTCTGTATCTAAACAAAAAATGATACAGCTTGGTTGGACAGATAAGAATGTGAAGTATTCATTCAACAATGAAAGTTATCGCAGTGATGATTTTGAAAATGTTAAAGTTATTACAGCCGGTTGCAGTCAAACATTCGGCTATGGTGTAGATGAGTCTTCGTTGTGGACAAAGAAATTATGTGATTGGTATGGTACCACGCATGTCAATTTAGGTGTTCCTGGATCCGATTGGGTAGCAGTTGGAAAAAGGTTATCGTGGTGGATACCACAATTAAATCCAGAGATAGTTTGTGTATATGCACCACCAACTCAAAGATTTTCTTGGTGGGCGATACAAAATGATACAGAGTATGCAACTTCAAGGTATGGAGAAAAAGCTATACTAGAATGCACAATCGATGATTATGATAGCAACTCGGACAAGCCAAGAAAGTATCCTTTGCTATTAGACATATTAGATCCTGAGAATATAGATTATATAAGAAATTCATCAATGGAATATATTAAAAATCTTTGTGCTCACTATAACACGAAGTTGTTTATAGTGAGAAGAGATGATGAAGGCTCGACTATGAAATTACAAGTGCGAGATGATTTAGCTAGGGATCTTTTCCATTATGGAAGAAAGACTCACACAAATATATTTGAAAGAATGAAGGTAAAAATAGAAAACAACGAATTGTTTTCTGGAAACAACGAACTGTTGAAAAGGTAGACAACAACTATCCAACTATGTTATATTTTAGTTATGAATAATGATTTAAAATGGAGCGAATATGATTTTACTAAAATCCCGTTTGAGGACCTTACTCGTGTGGGTCAAAGAACGATGCTTTACCGAGACATGTTTACTGTTAGTTGGCTCCTTGGCCGCTTTTGCAACTATCGTTGCTCTTATTGTTGGCCATACGCCAGATCAGATAAGAAAGATCACAGGCCAACAGAGCTCTGTCTTCTTACAATCGATGAGATAAAGAAACAAGCCAGAGAACGTGGATTCAATAGTTTCCATTTTAGTTTATCAGGTGGTGAACCCACGTTCCATCCTGGCTATTTAGATATACTGCAACATCTAGCAGACGATGTGCCAAACACCAATTACACATCAGTACACATGACGAGCAACTGCTCAAGAAATATGAAATGGTTTCAACAATATGTCAAAACAGTCGCACCTTTCCATAGAGCCAGTATCACGGCTTCATACCACAGGGAACACGTTAACACACAAGAGAAGAGAGAACAGTTCGCAGACAAGTTATGCTTTGTCCAAGAACACGATGTCCAAGTCACAATCAATCAAGTCATGGTACCCGAATGGTTTGATGAACTATGGGAAGAATCATTATACTTCCACAATAGAGGTATTAACGTTACGCTCAAACCTCAGTCAGATCCTACAGCGTCAAAAGTCGTCAAAGGCTACACGGATGAAATGCTTGAGAAGTTACACAATGGTATGCCACAACGTGCCTTTACGGAAAGCAAAAACATACACGTCGAAAGACCTAAGCCAACTTTTAAAAAACAACCGGACCCGATTTATCAACAAGGGTTCGACAAAGTTCCTCAACATTTTCAAGTAGAGTTTAAAGATTCAAACAACAAAGAATGGTACATGGATCAGGCAGAAAGATTTAATGCTTTTAATTTTAACAAGTTCAAAGGTTGGGAGTGTAGCAGTGGATACAGATCAATCATCATACGTGAGCCCGATGGCAGTATTAAAAGATCATACAGTTGTCATGATGCTCCTCTTGGTAATATAGAAACAGGATTTAAATTATTCGACAAGCCTATGAATTGTGTATCACCGACATGTGTTTCGAGTGCAGACTCAAAAATTCCAAAAAGAGCACCTGGTACTAAACTACCTTTATGGCCAGGAGATAAAACATATAATATACAGGAGTAAATAAATGCAGGTAGATTTAAACAAATATAAAGAATTTGTAGAAAAGGTAACATCAATACAAAGCAATGAAACAGGGTCACTCACTGAACAACTGCATAGACTAGAAGCAGACAGTGATGTAAATATGTCGTTGTTGCTAACAGGAGGCATTGGGTTATCATCAGAAACAGGAGAGTTTAATGAAATTATTAAAAAATGTATCTTCCAAGGTAAACCACTTAATGATGAAACTGTATATCATCTCAAACGAGAACTTGGGGACATTATGTGGTATTGGATTAGTTCTTGCCGTGCTTTGGACCTTGACCCTAACGAGGTAATAGAAGAAAACGTGAACAAGCTCAAAGCAAGATATCCAGGTGGAGAGTTTGATGTACACTATTCAGAGAATAGAAAACAAGGAGACTTATAATGAAACTAACTGAAAATTTTTCTTTAAATGAAATGCTCAAATCACAAACAGCATCAAGAAAAGGTATCAGTAATAAACCACATGAACCTAGTGTTATAACTAATTTACAAACACTCGCAGAAAAAGTTCTACAGCCAGTGAGAGATAAGTTTGGTCCAGTAGTGATTAATTCAGGTTACAGATCACCTGATTTGAATTCTGCAATAGGTGGGTCAAGTAAAAGTCAACATATGGTGGGCCAAGCGGCTGATATAGAAGTACCAACTGTGAGCAACAAAGAGGTAGCCGAATGGATCAGAGATAATCTCAAATTCGATCAACTCATACTAGAATTTTACAACGGAGTAGATCCAAGATCGGGATGGGTGCATGTGAGCTATGCTGACGATAATAAGAATAGAAATCAAACACTGACTATCAACAGAAATGGTACTTTTCAAGGATTTGTTTAATCTAAAATATCATTCCAGATATCATCTTTACCTTTAGCTTCTCTAATGCTTTTATGCATACGACCTGACATCCATATGGCTTCAAGAGCTAGTTCTTTAATGGTAGGATCATCTGTTAACTCATGTATGGCACTGATCAAAGAACAGATAGATCTATCATTAAAAGTTCTGTCAGGACCTATAACTTCTTTGATGTGTACAATTTCTTCATCACTTTTATTATATTCTTTGTAAGGAATCAATTGTTGTAAGCTGTCTAAAACTTGTTTTTTGTTCATGTGAATATGTCTTTCTCTATGTATAATACTATTTAAATACCACAATTTTCCTTTATAATTATAGTTAATTTTGTTTTTTGTTGATAAATAAAAGTGCATCCAGAATAAGATGGTAGCTAAACGGTTACTACTAGCTGGATTAATTTATTATAGAGGAGAAGTAAAATGGCTTCAATCACAAACAATGCGTTCGCTCAAGACGGCAATGGTCTAGGCCCACGTACACAAGTAATCAACATTGCAAAGACTAACATCACAAAAGCAGAATTCAATACTATGATGACAGCTCTACAACAAGCTGGTCACAACGTAGTAGGTGTTGATGGCTTTTTAACTGATGAATCAGCAGACAACATCAAAGTTGCTATCCAAGGTGGTATAACTTATGTTGCAGATGCCTCTGACGCTCTAGGCGTAACAGGTGCGGCAACAACTATCTTAGCTGACTTTGATCAGGAAAAATCTGCATAATCTTAATTAAGGTTATACAATATAAAAGGGCGGCTTTCCCCGGTCGCCCTTTTTTTATGACTAAAATTTCTAAAAAAGGTTGACAGATATCCTTTATGTGCTATTATTAAAATATAGAGAGTAGGAGAGTCGATCATGACATAGCAAAAGTAACGGTTCGAGATACTGGATGCCATAAGAACTACAGTATCGGGATTTACAAGTCTGGTAGGACTCAGGGAATCATAGACCGAAATATAGAAACTACCCAACCTAGTCATAGGGGGCATTGCTCGACTAGGTTGATGGAATTGAGAAGCCCCCTAATAAATTGACACAGTTAAAAAGGAGAGAGGTCATGTACAAAGGTTATCAAGAAAAGTTATTCAACAATAGTTGGGGAGTCAACTCAGGTTTCAAACATTTAGCAGATAAGTTAAATGAATTACTTCCTTTAGAAGGACGTTGTGAAAATCCTAATTCTACAAACAAGAACTTAGATAAGTTTCGTAGGGCTCAGAATGCCGCTTATGATTTGTTTAACAATGGCCTTTGCAACAAGAGAGAATTGTTTAAGAGTGTTTATGGCTGGTCAGTAAGCACTAGAGATACTTACAATGCTACCAAAATGAATTGGAGTCATTGGGAAGATAGAGTAGAAGAAGTTTTAACTCCAATCATTCTTGAAGCGGCAAAAGAACAAGGTATTAAATAATTAAATAACAATAATAGGTTGACACAATTTCTATTTGTGTTATTATAAAATATATAAAATAAAATTCCAAAGAGGGAAGAATCAAAATGGCAATAGAATATTACGATAT
>CAXDOW010000135.1:0-4998 GCA_963991165.1 uncultured Flavobacteriales bacterium | reverse complement strand
ATCTATACCAATGGAATTAACAAAAATTCATATGTTAAACGCTTTCAAATCACCAGTTCTACTAGAGATAAAGAATATGATTTAGTAAAAGGAAGTAAGGGAAAGGTTCTATATTTTACGGCCAACCCTAATGGTGAAGCAGAAAAAGTAAGTGTTCATTTACGGGCCTTACAGCGATTAAAAAAATTAAAAATCGAGGTTGATTTTGCCGACCTAGCTATTAAAGGAAAATTATCTTTAGGTAATTTGGTATGTAAGACACCTATCAAAAAGATTGAAAAAAAAGAGGAGGGTGTTTCCACCTTATCAGCTAGAAAAATTTGGTTTGATACACTTGTCAATAAATTAAATGTTGAAGAAAGAGGACAGTTTTTAGGAGATTTCGAGTCAAATGACAAAATTTTAGTGGTTTACAAATCGGGCATTTTACAACTCATCAATTTCGATTTAAATCGTCATTTTAATGAAGATATTTTATTGATAGAAAAGTGGAATCCTAAACAACCCCTATCCGCTGTCTATTTTGATGCTCAAAAAGAGGCATATTTTGTTAAGCGTTTTATGGTTGAGAATAGTGAAAAATCAATGAGTATAATTAGTTCAAATAAAGGATCATTTTTAGAAATCATTTCTTCCCATTCTTCACCAGAACTCAAAGTATCCTATGTTAAAGAACGAGGTAAAGACCGAAAAGTTGAACAAATTAACTTAACATCATTCATAGCCATCAAAGGTCAAAAAGCTCAAGGAAATAAACTAAGCACTAAAAAAGTTCAACAACTAGAATTGTTAGAACATAGTATTAATCAAGAAAACAACTTATCAGATGAATCGAGTCAAACGATGTCTAAAATAGACAAAGAATCCAATTCTGCTTCAGATTCCCCATCTCAATCTAACGCTTCTGATGACAAAATTGTCATTGATGAAGACAGTACCGATAACCAGTTTAAATTAGAATTGTAGTTCTTCCAAGTACAGAATTGGTATATTTGTAAAAAATACAATCAATGAAAAAACAGATTATTACAGTCATATTTTTTTTCTTTACTACCTTCCTCTTTTCACAGAGTAGTATCAATTTAAATTTACTCGGTTCATTATCTTTTCCGGGCACAGAGTGCAATGATGTTTGGGGCTATGTCAGCTCAACAGGTCGAGAGTACGCTTTGGTGGGATTACAAAATGGCTTTTCAGTGGTTGATGTGACCAACCCGACATTGCCTGTTGAAACTTTTTTTATTGAAGGAGATCAATCCATTTGGCGCGATATAAAAGTATGGAATCAGTATGCTTTCGTGACTGCCGATCAAGGAGATCGTGGCTTATTAATTGTCGATCTGGAAGATCTCAGTGGAAATACTTACGTGTACTCATCCTTAGATATAAACGGTGACACCATGTTTACCCATGCTCATAACATATACATAGACGAATTCGGCAAAGCTTACATATTCGGTGGCGATGTTAGTGGTAGTGGTACTACTGCAGGTGCATTAATTCTTGATGTTACTTCAGTTTCTATCACTGAGAACAATGCGGTTTTACCAACTACCTTGGGGGTCTTTGATAATTTCTATTTACATGATGGCATGGCTCGAGGAGATACTCTATGGGGAGCGGCTGTTTATGAAGGAAAGTTTTTTGCCATAGATGTGTCTGACCCATCTAATCCCGTCATTTTTAATGATAGTTTGGCTTTTCATGAAACTCCCAATGAGTTTACTCATAACTGCTGGATTTCTGATGATGGAAAAACATTATACACCACCGATGAAAAAAGTGGTGCCTACATTACTTCTTATGACGTATCAGACTTAGAAAATATTCAAGAATTAGATAGAATACAATCTTCAGCTGATATTGGTACAGTTATTCCCCACAATACCCATGTTTTGGGAGATTTCTTAGTATCGTCATACTACAGAGATGGGATTGTAGTCCATGATATTACCTATCCTGAACATATGGTAGAGGTTGCCCATTATGACTCTTATTCTGGTGGTGGCGATGGTTTTGACGGATCTTGGGGAGCATATCCCTATCTTCCCTCAGGAATTATTTTGTCATCTGAAATTAATAGCGGATCTAATGGTGAAGGTCTACTAGTTGTCTTGGAACCTGATTATGCACCGGCATGTTTTCTTCAGGGTGTCGTTAGAGACTCACTTAATAATTCACCGTTGAATAATGTTTCAGTCCGAATACTTTCTTATGACGTGTTATCGACTTCATCTAATCTTTCTGGTAATTACTTTATAGGAATTGAATCTCCCAATACGTACAATGTTGAATTTAGTAAACTAGGTTATTTTAAAGACACTATTGAAATTTCTTTTTCTAGCGGAGAATTGGCTTTGAAGAATGTGGCCTTACTACCACAACAATCGTTTTCAAAAATTGGAAAAGTAGTAAATGATCAAGGACAAGGAATAGCTAACTCTCATGTTATGATTTCTAGTTCCTTTTTTCAAGATACTACTATTACTGACGAGTTTGGAGAATTTAGTTTAGACACCATGTATCAAGCTAGCTATACCTTTAATGTGGGCTCTTGGGGGTTTAGGACAGTTTGTGACGACCTAGCTATTTATGATGACAGCACACAGGTCACTATCACTTTAGAATCGGCTTATTATGATGATTTCACCTTTGATTTTGGGTGGACAAGTAGTGGAAATGCTAGTAGTGGGTTTTGGGTAATAGATAACCCAAATCCTACCATTTCAGAAAACCAACTGTACAATCCTTCAGACGACATTCCATTTGATTGTTCTAGTAGGGCATTTATTACTGGAAATGCTTTAGGTGGTGGCTATGGGTTTGATGATGTTGACGATGGTTATGTCGAATTAACATCACCAGAGTTTGATCTGACTGGCTACTTGCAGCCAGTTATTAAATATTATCAATGGTTTGCCAATGGAAATGGATGGTCCGTGCCAGACGATTCTCTAAATGTTTATTTGTCGAATGGAATTGAAAAGGTTTTAGTTTCAAGTACGGTCGCTCAATTGAACAATCAATGGCAAGAAAAAAACATTATAGTCTCTCATTTCCTTACACCTACTTCTCAAATGCAGATGAGTGTTACAGTAAGTGATTATGCTCCCAATAATCATTTGGTGGAAGGAGGTATTGATGGATTTGAAGTGTTTGACGATTCAACCAACCAAGTTTCCCTGTATGATGCGAACGAAATAGATAATCAACTTAAAGTTTATCCTAACCCAACTAAATCAGACATTTTTGTTCTTCACAACGGGGAGAAAACTCTTTACAACGCATCTGGTCAGCAACTAATAAGCACTGATTATCAACGAATAAGTATGAGTCATCTTCAAAAAGGAATTTACTTTTTAAGAATAGGAAACAAATATCAAAAAATTATTAAACTCTGATAGTATGTTGACTCATCATACCATTGAAAAAGGAGAAAAACCTATTTTTTTGGATTTAAACTTAACCTCTCAAACAAACCAACCATTAGTTATTTTTTCACATGGCTTTAAAGGATTTAAAGATTGGGGGGCGTTTAATTATGTGTCAGATACTTTCGTCAATGCTGGAATAAATTTCTTAAAGTTTAATTTTTCTCACAACGGTATTTCACATGACGACTTTGGTAGTTTCAATGATTTAGAATCGTTTGGAAATAATAATTTTTCAAAAGAATTACTTGATTTGAAAATAGTCATAGATTGGGCTATATCAACGCTGACCGATCAGGTTGATATAAACTCAATAATCTTGATGGGGCACAGTAGGGGTGGAGGAATTTCTATTATCAAGGCATCTGAGGATAACAGAATTAAAAAAGTAATTTCATGGGCCAGTGTTTGTGACTTTGAACATCGATTTCCAAAAGACAAAATAGATGTCTGGAAAAAAAGGGGAGTTGCTTACGTTTTTAACAGTAGAACAAACCAACAAATGCCTCTTTTCTATCAATTTTACGAAGATTTTATTAATAACAAAGAGCGCTTATCCATACCTAACGCCAGTAAATTATTAACGATTCCAACTTTAATTGTACACGGAAAAAAGGATGAAACAGTAGATTTTGATGATGCTCTGGAGCTCAAAAATTCTATCAAGAATTCAAAATTGGTTGCCATAGACCAGGGGGGGCATGTTTTTAACTCATCACATCCCTTTGATAAGGAACAATTGTCATTAGAATTAAAAACTGCTATAGACCAAAGTATAATTTTTATTAAGCAATGAATTGCTTATATTTGTTAGTACATCTTTTTAACATGTTCAAACATTTAATCTTTTTTATATTTATTCTTTTCATTTCTTCTTGTATTTCCAATAGAGATATTGATATTTTTATTTCAGAAGATAACACCCAATTAGAGGTTTTTGACTTTGATTATGTGTTTTCAGAAGGCGATTTAGTATCTGTAGAAATAAAATCGTTGACCCCAACAAAATATGATTTTTTAAAGAACACCAATACTAATGAAGATTATCGACTGCAAAATAATCCTTATTTATCGGGTTATTTAATTAGTGATTCCGGTTACATAAACTTACCTGTTTTAGGTAAGGTATTTATTAAAGGAAAAACGTTTTCAGAAGCTGAGGCAGAGATTGAAAAGTTGGCAGCAAATTATTTTGTTGATCCATATGTCAAGCTAGCGCATTTAAACTTTAATGTAACTATTCTTGGTGAAGTTCAATTTCCAGGAAGGTATCTTTTTCAAAACCCTCACACTACCATTCTAGAAGTGATTGGAGAAGCTAATGGTTTCACTTCTGTTGCTAACAGAAAAAAAATATTTAAAGCAGCAAAAGAAGGTACTCTTTTAGGTAAGGGCCCTGGATTTTTTGCACAACAAGCAGCAAAAGTAGCAGACAGATTACCAGGTAGATTTAAATTATTTGGTGGTGCTATTAGAGGTATAGGTAAATTAGTAGATCCACTTTCAAGAGCTTATAGAGGTCCTTTGTTGAAAACAGAAGTACAATCTATTTTAGGTGGCACTGCTG
>CAXDOW010000134.1:0-5057 GCA_963991165.1 uncultured Flavobacteriales bacterium | reverse complement strand
ACACCTCACCGTGGTTCGGATGCGAGCGGTCGATCCATAGGTATCGTCGCGTAATCGGATTTCCGTTTGAATAGCGACCAGTCCAAGCAAACTCATTTGCTCGCCACTTGGCAAGCAGACGAACGCCAAAGTCGTGAATAAATTGATGAATCGAATTTCCAGCATTGCTAGAGTTGGAACCAGGAATCAAAACAGCATCAGAAGCAACACCAGAAAGCGTAGCACTAATAGTTCTGATAACATACTTTCCAGCTTCTTGATAAGCAAAAGTTCCTCCAGAAAGGATCTTTTGAGTTCCGTACATACCTCCACCGGCAGGGTAGACCTTTTCGGGTACTCCAGAAGGCTGCACAACGTCGTCAGAAGCATCTTTAAGAGGAAAGGCTTTAGTGATAACGGAACCACTGGTTGCGTTTCCAAGAAGTGTACCACCTTGAGTTTGACTGGTAAAAGCTCCACCAGCTGTATTCTTGAGGTGATTGTTTCCGCTAGGAACTGCCATTGTAAAATCTCCCTTTACAATATAACAAAGAATTATTTAATCCAATATTATCCAAAAAAAAGAAAGATCCTGTTCCCAGTATTTATACACAAATATTGTAATTTTATGCACGTATTTTAAAAATTTTTAAAAGAGAAAAGGAGGCATCGCTGTGGCGGGTTGAATGGGTCAAAATCCATGACGCTTTGAACAGCGATTAACCTCCGATTTATTTTTTCTGAAATTAAGAAGCTTTAATCTAAACACACACTTTTGCAAGTCTCAACAGCATTTTTCAGCTTTCTTCTAGCTGTTTCTCTGCTGTAACCGTTTTCATGACCAATTTCTTTCATGGTCATGTTTTTGAAAAATCTTTGGTGCAGAATGTGTTTCTCTTCTTCTTCCATTCCTGTGACTATGTCAAAAACATACTCTCTGCTCATAGCCTTAGTGTCAGGTTTCTCTAAATTGTTTTCAACGTTGAATTCATTTCGCTTCTTCTTTGTTTTGTTTTTCAGGGCGTAGGAAAGTTGTTGATATAAATAGCTAGTAAACTTAGACCCACGGCTATCGTCGTACTTCTTTACGCATCTCCAAAGGGTGTCCATCTTGATAGAATCAAGCTCGTCCGCATCAATATTCTTAGAGTAGCGATTACCCACCTTGTTCATGATGTTGATTACATCAGAACTGTTCCACTTTTCTTCAAATTGTTTGTTAATGTTATCCATCATTACCCCTCAAAATAATTCCACCAAGATCTTGTTTAAGTTCTTCCAATTTATTCAAACCTTCTAGATATTTTTGATCTAGCCTGTCTGACACAATATAATCAACCTTACCAGTTGAGGCAACCAGAATAGACCAGTACTTATTGTTCTTCAGTTGCTCTTTCACCATCTCTACAGTAGCGACGGTTTCTTCTGTCATCACCTCCTCTTCTGTGAAAACACACAATTCTTTTTCAATACTTGTTCTAACATCTCTAAAATCAAAAGTTCTTGGAACCCCTATAAAGAAGGTATATCGACCAAGTATTCTTAAAGCTTCAACCCCTTTTGTTGTTTTTAGTGTTTCTTTTACAGCGTAAGTTATGTCAAAGTTTGTAACTCCAATTCTACAATCCCATCTATCTGAAGGTTTAAACATGGAGTCAATAGGATAAGGCCCAAGTGGAGTGTGTATGACACTTTCGTTGGTCGATATAATAGGCATGGGTGGTAGCCCCATTGCCTCAAGACCCTCAGACCCTATATCTTTTAAATCTTCTTCAAGTTGTTCAATTTCACCGTGAATTCCGTCAATGTAATCGTCGGCTATTGCGTTCCAACTTTCCCAAATAATAGATTTACTCATTACAACAATCCTCTAATTAAATGTTAAACACTTGATCAGGTGACACAACTACACTATTTTCACCTGTGGTTTTTGAGGACGTTTCATCTTTATCAATTTTTGCATTGAGCAAGCCCGCCATCGCTGCATACTCATCCTCGTTATCATTTAATACACATTGCTGCTTTATTTCTTCCAAGATTTCCCAACATAAATCGTCAACCATTAGCTTGTAAAATATGCTGGCTATCCCAATGAGTCCGCTTTCTCCAGGTTCCCAATCACAATTATACGATACAAACCCCTGTTTGTCAACTCTTATTTCTAATTTTGCATCAGACTCTTGGTGTGGACTGGATGGATTTTGCATATTTTTCCTCGATGTTTATTTTGTCGATAGTAACTATTTTGTAACCCTTCTTGGGCACTAAAATTCCGTAAGACACTAAGCAGGAATAGACCGCCTCAACTTCGTTAGAACCTTCTTCATGAATGAGGTCTACGATAGTTGGTTCTACGGTCTCGTATCTCAAGTTGCACGATTCAAAAAGTAATTGTCGCAAAGTGTCTGGAACTGTTTTTGTTGATATGTACTTATCGACAAATTCGCCAGACTCTTTAACTAAAAAAGCCACGGTAGGAATTACTTGCATGGAAGTAAATCCGCTCGTCTCTGTTACTAATAATGTAACTTTAGTCTTCAACTACATTTTCCTCTCTAGGTGGTTGCATCTGCTGGCTTAGTGAACTGATCACATCAAGCTGTGTTTTTACATTTGCATAATTCTTGATTGCATTTTCTAGTCTTGTCAAAGCACCTTCTGCTGTGGGGTTTGCCAAAACACTGTTGATTTCTAGCTTATTTCTTTCTAAAGATGCAGACAACTCAACACCCAATACTTGCACAATATCCATTCTTTTTTCCTTAAATTTACGTCTTTGAGTTAAAAAGGGGAGGCATCGCTGTGACTCTCTGAACGGGTCAAAAAACCCATGAAGCCGTGAACAGCGATTAACCTCCTATTTTTATTGATGGCAATTAACCAAAGAATAAGCAAGCCCACTGAAATTTTCAGCAATCTCAATCTTTTCGTCTTCGGTCGCGGCGTGGTTTTCTGTGCCCAGAGTTTCACTCATGAGGCTTTGAATTCCTTCACCATATCCATCATATTTACCTCGCAGGCTCGAACCAAAAACTTTCTTTGCGGCAGCAACATATAAATCGTTGATCTGTTGTGCATCCGCATTCCAGTCTTTGACTCGACCAGAGAAAACATGGTTAAAAATTCCAAGCTTGTCTTTATCACTTTTATCGGTGACTTTCGACGAAAGGCTTGAAACTTTTTCTAAAATTTCATCGGTTGGTTTTTCGATAGCAATAATAGGCTTTTCTTCTAGGGTAGAGCTAAAGATATTAGCAATATCATTCCAGAAAAAACCCAGTGCCACTACCAACAAACCAACGACAATTCTTAAACGATCACTCATCTCCTACTCCCATCTGTTCTTTGCGTGAACTAATAAGCAAAGGAAAAACCTCGTTCAGTTTCTGACATGCGTCGTGCAGACCAGCCTCGTGACATGCGTCAGCAAGACATTCCCACTTTGAAACTAAATCTGTAAGAATGTGTGATTCGTTTGTTTCAGGCGTAGTGTCTGGAGTTTCTGGAGCTTTCTTAGAAAGTCCACCAACCCAAGAAACAATTGGCGGAAATGCAATAATTACACCAACGCCAATTATAATCCACTGAGTAACACTAATATCCATAGCTCAAACCCCTGTTCGCTACTTTGTTTCTCGAACTGTATCTCCGATTACCCAAACAATAACGATGCTGACTACAGAAAGTAGTTGTTCTTGATTGAGGTCGATACCCAGTGCTTCGGAAGAAACTACAGAAGCTAGACCAATTGCTGAAACCCAGAAACGTCTAGATGTAAGCAAAGATTTCCACTTGTTCATAACTAATTCTCCAACAATAAACTATTGTTAACAACCAGAGGTCTTTCAACTTTTGAAGAGGCGACCCCCAAAAATTCCTCTTCTTTGTGGTGCGGAGTAGGACTGTTGCTTAACTGGCTTAGCGTTTTCACTTTTGCCACATTCACAACCATCTTTGCCGCATCCACATTCGCATTCAGCAACTTCTTTACTGCCATGATAAGGACAGATTGAAATGTGTCCATCTCCCTGAACTATTTTTCCAGTTCCTTTACAGATGCACTTTTCAGGATCTGGATGTGGTCCCGCTGGTGTATCTGGCACAACCGGCTTAGCTTTGAGAATCTCTTTTTCAGCTTCGTCAAAAGCTTTACTGACCTGATCTATTATAGCAATTGAATCACTATTTGTCAACTCATCAGGTGTATTTTCTCTGGAATTTGTAAAAAAAACAAACGCACAAACAACCGCAACACCAACAATTATTCTTTGTGTTAGAGTCATTAGAAAACCTCTTCTATTGTATATTTAATTTCTCTGGCGGGAAACCCATCTACATCGCTATAGACCCAAGCACCTCCTCCAGATAGCATACCCCTTGCATCTTTTTCTCTTATCCAAAACGAACCATCTGGTTGACCATGAACTTTGGGTCCGCCATTCCACGCCCCCCAGCTATTTTGCACAAGAAAGAGTGTTTCATTTAATCTTTCTCTTGTGTCATCACATGCAATCCAAGCCATTGCGTGAGACCATCCGCTACCTCTTTTTGCGATTCCGTTGCTGTCTCTACGAGAACTAAAACCATAGCCAGAACACACAGAAAGAGCGTAACCGTTAGCTAGTGCATCTCTAGCTTCTTCAACAGTTCTAACATTAGAAATTGTTTTAACTTGATGCTTTTTAGCTTCTGTCTTGTAAACACTGTCTGGAATTCGGTGTCTTGCACCAAGTGCTGAATCATAAGTAGACAGATCTACATCGCCATAATCTTTTCTGAGTAAGATTCCGCCAGACTCATGAACGTATCTTGAAGCACCAGAGCAAGTCATGCCCTGTTGTCTGTGGCCTCTTGATTGATAAATTCCTTCTGTTGCACCGCGAGCCACAAAGCTTTCTCTGTCACCCTTTTTGATTTCTACCGTTCGAGTAATGTCGATTGCATTTCTAGTTGAGTGAGATACGCAGTCGCCCGTGGTTTGTTTTTCAGCGGGGCCAAATCCAGGGTCAAATTCTAGCAAACATTTAAACGGCAGGCTGAGCTTGCCTTCGCCACTTCCGTAAAGGTCGTATGCCTGT
>CAXDOW010000133.1:0-5070 GCA_963991165.1 uncultured Flavobacteriales bacterium | reverse complement strand
ACTATATATCATACGGGTTATTATGAGAGATAAAATTGATTTGTCAAGTTTTTATTGCTCTGGATCGTCTAAAAGTAAAGTAGCCTCATTTTCTTGTAAATATTGCTCTAGTGCTTTTTGTAATGCGTATTCCACAACTGTTGAGTCAAATTTACTAAATATTACTGGTTCGCCATTTTCTGATGCATAAGCTAAAACTAAACCCTTGTAAGCCCCTTCTTTACCTGTTAATTCATATAATTCATTAAGGACTTTTTCTGGTAAATTGAAATTTTTGAACTTTAAAGCCATCGTATAATTTACACTATAGACAGAATTTTTTCAAAATATTCTTCTGATAATTCGTCATCTGGATAAATTTGAACCAATTCGATTCCATTTATCTCGCAAAAATCTAATTTTTTGTCATCTCTACGTATTTGTCGTAAGAAATTAGCCCTAGTCTTGTGAAAATGCTTAACAAACTGCAAATGTTGAGCTCCCTGCACTTCAATTGCTATTTTTTTGGTATGATTGTAGAAATCCAGGCTTAATTGAGTACCTGCTACCTTAAATTCTTCATATACGGCATCATATCTCCAATGTTTATATAAGTATTTTTTAACATTTTTCTGGAATTTACTTCTAGATTTGCCGTTCCACTTGATTTTATACCTGTGTGGGTTCCTAACAGGTTTTTCTTTACCGTATAAAGTTTTAAAATTCATAAAAAAGCCCTCCCCGTATTATAGGGAGGGCTGTGTCGTTTTCAAGTTAAAAGTTAAGAGCTACCCCAAAATCAGAGGTTGATTCCCACTCTCCATCAGTACCTTGTGCTGTATTCAAATCATTATTAAGATAATTTAAATTAGCGAACACTGTAAGGTGGTCTAATGTTGTTTGAACGCCAATTGTAGCTAAAGTATATGTGTAGTCTGTATCATATTCAAATGATTGACCATACTCTACTCCAACAGCAATTACGAAATGCTCTGTAATGTCTAGATCTGTACCTACTGCAATATCTGCTGTATATTGACCACCCTCTTCTGTCGTAACAGAAAGAATTGAGTCAATGCCAAACAAATCGAGGCCGTAAGAACTAACTAATTCATAAGCGTTATTATCATCAATAGAAGTAACTAATAATTCAGTTGAAATATCGCCAATAAATGTAGAAAGAACAGTACCGATAGTACCATATAATTCTTCTTCATCAGCTTTTACTTGCTCGATTGAACCAACAAGTGATAAGCCACCAATTACTCCTAGTTCTGAAGACGCTTTAACATATTCAACGTCTGCAGATCCGTAAAGTCCGCCATCGATACGTTTTTCGTAGTTACCTACTTCAATATCAATGTCCCAAGACTTTACCGTTTGTTCTAGGTCTTGTGCTTCTGCTTTACCACCAAAAAGGAAGAAAGCCGCAATAGCTGCGACAACAAGTCCTACTTTAATCTTATTATTTTTTAGTATTTCCATAACTTAAATCATCCCTACTAGGGATTAATTAGCCTTTACACTAGTTCGGCTATGTTTGTTTTGAAATATTCAATCAAGAAACCGCACAAAGCTTCGTTTTCTTCAATTAATTTGAATAAATTAGCTTCTCCTTGAATCTTCTCTGGTAGATCTGGAGCGGATTCTTGAACTAATTCTCTAAATTCTTCTTCAATTGTGATCCAAGCACCTTTTTTGGTAACAAATTCCCACATATAAAGCAAATCTACTAATTCTTTCTCTACCCAAACTGATTTTCCACCAACTCTACCATATCTAATTGGGTATGAAATAGTGTTGTTGGTCTTCTCGTTAGGAGATTTTTTAATTGTTGCTTTTGCCCAATGACCTATAATTGGATTGGTTTTAGGGTCTGGTTGTTTAATTGATGGATTTTGTAAAATTAAGTCAGATTTAAACCTTGGTTCAAATTCTATGATGTAATTAGCAAAGTGCAATAATGCATTACCACCAGTTGCTGACGTCTGACGTATCGGAGCTTTTGTGTATGGGTCTAGTTTGATGTCTGCCCTCACTTGACTGATAAAAATGGCCATATGGCCCCTTTTTGCAAGGGATATGGACATTCTCTTCATAAAGTTAGCTGCAATTACAGCTCCACCTGCAACTTTATTAGAATCATAGAAAGATTTATCTATATCTTGTTTAGAAATTAAACCATCTACCGAATCTAGAATAAAGCAATATTGGTGTTCATCTTCGTTTTGTTCTACTAAAGTTTTAATCGCATCAACGACAACCTCGTAAATATTACTTTCAAAGACGAAGCAAGTACCGGTTTTCCATTCTTTTGCGTCGTATACAAACTTAACGCCAGATCTAGCCACCATTTCATTGGATAGGCGACCTTCAGCTTTGATGTAGAAACCCTTTGCTTCTTTTTGTGTATTGAGCATGTTTTTCATTACTTCCAAAGCGGCGCTGGTTTTACCACCTTCATTCATTCCTACAAATCTGTGTAGACCTGGTCCGAATCCACCATTTAGGTTTAAATCAAGTTGCAAAGAGCCACTTGATGCTTTGTAATCAATTGATTTCTCAAAATTATAATGGTCGTCTTTTTTAGCTTTGAGAAACTTGTCTAATATTTCTGAATCTATATCACTCATTTAAAAATGTTTTTGTATTTTTTAATTTGTTCTTTTGGGGTACATAATCTTCTCCCGATTTTTCCCCTATACTATAAGATGGATATTTTGATAAGTCAACTTTAAAGTTAAAGTTTTTCCATTTTCTATCCATTGTCTCCCTTAACTCTTTTGAGTATATGTAAGCTAAACTATCATATTTTTTAGGAAACGTTAAGATTTTTAAAAACTCAATAGAGTATCTTTCCTCAAGCTTTTTGAGGAACATCATTTCTCTAGACCAAAACTGTCTTTTTCCCTTTTCGGGAATCTCGATCAGTCTGGCTAGAATTTCTTTTCGATTCTTTAATGTCATTTTCTATCATTCTACGAACTAATGTTTTAAAGTCAACTATTTTTTCCCATTTTAATTCGTTTTGAGCTTCGGATGGATCTCCCAAAAGGAGTTCTACTTCAGCAGGTCGATAAAATTTTGGATTAACCTTTATGACTGGTTTATCCCTAAAGTATAAAATTTCTTCTTCTCCAGAGCCAACCCAACGATAAGCTGAAACATAACCACCGCCAGAACTCTCTGAATATGGTAGCTCTTTGTACTCTTCGCCTTCGATTTCCGCATAATTAAAAGCAAGGTTAACAAACTCTTTTACAGAATGTGTTTCGCCAGAAGCTAAAAGATAATCTTTTGGTTTTTCGGCATTCAACATAAGCCAAACAGCCCTAACGAAATCTTCAGCGTGACTCCAATCTCTTTGAGCTTCTAGGTTTCCTAACTCGATTGGTTCAAAATCTTTTCCAGACTCAATAGCTTCTTTAATTTTTGCAATGCCTTTGGTAATTTTTCTAGTAACAAATTCTTCTCCACGTCTTTCTGATTCGTGATTAAATAAATATCCTTGAATTGCAAATAAATCATAAGAATCTCTCCACACTTTTACAATTTGTCTAGCCGCAACTTTAGAGGCTCCGTAAGGACTACGAGGTCTAGAGGGGTGTTTTAAATCTTGTGGGCTATAAATTACATCACCAAACTCTTCCGAAGAACCTGCATTATAGTAACGGCATTTTGGACAGTGTTTTCTAATAGCTTCTAGTTGATGCAGAACTCCCATGGTATTGTTTTGAAAATGATTTACGGGCATTTTCCAACTTAAACCTACGAAAGAATTGGCTGCAAAATTAATAAAGTAATCTGGTTTAATTTCTTCGATTAATGTATTAATGCTATGTTCGTCTCCTAAATCCATTTCTACTAAATGAAATTGTGGATTAAGTTTGAGGTGTTCTATGTGTTGATGATTGGGGACACTTAAACGTCTAATTGCTCCGTAAACCTCTACGTTCGTAAACTTTAGTAAAAACTCGGCCATATAAGAACCGACTTGACCTGTAACTCCTGTAACTATTGCTTTTTTCATTTTAGTAAATCTTGGTATTCTTTAAAAGATGATACTTTAATTATCATATTTTCAAGTTTAAAAGTACCTGTTTGAGAATTTTCTTTCATAATTTTAGAAAAGTTATTGATAATAGCGAAGTCATTATTGTTAAACAATGAACAGTTAATCTCTATGATGATTTCATTATCTATTTTTTCCGTTATGCTTTTTACTCTATCCTTTAAATCATATAAAGTGTTTTTTTGTTCTTTGTCAAGATAAGGTTGGATATCATCTACACAAATGTCGTAGTACAAGTTAGAACAGCGAGGTTCGAGTAATTCTATAAATTCTAAATTAGCTCCATAAAGTATAATACCTATGTCGTATTTAGGTAATACTATCGGTTTTAAAAATTCATCATTACAAACATCGCTACCCCACTTTCTGAAAAAGTTTCTTTCGTTTTTTGAATTTGTTTTTTTCCACTCTTCTGAATCTTGTCCTGTTTTTACGCCATTGTGTTTGTTAAATCTACTGCCTCTAGATGTAAAGTGATAAACTAAACCTTCCCAAGTTTGTATTGTTTTATATCCATTTAAAATGAATCGATTAAATAAATCACTATCCTCTCTACTTTGTGGTGCAAATAATTCATCGTGACCACCTATTGATAAAAAATCTTCTTTATACATGCACCAAGGGGCGAAAACACCTTCTGTGGTGGGAATGCCGTGCTTGGGTTCGTATTTACTAGTCCAATCACAAAATTTATTGTAATCAAAATCTTCTATCTCCGAACCAAAGTCATGTACAACCTTTTCTTTACCATCAGGATGTAGTGGTGGTTCAACTCTAGTAGCTGTTACAACTGTTTTAGGTTTTAAATGTTTTAAAACAGCTTCATCTAAATTTGGTGAGGCGACCATGTCAGCGTGAAAAGCCATAATGATATCGGTTTTAGCCATTTCTATACCTTTATCAAACATCCCAACAATACCTATTCTTTCGGGTCCTGGATTGTTGTATGTAATTAAGTTATCATCGCCTAAAGATTCTATCCAATCTTGTGTATTGTCTGTGCTTGCGTCATTAAGCAC
>CAXDOW010000132.1:0-5096 GCA_963991165.1 uncultured Flavobacteriales bacterium | reverse complement strand
AAGAGACAGCATCAACGGCATCAGCACCGCCAACGCCAATGGCTACCATTCCCAAACCGCCAGCGTTCACAGTATGCGAGTCGGTACCTATCATCAAGCCACCTGGAAAGGCGTAATTTTCTAATACCACTTGATGAATGATACCAGCACCTGGCTTCCAAAATCCAATGCCGTATTTGTTACAAACGGAACTTAAGAAGTTAAACACCTCATTGTTGGTATTTAAACTTTCCTGAAGGTCTTTATCGGCTCCTAATTTGGCTTGAATGAGGTGATCGGCATGGGCAGTGGAAGGCACGGCTACTTTTTCTTTTCCTGCTTGCATAAACTGCAACAAGGCCATCTGTGCCGTGGCATCTTGCATGGCTACTCTATCAGGACCAAAATCGACATAATCAACACCGCGCTGAAATGCTTTGTCAGAGGACTTGTCCCAAAGGTGGGCGTATAGTATTTTTTCCGATAAAGTTAAGGGCTTTCCAACCAGCTTTCTTGCCTGTTCTATGCGCTCAGGAAATTGTGCGTAAACCGCTTTTATCATTTCAATATCAAAGGCCATTATTTAGTATAATTATGAGAATGTTAAACCAATTTTCGAATGGCGAAAGTACTTTTTTTAATCCAGTCATACAAGAAAAATCGTACCTTAGCGGAAATGAAATTGGTTATTGTAAACATAAAAATTGCCCTGCAGTCCATACGTACCAACTTACTCCGCACGGTGTTAACTATTTTCATTATTGCCATTGGAATTTCTGCCATAGTAGGCATACAAACAGCAATTGAATCGATTAAGTCTAGCATCAATGATAACTTTACACAGATGGGTGCTAACACTTTTACCATTCGTAATAAAAGCACTAACGTTCGTATAGGGAAAAGAGGAACTAAACCCAAACGCTATGCGGCTATTAGCTTTAATGAAGCTAGTGATTTCAAAGCTAGTTTTTCATCAACTAGCTCTGTTTCTACTTGGGCTAGCAGCACTGCCGTGTTGCGTTATCAATCTGTCAAGTCCGACCCCAATATTCGAATTTCTGGAACAGACGAAAATTACCTACTGACGGCTGGCTATAATTTATCCTCTGGCAGAAATTTTAGCATGGAAGAATGTGATGTAGGTAAGCATGTGGCCATTATTGGTCAGGAGGTGAAATCAAAATTGTTCGGTGATAATGAAGCCATTGGCGAATTGATATCTATTGGCAACAACAAATACCGTGTTATTGGGGTGCTTGAAGAAAAGGGAGCTAGCATGAGTTTTGGCGGGGACAGGACGTGTTTGATTCCCATCATTAATGCGCGGCAATATTTTGGCTACGCTGGTCAGTCCTTTACAATCAGTGTGTTGGCCAAAGATGCCATTTCATTAACCTCAAATATTGGTGAGGCCACATCGGCCATGCGACGCGTACGGAAGTTAAAACCTCTAGAGGAAAATAATTTCGACATCATTCGAAGTGATAACTTAGCACAAACCTTGTTAGAAAATATCCGCTATGTGACTTTAGCGGCACTCATCATTGGCGTCGTTACATTGGTTGGTTCCGCCATTGGACTAATGAATATTATGTTGGTTTCGGTGACGGAACGTACCAAAGAGATTGGCACACGAAAGGCCCTAGGAGCCACCTCATCAATCATTCGTTGGCAATTTTTAATCGAAGCCGTTGTCATTTGTCAGCTGGGAGGAGTGGCCGGCGTAGCGTTTGGCATTGCTATTGGCAACCTAACATCGTTGGTAATAGGTAGTTCTTTCATCATCCCTTGGATATGGATATTTTCAGGATTGGCATTGTGCGTATTTGTAGGGCTAGCATCGGGATTTTTTCCAGCGGCCAAAGCGGCTAAGCTAGACCCTATTGAAGCCCTGCGTTATGAATAAAAAAAACACCCTCGCAAGCAAGGGTGTTTCAAATAAATCAAAAAACTAGTTTAGGGTCTTATTAAGCGGCCACCACTTCGACCGATAGAGTGGCTTTTACCTCTCTATGAAATCGAACTTCAGCACTATAAACGCCTACTGTTTTAATGTTGCTAAGTTTGACAAACTTTCTGTCAACCTCGTGACCGAGTTTCTCTAACTCATCGGCAAGGTGATTGGAAGTGACAGAACCAAACAACTGCTTACCTCCATCAATGACTTTGGCCGTAATTGTTACCGTCATGCCATTGATTTTCTCGGCCAGCTGATTGGCTTGTTCCACCGCTTTGGTTTCTTTGTTGGCACGTTGGCGTAGGTTTTCGGCCAATACTTTTCGAGCCGATTCCGTTGCCAAAATAGCTTTACCTTCGGGAATCAAAAAGTTACGACCATAGCCATTTTTCACTTTTACAACTTCGTCTTTGAAACCCAATTTCTCTACGTCTTGTAATAATATCAATTCCATGTCATTACTTATTTTAGCAAATCACCCACGTAAGGCATCAATGCCAAATGACGACATCGCTTGATTGCTTGTGAAACTTTTCGTTGGTATTTTAATGAAGTGCCTGTAATTCTTCGTGGTAAAATTTTACCTTGATCATTGACAAATCGCATTAAGAAGTCAGGGTCTTTGTAGTCAATGTATTTGATGCCCGCTTTTTTGAAGCGACAATATTTTTTAGTGTGTTTATTGTTGACATCAACGGGGGATAGGTATCGAATTTCTTGTGCCATAATTATGCCTCCTGATTTTTGTTAATATTTAGTCTCTTTCGACGACGCTCGGCATAGTCTAGGGCGTGCTTATCTAGTTTCACTGTTAGCCAACGCATGAAACGCTCGTCGCGTTTAAACTCTAACTCGAGCTTGTTGATAATTTCACGGTCATCAGAAGTGAACTCAATCAAACAATAAAAGCCGGTTTTTTTCTTTTGAATAGAGTAGGCCATTTTCTTGAGCCCCCAATTTTCTTCGACTACTACGCTAGCTTTGTAATTTGTCAGCAGTGTTTTAAACTTCTGAACCGTCTCCTTTACCTGATCGTCAGATAAAACGGGATTTAAAATGAAAACGGTTTCATAATGATTCATATACTGTAATTTTAAAATTTACACATTCCTCTTTCCTAAAAAAGGCTTGCAAAAGTATGTGAAACTTTTTAGAAAAACAAACAATATTGTTTTGTATATAATAGCTAACTTTGTACAAATTAACACAAATACAATTGTCCCATGAAAACAACTTCTTTTTTTGTCGCTTTTTTTTCACTGTTTTTTATCGCTTGTTTCACCCAATACGATGGGAAAGTCATTTTAAAGGTGACCATATCCAATGGCCCTTTCATTGACACTATTTTTCTTACCGACTATAATCAAAGTGTGTCCGTTGCTTTAGCATCTGATGATGAAGGAATTTTTAAAGACACCCTGAACTTAAAAGAGGGTTTGTACTATCTTGATTTTGGCCTCGAATACACCACGGTATATCTCAAAAATGGCTATGATCTTGCTATCCATATTGGCGATTTTGATGTTTTTGACGAAAGCATCAGAGCCAGTGGCAAGGGCAAAAAGGTCAATAATTTTTTGTTTGAACAACTACTAGAAAAAGAGGCAACCTTTGATGATGTATCGGCTCTAGAACCTGATGAATTTGAGCGTTCTAAACAGCACTTTTTGGAATCCCAACAAAAAAAGCTGAACAAACTAAGTCTTATTTCTTTCAAAATATCAGATGTTCTGAAAGAAAAACTAACTGATGAGATAGAAGAATTCGACTTGTACTATCAACAACTGTATAGCTTTAAGCAGTCTACTGACACCATTAAAACAGCTCCAAACTTCAGTGGAAAAGACGTTACCGGCAAGGTCTTTTCTCTAAGCGACTTTAGAGGTCAATTGGTCTATATAGATGTTTGGACTAGTTGGTGTACCCCCTGCATCAAAGAGGTGCCGCATTTTCAGCAATTAATAAGCGACTACATGCATGATGACATCCAATTTGTTGGCATCAGCTTAGACTGTCCTGAACATATTGACAACTGGAAAGAGGCCTTGCTAGAACATCAGCTGAATGGCATTCAACTCATCGCAGACAGTTGTTTTGAATCGTCCATTGCTCAAGACTACTTTATTAACAGCATCCCTAGATTTATTTTGGTGGACGAAAACGGTGGTGTCATTGATATTGATGCTCCTCGACCCTCCAGTTCCGAGATAAGAACACTCATTGACCGCCATTTACAGCCCTCCTAATGTGTTGTCGGATGTATGACCACCCTGTGAGGAAAGGGTATTTGTATGTTTTCTTTGTCGAGGGTGTGTTTGATGCTTTCGTTAATTTCAAAATACACTTGCCAATAGTTTTCGGGCTGACAATAGGGACGGACAACAAATTGTATGGAGCTATCGGCATATTGAGATACGCCAACAAATGGTTCAGGATGTTTTAACACCAAAGGATTTTCTGACATCATTTTTAGTAATGATGCTTTGACGTGGTCTATGTCGGAATCGTAAGACACGCCGATTTCTAAGTCCACACGAATTTTTCCTTCTACGGTATAGTTGGTGATGTCACCATTGGCTAAAGTGCCGTTAGGGATAATGAGTCGTTTGTTGTCGAGAGAAACCAATTGGGTTTTAAAAATGTCTATTTCTTTGACGTGACCAATGAGCCCTTGGGTCTCTACTAAATCGCCTACCCGAAACGGCTTAAACAACATAATGAGCACCCCTCCAGCAAAATTGGAAAGCGATCCCTGTAAGGCCAAACTCACTGCCAAACCAGCAGCGGCTACAACAGCAGCAAAGGTGGTGATGTCAATGCCTAAGGTTGAGGCCACAATAAGCAACAAGACGATTTTCAAAGACCACGATATGATGCTGTGAAAAAACCGTTGCAAAGTAAGGTCGTAGTTGGATTTGGACATGAGCTTGTCGAGCCCTGACACCATTTTTTTGATGAGCCAAAAGCCCACTAGTAAAAACAGGATGGCGAAAAGCATCTTAGGACCAAAATGTAATACAAAGTTCAGTAATTTTTCAATGATAGAGTCTAGTTCTTGCATGAGTTTAAAGATTGTGTTTAATAAGCAAAACTAACAAAAAAAGAGGAATCTCAAATTGTATTTTAGCACGACATCCATGATAAATTTAAAATCAATAGC
>CAXDOW010000131.1:0-5198 GCA_963991165.1 uncultured Flavobacteriales bacterium | reverse complement strand
AAGTACTGGTGTACCAATTGCAACCTTGGTAACCTTGCGAACAGGCTGGACATTCTTCCACCCACGAACAACAAGCACTGGAGCAGAAACCGATGCCTTAACAACCTTTCGGACTGGACCAGTTTCACAATGAGCTTGAGCGTTGTTAGCGGTTCCAAGCATAACTGCACACGCCAAAACCAAACCTGCTACCAAATGTTTCATTTACATTCTCCTCTTTTAAAAACCAAAAACTTACTTATGTAATTCATTATATACTATATATCGCCGTTTGTCAAGACAGCATCCAACATTTTTACAAAATAATTTCGTCCATGTC
Organism: uncultured Flavobacteriales bacterium; assembly: GCA_963991165.1. GTDB lineage: Bacteria > Bacteroidota > Bacteroidia > Flavobacteriales > UBA7312. The sequence continues at coordinate 4,879 of CAXDOW010000131.1, read as the reverse complement.
AATCAAGTCTTGAGGAAGTCCATTTATATGCAGAGGAATTTGTTTTTCGAGTGACGTTGAATACTTTGCACACCTTCCACAATTTCTTCTGCCAGCATTTCCACCATGCCCAATCGCAGAATGTTCAGCAATATGCTGAACAGGGGATGGGTCCATAAACCACATACTCCTGTTCATTGAGTTCATAATTTTACCTATGGCAGTGTCGCTATTTTGAACAAGTGCAGGATTTTTCTTTCTTTCTTCTCGTTTCTTTTTCCAGGCTGATTTAGTTCTCAGTGGAGCACCCAGCCATCCCTCTATGAGGTCATGTTGCATTACTTGTTCTAAAACTTTTCTAGGCCAAATCAATGCACAAGCTCCCCACAAAGATTTTGTTACTATTTTATTTAAACCCTCTGGCCTTGGGGGTTTACTTTTTAGGTGGTTTTTAATACTGTAGTGCTTTGGTGTATAAAGGGATACAAAACCAACGTCTTTTGCAGGCCATAAAAACTGTTCGGCCATCCTTTTTGAGTCATGATGAAACAGTGAGTCGTCTTGAACCGTCATAATTATTTCAGCATCGCTATGCTCTAAAGCATATCGACAACTGTCAACCCAGTTCCACCAAACTCCTCTTCTTTTCTCATGCACTACCATATTTTCTTTGTATGCTGGCTCAATGTCATACGCTCCAGGTTCTGCGAAAATGTAGGGGTTCCAGCCTCCAATTAGCAGCGAATCTAGACACGCTTGAAGTGTTGGTTCTATTCTTGGAGCTGTAGTAACTGCCACAAACCAATTATGTTTTTCCAAACCTTGCTTTTCTTTAGCTCTTTGAATTGCCGTCCTGGCCATTTTAAAACAAACTGGCCTTGTTGCTGCTTCGGGAACCCATGAGAATATAGGTGTCTTGCTAGACTCTTTCATTAATCTGTCTACGATTGTTTCAATTCGTTTCTCGCAACCATCGACTCCCCATATATTCATCTTTTTTGCAAAGGCTTTGCATCCACACTCTTTTCTTTCTAAAAATGAAGGAATCATTTTATGCAGCTCTGTTCCCGGCCCCTCTCCAAATCTGTCTTCCAAGCTTGCAAGTTTTTCTTTCTTTTTATTTTTTTTAGTGTAAGCATTCAAAGTTCTTAACCCTAGATTATCAGCACTGTCGGGTCCGCCTTTTTTAATACATAAGTTACAAAAATATTCGTTGGTTTTTGCTAATTTTCCCAACTTGTTCGATACCACTTTACAAACCTTTTCACCGTCTCTGGTTTCAGCCCTTTCTGAACAAGGAAGGTCAGACCATTGTTTTTTTTCGCTCATTTGCTTTCTTTCTTCAAAATTTAAATATGTATCTTTTATTATTCTTCAGTGTCGGTACAGTAAAGATATGATGGAGTCGAATCACCACCGCCGCCCAGATTGCCACCCGGACCACCACCTCCGCTGCTTTCTATTGTTTGGCAACATCCGGCTTCGTGCTGACCGTCTGATTTACCAGCACAAAAATTATCACCTTCATCGCTCATACATTCTGTCTCACACCTACAAGTACCTTCAATGGCATCGTCTGCATCAACATTAGCCTCGTCGCATAGACTTGTTGTGTCAACAACACTACCACCCGAACATGTAACAGTGCAACCTTCTTGACAGCATAACGAAGCTGTACCAGTAGAACTGAGTGCCGTCGAAGCCGAAGCGGAACTTGAAGACGAGCCACTAGATGAAGATGAAGATGAAGATGAAGATGAAGATGAAGATGAACTGCTAGACGAAGAAGATGAACTACTAGAGATACTAGACGAGCTAGAGCTAGAGCTGGAGCTAGACGAGCTAGACGAGCTAGACGAGCTAGAGCTAGACGAGCTAGACGAGCTAGAGCTAGACGAGCTAGAACTAGACGAGCTGGAGCCGCTGCTAGTTTCATCATCGCAGCATCTACAAGGTCTACCCATTTTTTAATCCCTTATCATCTTCGGCTTAGTCAATACAAACACAATTATTGCAATATATTGATCTAGTTCGTCTGGCCTCAATTCAAAACCCATCGAGGCCAATCTGTTACGATATTGTTTTCTTTCTTGTCTTGAGAAATTTGCCACATCTTCACAGTACTTAACAGCGTCATAATTCAATTCATCAGAAAACATTTCCACAAAGTTGTTGTACACTTTTGTGATTTGATCTTCTGGCAAAGGCCAATCATAAGCCGTTTCTACTATTTCTGCTATTTTACTTTTTTTCATGATGCAAACTTATTAAGACAAGGGCTAACACATATATATTTATACGCATTCCTACACACTATTATCGTAATGTGTCCTATTAACTTTCACAGCTTTTGCACATTTTGGCAAATCTTTTAGGCAAGTAGCACCTACGTAGGCACAGCAACTGCGTAAACCTCCTTCAATATCAGCCATAATGGAGTCAACTGGCCCCTTGTATGGGATTTTTTTGATTCGCCCCTCGCTTGTGGCATAACTATTCATGCCACAATTATGTTTGTTCTGGGCTTTTTCTGAGGACATACCATAAAAACTAAGGCTAGTTTTATATTCTTTGCCATCGTCATCTACATCGTATTCCCATTCGCCTTCGCACTCGTCTGTTCCTGCCAGCATACCGCCCAGCATAACAAAGTCAGCATTAGCCGCAAAAGCCTTGCAAACATCAGCAGGCAACCTACATCCACCATCTGCACAAACCAGACCCATTCTTTTGTCTTCACTTTTTAATCCATGAGCAGCATGGCTACACTCGATGATGGCAGATAATTGTGGATATCCAACGCCCGTTTTGAGCCTTGTAGTACATGCACTCCCTGGCCCAATGCCAACTTTTACAATATCAACTCCACCATGAAGAATCAACTCCTGAACCATCTCTGGAGTACAAACATTTCCAGCCATAATAATTGAACCAGGAAATAATTTTCTGATGCTGTTGCAGTAACTGACAAATTTTTCTGTATATCCATTGGCAATGTCGATACAGATATTTGGAGGATAATTCCAATTATTCTGAATATGTGTTAATTTTTTCACTTCTTCATCTAGATTCATACCAATGCTGACCCACACATTGTGCTCAACATTGTAAGACTTGAAAAAGTTCTGGATGTCTTCTTGATTGTAGTGTTTGTGAAGACAAGTGATTGCTCCTCTTTTAGAGAGAGCAGTGCCCATTGCAAATGTACCCGTAGTGTCCATATTTGCCGCCACTATAGGTAAACCAGACCACTCTCTAGAGGAGTGGAAAAATCGGTAAGTTTTGTTTAGACTGACATCTTTTCTACTTGCAGCAGGAGACCTTGCTGGAACAAGAAGAATATCGTCAAAGTCCAATTTTGTTTCATCTAAAATCTTCACTTCCAATTCCTTTCTGTAAAATATTTGTGGAAATCTTGAGCCTTTATAACGATACCTGATTTATTTCCCATATAATATATAGGTTTGAAAAGATTGTTTTCTTTTGCGTTATCATACAACTTCTTGACTTGCTGAGCCTTCATGATGCCCCAGCGAATGTCAGATGTGTTGGCTTGAATAAGTTCTATATGTCTTTCGATGTTGTAATCTTTTGGTTTTTTTAGGTTGGCCCTTCCCGTGTTGTATATAAAAAGAATGTCTGCACCTTCTTTGATGTATGCTTTTAAATCATTTTCTTTTAGTGTAAACTTACCAGCGGTAGGAACCCACTTAACTTCCAATGGTGTATTATTAACTTTGTAGTCAGCACCAGCGGTGTTGCCTTTGGCGATAAATTCACCATCGTTACCGCATCCGTTATCAGCCCATTCTCCGTCTTTGATTCCAGCTATCTCTGTCCACCTATGGAAGAAATATTTCTCAAGCATTGTGCCAAACTTGATATCTTTCTTAAAAGTGTCAACACTGCGGTGGTCAAATCTAGACATTAGAACCTCTTTTATTAAAGAAATGTTTTACATAAAGAATTAAAGTGCTACCAAAGCCAGCGAACAGGCACAATATTTGTGTAATGCTGAACCAGCACTGGCTACATGCTAAAATTTCCATTTTCTTCTCTTTGATTTTTTTGATGGCGACGAAGGCTGCAACCTTACGCTATGTGTTGTCTGCTTTATTATAACCTTTGTATCGGCAAAAGTCAAGTCAAAATTGAGCTAAAAGTTAAAATTCGTCGTTTCTCGGCTTCCATCTGAAAAAATGAACCACCAACCCACCAAATATCATCCCAAGGCAAAAACATAAAAGAGGGTGTGCTTTATAACTCCATTCGTTGAGCACTACGCTAACGGTTGTTTCCACGCCCCAGAAATATAAAGCAAAAAGATCATACAAAATCAAAAATATAACAACAACCCCAAGCACAACCACAGTTATCTTGCTTCCTTTTGATTTACTCACTTGTCAAACTCCTTTTTAATTCGTTATATATAGGAATAAAGATATTCCACAAAATAGTAAATAAAGATATCAGCATCAATGTATATTGACATGTGACCCACGTTAAAAAAACTAAAATAACAACAAGGATTGGATGTATTGTTTTTATCACTTGTCAAACTCCTACTAATGCGGCACAGGCACGAATCGCTGCGTCCTTGGACTTGAGTTCTATGTCCCAATCATACTGGTCACTACACGGTTTGTCAACAGGCATATCTGCGTGACTGCGAGGATTAGTCTTGTCTGGATGTGACTCGCTGTAATGAAACAAGGGTCGCACGTTCCAAGTGGCAGCACATTGGTACATACAAGCGTCTGAGTCTGTCTCTGATGGGTTGCACTTGTCGTGCAGATTGTCAAATGTAATAGGAATATTGAAGTGTGTAAGCAAGTTGTCTACATTCCAGCAACCTTTGTCCTCATTCTCTACAACGAGGCGTGATGTTACGCTCTGATCG
>CAXDOW010000130.1:0-5322 GCA_963991165.1 uncultured Flavobacteriales bacterium | reverse complement strand
TCTTCAGTTAGGTTTCTATCGGGTATGCCCTCTAAGCTTAATACAGGCTCGTCAGTCGATTTCTGTGTTTTTGGGTGCATAGATAGTACTTCAGCGGTAGAAATGCCCTCACGCCTCTGTATTCGCTTCTCAGGACGATCTTTGGTTGGTTTTATTGGCTTATTACACTTATAACAGTAATAATATATTACAACCTTACCATTGACTATCTTTTTGTACTTTGCAAGGTTTTTGCTTCCAGCTTGAGAACAATCCACTATTTGATCGCAAGATAAGTTTTCTAAAAGTTCACTTCTATCATTTTTCATAAAATTCCTCATCAATTGAGACTATATAATATAAAGTAATACATAGTAATAATAATCATAATTATAATTATAATAATACATAATAATATAATTATATAGTAATACCATATTTTTTAACAAATGTAAATTATACTTAAGTATCACTTAAGTGTACATTGTCGTTAATATCCAACAATTCCTCGTTGCCGTAGAATCCAAAATTATCATCTGGAGTAGGTAGGCAACATTGACAAAGCTGTATTAAGTCATCATTGTTAGATGATCTGATAGAATCTTCGTAAGCTGTTAGAATGACATTACAACTTAAACATCTAGCCATTTAAACACCCCCTTTCTTGTTGCGTTGCACAAGGTATACATCTTCTCCAAATTTCATCAAGGGCAGAGTGTGTCTTTGATGCAAAGTTAGTTTTGCATTATTCATCTTAGTTAATTTGAAATCAGCATTGATGAACACTTGTTTATAATCCTTGTATGTAATCATTTAACGTCCTCCTCGTCCATAAGTCCATTTTTTTCTAGTTTCTTATTAAGTTTTGATAATTCTTCTTCTAAGCAAGTATAATATTCTATGTTATGAAACTTATCAAGTTTTAAAATACAATTTTGAATAAGTTCAGATAATATTAAATGATTAATTTCACTAGCTTCTACAAAATCACCCATAAGAGAACATTTGTAAATTAACTTATTTAAACTTGCTACGAGTTCTGGGTGACAATCTGAACACGCTTTTATATACGTTTCAACGTGTTCCGGCATTTCTTTTTTAATTTTTTTAGTCATTTTTTATCTCCTCATCCGGTATTATGTTTTTAACATGATTATTAAAAGTAATATATAACATCAAAATTGCTATAGTGTAGACCACTAACAGAGTTATTAAACCTCTATCAAGTAAAAAATTAGTATTCTGTATAGCCTCATATAGTACGCCAAATATAAAAGCTGGCAACATGTAACCTGTAGCGGTCATTAATACATAATAATACGTTTTTAGTTTCTCTTTCATTATTTTTGTTTTCATTGTTGGTTCTCCTCAAATTCTTTCTCTAATTCATCTAAACATTCACGGCATAAGTAGCTGTCAATGTATGTTCCATCGTCTTCCCATCTATCAGCCGGTATTCTGTCAATGAATAGACCGCTACCAGCCGAAGTATCTCTTTTACACTCTACGCATACTCCCATTTTTAATACTCCTCTACTTAGTAAAAAATTTTTCATCAAATCTTTTTCCAGACTCTTCATCGTCTAAAAAGTCGATATCATCGTAAACACTAAAAGAAATGTTAAAAGGGCATTTGTGCCAAGTGGCAAACTTTGATATTTCATAGCTTGTGCCATTTCCGTTATTCAATGAGTTTTCAACATCATAACACCACTCATCAAACACCATGTTTTCAAGGTTTTGAAGCCTCAGATTATTTTCTAAGGCTTCCCGAAGTTTTGCTTTTCCAGACTCGTTTAATACTTTCATTGTTTAAACGCTCCTTTGTTTAGTTTATTTTCAATTAGTATTATGATTCTAGCCATAAATGACCAGTAATTATTAATAACTTTATCTTGTAGCTTGTCGCTAGGATTGGAGTCAATACTACCCATATCTATTGCAAGGTCGATAATTTCCCAATTATAGCAAGCAATATTTAAAGCTAAACCCGATAACCACTGTGCAATGGCTTCTTGCTTTCCTAAACTTTGCACCATGTCTCCATATTCTTGATAAAAACGATCAATAATATATTTTGCTTTCTCTGTCTCTGTCTGTATTGGTTCGCCTTCTGAATCTGTTTCAACACAATTAAAAATATAATTGATGTAATTCTGCTTGTACTTGTGATGATTGAGTTTCATTTTTAATTACTCCTTAAAAGTTTTGTATGATTAATCTGCTGGTGTTTGGTATTCTAATTACTGTCGTCTGATCGTCTAAAACTTGTTCAAAGTCTTCCGAGGAAACATCAAGAAAAGAATAATCTTCCTGTACTTCTTCAATATCTTCATACTCTTGATAAGTACCCCTTAAACCTACTGGGTCAAACTTTTTCATACCAGCTTGCTCTAAATGCTCGAACAATGCCTTTGCCCCTTGATAGCTAAACGTACTATCACAAGCTATGAGCCTATTAATAAATGATGATTCTGTCACAGTTTCTTCCATAATATTACACCTCCATAAAGTTTAATAAACATAATAGAGGACTTTACACAAAAGCCCTCGATATGTCAATTATTATTTTACAATCATAGAATTACTACAAATAGGACAAATACTAACAAATTCCCTATCATAAATTTGATAATTAACATCAATTGATTTATCAATAAATTTTTGAGTTTGTCTATAACTATTATCGCAACCTGTACAAGAAACTTTAATTAATCTTGTCTTTTGCTTCTTAGTACTGCTTTCAAGATTCATTTTGGCGTGTGGGTAGTCTCCTAGCTTTGATTCTATTATAGGCTTGTATTTCTCTATAAATTCATCGCTGGCTTCTGTTGCTGTGGGTTTTCCAGTCAATCCCATTGCATAGGCTAAGCGTTTAAACGCTGTACCATGACCACTTATTAGCCCATCTACTGCATGACATAATTCGTGAGTGAGAATGTCTAAAACTCGCATTGGGTTATCTTCCTTCGCAGTAATGAATATCTCATAGTGTCCGCCATCGCTTGCTTTATCGCTCCAGCAAGTGCCAATTGCTTTTCCTCTAGTGGGTTGCGTTACTGATACTTTAACCGATGGAAAAGGTTTGTTGAAATGCGGATACTTACCAGCTAGTAATTTCTTTTGCTTTATTAATTCTGGTTCTAATTCCTTTACTGCTCCATTTAACCATTGTTCCCTTGTTTTATATTTAATCATTAGTTTAGTTCCTTTCAAGTTAATTAATACAATAGAGGACTTTTGTCAAGCCCTCGATGTATCAATTATGATAAATTATAAGCCCTTAAGCCTATTTTTTTAAATAATTCTCCCTTTCTTTTCTCTTTTGCTATTTTAATGCTAATGTATGCCTTAATATCGATGGGCAACGTCTCAGCATCACAATTTGAGCAAAACAACTCACCGCCTCCTACGAATGGATAATTACTTAAATACTCCGCTGAGTAATCATCTCTACCGCATCTATTACAAACTAACTCTGTCATATAACCTCCTAGTCGTTTAAATGTACTACACTTTCAATATAAGTGTACTATTATTATATGTCAAGTATTTTATACAAATAATTCAATATTATTTTTCTATTAATTGTTTTGATTTGATAGTTTAAAACTATGATAACTACTTGATACCTAAGTATAATATACTAAAGTATTAGATGCACCGAGATTGTGCATAATGCTGCGTTGTGGTGCAACATAGAAACACACGCGACCGCATGCAAGAATCATGCCAACTTACCTGATATTACCCTGGTGTTTGAGTGGTTATATTGGCATAGAAATTGCTTATGCACTAACATTGTGCAATCTGCACTGATGGGGGGAGGGGTATGGCTGTAGTGTTGTATTTATGCTGAACCCACACAGACACTAAAAAAAGTAGTTGACAAATGAGAAAAAATATGCTAGAATTATGCTTTTGAAGAAAGAGTCTATATAGTCATACTGGACATTTAGGTTCATAGTAATTAATTATTAATAATTATTTATTATACTTACTACGAATTACTACGAACATTATAGCTATATTGATCTATATAATGAGTAATATAGGAAAATCAATGGATATCGAACATTCTCAGAAGATTGAGACTGAGTTAGAGGATTCTACTCAAAGCTCAATAGAACCAGAGAAGAAGAGAACATACGCTACCAAAGCCAAACAGCTTACTCCAGTAGGAACAAAAGTAAAGAGAAGACCTGGTAGACCCTCAAAGAAAGAGATGGAGTATGTAGCTCTCAAGACAAAGAGGAAAAAGAGTTCTCTTGTCTCAAAACGAGAAGAGACTCAAAAAATCAGAGAACTTATGGCTAGGATGCTAATTACGAATGGTGATAGGGTTCTCAAAAAGACAATTGACATCGCCATGACGGATGAGCATCCGCATCAGATGGCAGCACTAAAATTATTAATAGATCGTGCATTACCTGTTTCTGTATTTGAAAAGGATAAGCAACTAAATAAAGGAATAACTATCAACATATCATCAGCAGCAGAACCGAAACCAGTAGTGATAGAGGATTCTGATGGAACTTGATGTTAAGTTATTATCATGGCAACAAAAGGTATGGAATGACCCTACCAGGTTCAAAGTTGTTGTAGCTGGTAGAAGAACTGGTAAATCCAGGTTAGCAGCATGGTTATTAATTGTGAATGCTCTTCAAACAGAAAAAGGTCATGTGTGGTATATAGCCAACACTCAAAGTCAGGCTAGGGACGTAATGTGGTCTACTCTGCTTGATCTAGGTCATCCAGTAGTAGAGTCTAGTCATATTAATAATTTACAGATTAAGCTCATTAATGGTACAACCATATCATTGAAGGGTGCTGACAGACCTGAGACAATGCGAGGAGTATCTCTCAAGTTTGTTGTGATGGATGAGTACGGCTCTATGAAGTCAGAGGTATGGGAGACAATTATCAGACCTGCTCTAGCTGACCAGAAAGGTTCTGCATTGTTTATAGGTACTCCTTATGGTAGAAATCATTTCTATGATTTATACAACTATGCTAATGATAGTGGTGATAAAGAGTTCAAAGCATGGCATTTTAACTCATTTGATAATGATTTATTAGACCCTAAAGAGATAGAAGCAGCTAGAAAGTCTATGTCTAGCTTTGCTTTCAGACAAGAGTTTATGGCTTCTTTTGAAGCTGCTAGTGGTGGTTTATTCAAAGAAGACTGGATACAGTATGATGAAGAAGAACCAGAAAGAGGTAGATGGTACATAGCTTGTGATATTGCAGGATTCTCTGACGTAGCTCATGCTAACACTGCTAGAAAGAAAAGACTAGACCAAACCGCTATAGCAATAGTAAAAGTAGATGAAGACAGATGGT
>CAXDOW010000129.1:0-5349 GCA_963991165.1 uncultured Flavobacteriales bacterium | reverse complement strand
TTGCAACAAACCCTTATTGCAATGTGACCGATACCATTACCGTTTTTGTTCAAACAGACCGAGCAAATCTTGGATTGACTGTCAATGGGGAGGTCAATGGAGTTGGCATTCCTTGTCATGGTGATTGTAATGGTGAACTTCAGTTAGAGGTTATTAATGGAACGGCAGAAAATGATGGTTCTTACACTGTTCAGTGGATGGACTCTCTAATGAATCCTATTAACACCAATGTAAACAATCAAGTGTTAAACAACTTCACCTCCACTCTGTCATTGATTTGTGAGGGAACCTACTATGTGTCAGTTTTAGATGCTATTTGTACAATTCCAGAGATTGACTCTATCAGTATAACGTCTAATTTGCCCATCGAAAATGTTTTTACTTCCGATTCGGTGCTTTGCTACAATGGGTCAGATGGTACAATTACTTCCTTTCCAAGCGGTGGTGTAGCGCCTTACACTTTTGATTGGGGGTCTTATGGAAATAACTCTACGATTGATTCTTTACCCATTGGCTCTTACACCGTTGTTATTACTGACAGTGTGGGGTGTTCACAAGATTTTAGCATAGAAATTAAACAGCCCAATCAATTAATTGTTGACCCATTTGTTGATAGTGCAATTACGTGTTATGGTAAGTCTGATGGAGTATTATCTGCTGATGTATATGGGGGGACTGGTAATTTTTATTTTGTATGGAGTCATCCTAACTATCCTTGGGTGGATGACCCAGCTTATAATTTACAAACATTGGGTTCTTTGCCCTATTCTGTTGGTGCCGATGATTTGGAGGTAAACCCCAATTATCAAACGTATTCTGATCCCTATACTATCTCTGTAACAGATGATAATGGCTGTCTTTCAACGGCCGAAATCTATCTTTTAGAACCCTCAAAATTGGATGTTTTCTTAACTCAACCTACTTTGCCTGCTTACTGTAATAACAATTTGCTAGGGTTTAATACAGGATGGGCACAAGTGTCGGCAACAGGGGGGACACCCAACGCAAATGGTAATTATAATTTTAACTGGTCATTCATAGGTCAAACTAATGAAGATACACTATATAGTACTATAGAAAATATGAATGCAGGTACTTACGAAGTTGTTGTTGTCGATCATCGAAAGTGTTCCGATACTTTATCTGTTGAAATAGAATTGGAATCAACTTGGCAATCATTCACTTCTACTACACCAGACACCTGCTTAGAATCCAAAGGGACAGCATCTATTACTATGGAAGGGGGGTGTGGCGATGTAGATAATTCATGCAATTTTTCATACTTGTGGAGTGGAGGAAGTGCCACTGGTAATATTTTACCGACAGTAACTGGTTTGCAACAAGGTGTGTATTCGGTCACAGTGACCGATGACTTTGGTTGTGAGGGGGTTTATACTTTGGTGGTAGATGGTCCAACACGAGTAGATTTTCAAGTAACCAATTTGATTGACCAGTCGTGCGTAGGCGATAATGGTAGCTCTGATGATGGTCAAGCAGTGGTTGAAATTGTGGGCGGAGTACCTCCTTATACTGTGAATTGGATAGATCAAAACTCTCTTGTTACATCTAATGGTAGTACTAGCAATATGTTAACAATAACTGGGCTAACAGCTAGTGATTGGGAAATTCAAATTACTGATTCTGATGGTTGTAGTGGGATTTTTGATTTGTCATCTTTATACCCCAACCCCTTTACCATTGACGATGGAATTCAAGTCACTGCTGAAATTAATACTAGTGACATTTTTCTAACAGATACGATTGATTGTTATGGAGCATCAAATGCGACTGCATCTGTGCTAAATGCAAATCCAAATTTTGAATACACATGGCATCTTGAAAATGATAGCGATATCTTGGATATAGGGTCTATTACTAATGAACTACCTTCTGGTAATGTTCAAGTTACTGCCTCTTACTTGTTAGGGTTGTGTACAGCCACTTCTTCGCCTGTTACTATAGCGGAAAGACTTCCTTATGTATTGACTAATAACAGTAATACACCATCTTGTACAGGCGATCAAGACGCTCAAATCTCAATTTCAGTAACAGGGGCATCACCTTTTTTGAATGATGCTCAACCTTCAGATTATAATTTTTCATGGTTTCCATCTCATTTAGATGGTCAAGGTATCATAAACACGAATGGTTCACTTGATATCCAAATACCTGGATTAGATGGTGGAACATACTATTTAGAAGTTCTTGATCGATATGGTTGTGATACCGTATTTGCTATAAATGTGGAAGATCCATCTCTTTTGACTGCCAGTATTAATTCTTCGGATTTAAATTGTCATGTATTAAATGCAGCACCAATTGGTCAAATAGAAATCACTGCCTTAGGTGGTACGCCTCCTTATGTGCAATATGAGATTTCTTCTACAAATCAAAGCCCTAATAATCTTTTCCAAAATTTAGAAGCAGGCACCTACAATGTATTCGTTGTTGACGCCAATGGATGTCAATCGGTTGGGTCTGAAGTTATATTATCCCAACCACCTCAATTGGTAGCTACCACTAATGTTAGTGATTTGAATTGTGATGATAGTGATGATGGTCAAATAATTATTACTGCTAACGGAGGTGTGCAACCATACAACAGCTACAATGTCTCAGGTCCCGAAAACGGATCAAATTCGAATGGAGTTTTCTCAGATTTACTCGCAGGAAGTTATACGGCAACAGTGACAGATGCCAATGGGTGTCAAGTTATTCTTAACAATGTAGACGTTGATTCTCCACCTCCCTTTTCAACTCCTTTGCTTTCAGCAATCAACCCCAGTTGTTATCTTGGTCAAGATGGAGCAATCAATTTAGACTTAAATGGTGGAACACTCCCTTATACTTTTGACTGGTCAAATGGAGCTAACACTCAAAACATTGACTTTTTGACTGCGGGAACATACAATGTTACTGTAACAGACGAAAATGGTTGTCAAGTGTCGGCTAGTCAAACCCTAGTTAATCCAGCTCAAGTCATTGCTGATTGGACTATAAATACGCCTGGCTCTAGTGGTGATCATTATATCCTGTCTCAACCAGCACCCTTCAATATTGAATTTACCGATAATAGTTTAAATACAAATCCTGCATTTAATCAATGGTGGGTTAATGAACAAAATATGACTTCAAACTTTTATCAAGGTTTTGGCATCAACTCATTCCAACACACTTTTTATGAGTTGGGTGATTATTCTGTAGTCATGCAAGTATTTGATTCATTGGCTAATTGTTCCGATACTATTTCTGTTGTTGTATCGGTTCAAGGCATCGTTGAATTCAATGCCTTTTCGCCTAATGGCGATAACATAAACGATAATTTTTATTTTGAAAGTTATGGTATCCGCGATTTGAATGCAATCATATACAATCGTTGGGGAGATAAGATTTACGAAATTTTATCTCCCGACGATAGTTGGGATGGTGTATCTTTGAATGGTTTGGAGGTTCCCGAGGGCGTCTATTTTTATGTTTTGGATGCAACCGGCGATGATGGAACACCGTATAAAGAGAAAGGTTCGGTCACTCTTTACAGGTAATAACCAAAATTGTTAGTTATGAAAAAAGCCTTTTTAATTTTAGTTATATTTTCCTTTTGCTCTGCTCGTGCACAGTTTATTACAACACCAGATACCTCTATCTGTTTGGGTGAGAGTGTTACATTATTAGCATCAGGTGGAAATATTACTCCGTCTTTAGTCAATACCGATGATGTTCATTCCGGTGTTATTCCAATTGGTTTTGACTTTAATTTTTATGGTAATACGTACAACCAATGCGTGATTTCAGCCAATGGATTCATTACCTTCGATCTTAACCAAGCTGGTGCACCTTCTGATTGGGTTATTAATGCAGCTATTCCAAATCCTGGTGCATTACCTCAAAATGCCATTATGGCTCCATGGCATGATATAGATCCTGGGGTGGGTGGAAATATAATTTACGGAACGTATGGTGCGGCTCCCAACAGGGTTTTTTATGTTGTTTGGTGTGTAATGCCTATGTACCAATGTAATAATTTAATCGCAGGTCAATATATTCAGATATTTGAATCCTCTAATAAAATAGAAATGCATATTGATGAAAAACCACTGTGCCAAACGTGGAATGGGGGTAATGCCATACAAGGCATTGTTAATGAAAATAGCACTCTTTTTGAAATAGTTGATGACCCTGTGCTACTGACGCCTAGAAATTTCCCTAATCAGTGGACTGCGACTAATGAAGGGTGGGAGTTCATTCCTAATGTCAATTTTGACGATTATACTGTAAGTCAAATTGATTATAACCCCATTGCAACTGGGACTGTTACTTGGACCGATCAATTTGGTAATCAAATTGGAGATGGTTTGGAAGTCAGTCTGACTCCCTCTGTTGGTGCAAATTATTACTACATTACTATAGAAGATGTGTGTACTGGAGAAACTATTAACAATGTAGATACAGTTGTTGTTGATGTAGCACCACCCACAAATGCGGGACAAGACAGTACAGTATTTCTTTGTGATAATATTTCAAATCAAATAGATTTAAACACATTTTTAAGTGGTGATTCAGACTCTGGAGGAGGTTGGTTTCTATCAAATACACAAACCAATTCAATCATTAATGTTGTTGAATCATCTTCTGGTGTTTATGAGCATATAACATTCGGATTAAACGAAAGTTGTAATGATACTTCAGTCTTAAATTTAACAATTAATGCCTTGCCAAACGCTGGTATTGAAGGTTCTAAATTGGTTTGCTCTGGTGATAATAGTTTTAGTTTGTTTGATGAGCTAAACGGAAATCCTGATACCGGTGGTATTTGGCTTGATGAAAATTCTAATCAAGTTTCTGAAGTTTTTTATCCATCGACAAGCTCTGTTGGAGAATATACCTATTTCATTCAGGGTATAAATGCATGTCCTTCCGATTCCCAAATTGTGGCGATCAATTATCAACAAGGGTTTACTATTGAGACCTATGCTACTCCTGTTACCTGTCAAGGTCTTGATGATGGATCAATTACTATACTAGTAGAAAATGGAGTAGTTTATCCTATTCAATACTCTATTGATGGTGGTAATTCATATTTTAATTATTTCACTTTTCATAACCTAAATTATGGCAACTATAACATAGCTGTAAAAGACGGAAATGGATGTGTTACTGAAGAATTAGTCTCTATTTCATCATCGCAACCTCCTATTGGTGTTTATGCCACTTCTAGTGATGTTTTGTGTTATGGTGATAGCACAGCCACCATTGGAGTGCAAACTGTCTCTGGAGGCAATACTACATCTGGCTACACCTACACTTGGTTTAGTTCTGGTTCGAACCAAGTTGTTGGTACCGACTCCATCC
>CAXDOW010000128.1:0-5402 GCA_963991165.1 uncultured Flavobacteriales bacterium | reverse complement strand
CTTCCGTAAAGGTCGTATGCAGCAGCCCCAAAGACCGGCATGGGAAGTTCGCCAAGAAGCTTCTTAACATCTTCTTCGTCGCAAACCGCCCCTACAAACCCTTGTCGATAAAAATCTAAAATCTTTCTTGGTGTCTTAAAGTTCGAGTCCATTTAACAACTCCCGTGCTGAATTTTTCCAACTAAATTTTCTTGCAGTTTTAATTCCTTCTGGGTTTGAAATGCAACCATGAAGGCTCTTTAACTTGTGAACAACTCTAAGGTGATGTATTAACTGGTCTTTTGCTGACTGATTATAGCTTGCCCACTTTCCAAGTTTGCCCGAAAAGAAAACCCCATCATGAGCTTCTTCAAGCTTGTTAATTTCAACCAAGTGGCAGTTGTCTTTGTTGCAAAATTCTGTGTGTGCTGAATAATTGGTTGCTATAACGTGCTTGCCGCAAGCCATCATTTCCAGCAGTTCAAGATTCCAACCTTCAGCCCTTGCTGGAAATACTCCACAGTCAGCTTGCTTCATTATATTATACACATCTTTGTGTGTTTGTTGTCTTGGAATTATTCTTATTTTGCTGCCCATTGGTGAGTTTTTGTATAAATCTACCCATTGTTGGTTCATTTCGCCAATAAATGGATTTTCACACATCATCCACAGTTCTACATTGTCTGTAGGTTCAAATGCAGTATTGAAACATTCTAACAAAACGTCATGACCTTTGCGTTTTTCCCATTTTCCACAATTGAAAAATATTGTCGCATCACGCTTGCTAATGTGTGGCTGAAATAGTTCTGCGTCTACACCAAGAGGCACAACATGAACTCTTTCTTCATCAACAAATCTTTCGAACGTAATACCCCGATATGATATTGGAGGACATTGATCCATCACAACGTCTTTTGCCCACTGAGAGCACACAAACAGCTTGTCGCAGTGAGACATACTCATTTTCTCTTCTTCATTAAACTCTGTTAGTTCGAAGATGGGAAATCCAACATGCAAACCTTTTCCAATGTGGGTATGTACGTCGTTTTGATGCCATATTTTAACAGAGGGTTGTGCAGTCCAGTTGTTTTTATTGTTACGATTCCGCATTCCTTGCAAGATGTCATCATCAACAAATTCCGGTTTTGAAATAGGATATAGTGCTGTGGACGAATTAATTTTAAATAACTCTTTAAAGATATTGTATCCAGCAACACCATATCCCAAGCTGTTAATAGGAGCGGTTAATCTTAACATTTCATCCTCAATAATATTCAAATTTATAGAAGTGGCTTTGAAGTTAAAAAAGAGGCATCGCTGTGACAGGCTGAACGGGTCAAAACCCATGATGGGGTGAACAGCGATTAACCTCCTATTTGTTGATGACAGAGATATGTTATCAGCCGCTTGGTGCGGAATAGCACACGCTTTATGTTATTTTTGGATTTCCTATTCCTAATTGTACTAGAGGTTTGTGGTATTGTTTAGGGTTAGCTGGACAACATGAACAGCATTCCTCGTCTTCTTTCTTTAGCCATTCTGATAGACCTTCTGGGTTATCTAGGGCTACGTAGTTATTGAATTCTGGCCAATCTATTTTAGCATCCATATGAAATGCTACCTGCGGACACTTCCACAGTTTACTATTCCGCAGCACTACGCATTCTTTAGCTATGCAGTTAGCCCACGACGCTCTCTTATCTTCATCCCTGAAGGGGGTTGGCTTGCCGTTTACTAAATTGTAGAATCTAAACCATTGGCTGGATTCTCTGACATCTGCTATATTGAACCTATTGCATTGGTCTAATATGCTACCCATATCCTTGTAGTGCTTCATTAGCACTATACCGTGTACGTAATGATGTAGGTTGGGATGCCTATCTAGATATGTGCCATTAGTGTATATCCATATTTCAGATTTATCCCATACTTGATGTGCTTTCTTCGCCATCTGTTCTAAATCTGGGTGTAGTGTGGGTTCTCCCCCTAATAGGTGAAGCCTGCTGGGTTGTATATATGGTCTCCATTTTTCCCATTCTTCAGTAGCTTGTTCTATAGTATATATAGACTTAGGTCTAGCGAAGTTACTATAGTGTGAGCAAAAATCACACGCTAGGTTACAATTATCAATTACATGATAGTCTATACTAAAAGCTGTTTCCATTGTTCTATAAAATCCTCATGGCTAAATTTTTTTTCTATTAGTTGCTTAATGTCAGTAGACAGATGACCATCTAGTATCTGTTCTGCTATTTGGTGGGATGTTGGTTTCCAAGGTAGTATCCGTATGCCGGGTATCTCTGGTATTATCCCAACATTGAATGTTACGGTGGGCACCCCCATGTACATAGTCTCTAGTACTGAGTATCCAAACCCTTCTTGCCTAGATAAAGATATGGACCTATCAGCAAGCTGGATCACATCCCCCACTTCTGAAAGAGGCGGGATGTGTATGACTTGTGAGTGTTGGGTTAGGCTGTTGGCGTACTCCTGAGTCTCGGGGTATACAGCCCCAACCATTACCAGTATCCAGTCACTACCCATTAAGCTTAGCACTGGTAATATGTTGTGGATTCCTTTATCCTTATTGATCCTGCCCAGGTATAGTAGGATCTTTTTGTCATCAGGTATACCGTACTTTTCTCTAGCATCTGCCTTAGACATAGTAGGCTGTAGTCTATCAGTATTAATGCTATTATAAATTACTACCGACTTATTTTGATAATTAGAGGGTACAACGCTTTTTGCTTCTTGACTTACGCAAACTATTTTATCGGGTTTTTCTGCTTTTATGTATTGCTGCGTCCATTTTTTACTTCTGACACCTCCATGAACTGTGGAGATAGTATAGGGTCTAGTCCTTCTGCGTTTCTCTATAGGTCGCATGTGCCTCCCCATTGCCCATAGTATAGCAGTAGTTACTTGTCTATATAAGTGTACTCCATTGCCTTTAGGGTAGCCATTTGCTGGCGATCTGCAATATATACCATCGTTCGGTACAGCCTTGATCAGTCCCCCAAAGTATGTTTCTGTGCCCCCTAGTCCTCCGTGAGTTGCTAAAAAAAATCCTGGCACTGCCATGTTATTTACCTTCGTTTATTTGACATTTAATCTAGAACATCAAAAACAGGGGTAAAAACACGATCCACTGGCGGCAGCTCCAGTAGCGAGCTTTCCAGCGTGGTCCAGGGTTTGTATCGCATTTATGTCTTGCTCTAAATGACTTTCTTCGTTTAGGATTGTCTCTCTTGATTTCCATATTGGGATCGCCAAAACGCACAATAACAACCTTGTCTTTATCATTTTTAACGTATACAGCAAACTTCTTTGGACCGTCTGGAGTTCTAAAAGGCTTGTTAAGCTTTACAGTACGCCCTTTGTATTTGGCAGCTTTGCCTTTGTAAACTAAACTTACACCATCTTTTTTGTAATTTCCTTGCCTGTTGTAAGTAAAGACCTCTCCTGTTTTTGGGTTTTCATATTCAAAAGCAGAATATGCAACCATAGCCTTAGACTTTCTTGGGTGCCCCTTTGGCAAAAGATCATTGTCTTGAGTATAGGCTGAGTTTGAGGGTTTGCCAGTTCTTAACAAAGTAAGAAAAGCATTTACTCTAGCCATTGCCCACCCATCTCTGGACATCTTGGGAGCGTGACTTGTTGAATAAGCCCCAGCACCACGGCGATAAACAGCTTTGAGCATACCTAGGGTAGCCTTCGATCCCTTACCTTTAGCGTTATGCTCTTTCACTTTCTTTGAAAGCTTGGCAGTTGTTTCTTTGCTAAAAGTAATTTTACCACTTGGATTTTTGGCACTATCGGGCTTGTTTCTTTTGGAACCTCTTTTTTGATCTTTCTTGGGTGCTGGAGTTCTACGAGGATCTTTTGGTCCTGGCTTATCAGATTGGGCTTTCTTTAGCTCTTCTTGGCTTGGTCGCCCCTCCTCTTCTGTACGAGCGGGTTTGTAATTTTTGCCTTCCCGCTCCTTTTTTCGTTGAATGTTTTCCCACAGGCTAGACTCAGCCAACTCAATATCCCAGTCTTCGGTTTCTTCTCCTTCAATCTCTACATATTCTGCTTCTGTGGGGATATAGAAATTATCTTCGTTTAGTTCTTCTGTAAAACCAAGCTCTTCAATATTATATTTAAAATCCACTTGTGCCATTGTTGACATGTCTTCAGAAGCTTTAGTCATGCACACAGCGAGTCTTTGATCTCTGTCAGAAAACTCTTCTTGGATCTTTGTGTCGGTCATGCATCGGCTCACAAAGTTTTCTCTTGATTCGTCTTCTCGCCTATTTGGAAGTGGCATAACTGCTCTCCTGTTTAAGATTTAATGTTTTATGCTACATTATACACAATTACAAAGCCGTAACGCAATCTGTCAGCAAATCTTCTGCTGATTTGTACTTTTTACCTTTTGCGGTTGCAAGCACTAAATCTTTAGCATCTTTTTTAGCAAAGCCCATGCTGACAAGGGATGCCGAAACCTCCGAAATAAACAGCTCTTTTGTTTTACTGCTTGATTTCTTCTTTTTCTTCTTCTTTTTGGAGGGATTTTCTTGGGGCTCTTTGTAGATAGTAACAGGTTTTTCCACTACTACCACTTCCGTTTTCTTGAGTGTTTTGAGTAGTTCGGTTACAAGGGGAGCCCAAAAAGGCATCGTAAGCAAAGTGCAAAAGAAATAAAATGTGACAGCACTAACTGTTTCTTGGTTCATGTTTTGTTCGCTTTATTTTTTGTCTAGCCATTTCTTGGTTTTGGCGTCAAAAACCCAGCACGAAACATTGCAAAACTCTACTCTGTCTCTGTATTTTTTCCAGCTTTCGTCTTTTCTTTTTGTTAGCAGGATAACAAGCGGTTTGTACGATGCTGCTCCTTTTAGAGACATTTGATGGTTGAGCTTCATTGCATAATAAATAGACTGTCCAACACCTTCAGCCCATTTTTCTTGCCAATCAATTTCAATGGCAAATTTGTTGTGAATCAGGTCTACCCTTGTTCCATCATTTAATCTGTATTCTTTTTCGCCATCAAGTTCCTGGTAAATTATCTCCTGGTTATCGCCCTCCGTGCCAGGAGCGGTGTCACGCTCAGACTTTCCACCAAGTGTTATTGCCGCAATTACGACCGAAACGCCCACCGCTCCCCACAACTTCATTATACACCACTCTTTCTGATTGTCAACCCTCTGTTTTGGATTTTTCTAATCTCATCTTCCATTCTGAAGGTTTCGTTCTTTAGCTGACGCTCTTTCGTATTCCTGTTTTTTCTCCTAATGGACTTGATCTTGTTTGACTTGCTTTTCTTTAGCTCTTTGGCGGCTTTCTTTTTGCCTCTTGCGAGGTCTTTTTTTTGTTTTGTTTTGCTTTTCTTTTGCATCTTGAGTTCCTTAATTATCGCCTTTCAATCCTATTAGTATAAG
>CAXDOW010000127.1:0-5617 GCA_963991165.1 uncultured Flavobacteriales bacterium | reverse complement strand
CCCTACGAGCTTCTACCAGAAGGCTTTATGGACGCCTCACAGGTCGCCAGATCTAAGGCAACGGTTCATGCTGGTATATATCAAATGGAATTTGGAGCGTGCTTTACACGCGACTCTCAGGGGTTTTTCAAACGCACCCTAATTGAATCTTGTGTTACCGACGATAAATACATCGACAAACCAGCGATAAAGGATACGCAGGACAATCCTATTTGCTTTCAAGCACAATTACGTGGCGATCTTAACAAAAAGTATGTATTTGGTGTTGACCCCGCATCCGAGGTGGATAACTTTAGTATTGTGGTTATCGAACTAAATGGTAGTCATAGACGAATTGTTCATGTGTGGACAACGAACAGAGAGCAGCATAAGGAAAAGGTCAAGAGCGGCTACTCTACTGAATCAGATTTCTACGCCTACTGTGCTAGAAAAATTAGAGATCTTATGAAAATCTTTCCATGTATTCATATTGCTATGGATGCTGGAGGTGGTGGTATTGCCGTAATGGAAAGTTTGCACGATGGCGACAAAATACAAGAAGGCGAGCTTCCAATATGGGAAATCATAGACGAAAACAAAGAAAAAGATACAGACTATAATAGAGGACTGCATATTCTAGAAATGTGTCAGTTTTCAAGATATGAATGGTTAGCAGAGGCCAATCATGGAATGAGAAAAGATTTTGAAGATAGAGTTTTATTATTTCCAATGTTCGACACGCTAAGTCTTGATATTTCATCAATCGAGGATGATATGAAAGGAAGATCATACGACACTCTTGAACAATGTGTCATGGAGATTGAAGACCTTAAAGATGAATTGGCAATGATTCAGATTACTCAAACCGCTACTGGTCGAGACAAGTGGGATACGCCAGAGACGGTTGTTGGCACCGGGAAGAAGGGTAAACTTAGAAAAGATAGATATTCTTCTCTTCTAATGGCTAATATGGCAGCCAGAACAATAGCTAGAACTCCAGATGCAGAAACCTATAATTTTTATGGAGGCTTTGCAAC
This sequence comes from uncultured Flavobacteriales bacterium, assembly GCA_963991165.1. Classification (GTDB taxonomy): domain Bacteria; phylum Bacteroidota; class Bacteroidia; order Flavobacteriales; family UBA7312. Next base: position 4,601 of record CAXDOW010000127.1, on the reverse strand, counting down.
TATTGAGAAGCCAAAAGACCCCACAGGTAAGTTATATCAAGGGCCGCAATGGTTTACAGAAGGTATGAACGGTATTTACTAGATTTATGTGTATAATCATTCGCAATACATTCTGAATCATTTGTAATCAAAGGGAACAACTAAATGTCTGAACACAGCAACGGATCTCTTACTACTTGGAACACTGACGACCGACTTGGCAGAGAACAAGCGTTTAGAGAATATGCCCAAGCCTCAAACTCTTACGAGGGTATCTCTAGGGCTTATCATAGAGATTTCCTAGACATAGAACCAAACCGTTCTGTAAAGCCCCATTTTGGTTCGAACGATTACTACGCTTTTAGACCTGAAGAGCAGGTTCCTCGTAAGTCTAAACGTATCATTAAGATGTGCATGGACGCCTACGACAAGGTTGGTATTGTTAGAAATATTATTGACTTAATGGGTGACTTTGGTTGCCAAGGTATTCAAGTTGTACATGAAAATAAGAGTGTAGAAAAATTTGGACAACAGTGGTTTAAGAAAATTGGTGGTAAAGAAAGGTCAGAAAGATTTCTAAATAATTTTTACAGAACAGGAAATGTCTTTGTTTATAGAAGTTATGCAAATATAACGCCTGAAATATCAAAATATATTAAATCCTTAGCGGAAGATATCACTTTACAAATACCTGAAATCCAAAAAGGTGTGGTTCCTTGGAGGTATAATTTTTTTAACCCTCTTACGATTGACATGAAAGATGGTCAGGTTAGCTTGTTTCTTGGTAGAAAAAACTATGCACTTACAGCTAATACTTTTTTTGATAATTTTAAAGATGGCACAATACCAACTAAAGTGCTAGAGACTCTCCCATCCAATGTTAAAAACGCAATCAGAAACCAAGATAGAAAAATTGATCTAGACCCAGAAAAGCTCTCTGTTCATCATTACAAAAAAGACGATTGGCAACAATGGGCTCACCCTTTGGTTTATGCTATTCTTGATGATATCATCATGCTTGAGAAGATGAAGCTCGCTGACCTTGCTGCTCTGGATGGTGCAATTTCAAATATCCGACTATGGACTCTTGGAGATTTTGATCACAAAGTCTTACCAACAAAAGAGGGTATTAATAAGCTACGGAATATTCTAGCCAGTAATACTGGTGGTGGAACTATGGAGCTTGTTTACGGTCCAGAACTCAAGTTTACAGAAAGTAACTCTCAAGTATACAAATTTTTAGGCTCTGAAAAGTATCAGTCTGTTCTCAATAGCATTTATGCTGGTCTTGGTGTTCCCCCTACATTGACTGGAATGGCTAACAACGGCGGCGGATTTACCAATAACTTTATATCTCTAAAAACATTAATGGAGAGATTGCAGTACGGAAGAGATGAACTTACACGCTTCTGGTCTAGGGAGTTAGAATTTGTAAGAAAGTCTATGGGTTTCAGGAAACCTTTTCACGTTGTTTATGACCAAATGAGCCTTTCTGATGAGGCCACAGAGAAGAATCTTCTTATTCAACTTGCTGATCGTGATATTATATCGCATGAAACTGTGCTTGAAAGATTTAAAGAGGTTCCAGCGGTTGAAAAGGTTAGATTGCAAAGAGAAGATAAAGCTAGAGACGGCGAAAAATTACCACCCAAAGCTAGCCCATTTCACAATGCAAATCAGAAATTTGAAATGGATAAAATGGATAAGCAGGCAGATATTCAAGAAAAGGTTGCGGAAAGGAAAAAGGCTCAACGTCCCCAAAATAATAACGGGCGACCACCTCAAAAGCAAGACGAAGGACCAAGAAAGAAAAGAGTCGAAACTCCAAAATCAACTCCGGGGGTAGCAGAGTTATTCTTATGGGCTACAAAGGCTTTTGACGCAACCTCTTTGATAAGAGATGGTTATATCGCCCAAAAGGGACGAGCAAATGTTCGTCAGTTAACAAAGTCGGAGGTTGATGAATTAGAAAACCTTAGACTTGGCACTCTTCTTAATCTAGACCCTTTGTGCGAGATAAATGATGATGTTATCTACACAGCAATATCCAAAAAATTCAATAAAATACCTAAAGAACTTAAAGATGCTAGAGCAAACTCAAGAGGTATAGACGATTATAGAAAGCTGGTTGTTGCAAACTATGTCGAGCTACTTCTAATGAAAATTTGACGTTTTTGTGAAAATTTATTTTTTTTGTGTATAATGCTTTGAGGTAATTAATATGACAATAAAAATATTCCAAAAAGAGATAGACGACGGTATTGGCGAGCTTGTAAAAAGCACTGCCAGTGTTGCGTATTGTTCTCAAGCGATTGCTGGTAGAGATATACCTGATGAGGTTGTCGTTAAGGCACTCGCAGAAAACAAAGACCAAATCGACCTTTATTACTTAGAGGCGGTCTTGGTGTCAACTGGATGGAATAAGAACGACGATGTGTTTACATCGGAAGCTACTTGGACTGCTAGAAATACCCCTGAAGACAAGCAGTTCAATTTTATGCATGACGAGAATGACATTATTGGTCATATTACTGGGAGCTATGTTTTAACAAAAGATGGTAAAGCTCTAGCTGATGACGCAGAAGCCCCACAAGAGTTTGATATTATCACTCAGGCGGTTCTCTACAACAGTTGGACCGGCGAGGAAAATAGAGATAGGATGGGCAAAATTATTGCTGAAATCCAAGAAGGAAAATGGTACGTTTCTATGGAATGTCTATTTTCTGGATTTGATTACGCATTAATTAATGAAAAGGGTGTAGCTAAAGTTCTCGCTAGAGACGAGGAGTCTTCTTTTCTAACCAAACATCTTAGGGCTTATGGTGGATCGGGCGAATACGAGGGATACAAACTGGGACGTGCTCTTTCTAATATTTCATTTTCTGGAAAGGGTTTGGTTTCCAAACCTGCTAATCCAAGAAGTGTAATTTTACGTGATAGCAGCACTGCCAATATTAATGTAGATAATAATTCTAAACTTTCAATAGGAGAATTACAAATGTCAGATGTTTTGACAGACCAGTTGGCTGAAGTTAAAGCGCAGCTTGAATCAGCTAAGGCTGAAAACGAAGCTATCAAGGCTAAAATCGAAGAAGCAAAAGATAAAGAATTTGCTTCTAAGGTAGAGGCTTTTGAAGCTGCTGCCGACGAAAGCAAGGCTACGATTGATAGTCTTAACGAAACGATTAAGTCAACTCAAGCTCGCGTTGCTGAGTTGGAAGATTCGCTTCAAGCGTCTCAAACTGAATTGGCAGAAGCCATGAAGGAAATGGACGAAATGAAGAAAAAAGAAAAAATGGAGAAGCGTAAAGCTAGCCTTATTGAAGCTGGACTGGAAGATGAAGAGGTTGAAGAAACTCTTGCTTCCTTCGATGCTCTCAATGATGATGCTTTCGAAAACATTGTTGCTATGATGAAGAAGAAGGCTTTGAAGAAATATGCTAAGGACGAAAAACCTGAAGCTATGGATCATGGCGATAAAGAAAAGAAGAAAAAGAAAGACGACGAAGCAGAAGCTGGTATGCCCCCAGCACTAAAGGAAGCACTCGAAAAGAAGAAGAAAGAAAAGGAAGCTAAAGCAGATGAAGCTGAAGCAGAACTTTCCGAAGACGCATTTGAAGATGTGGAAACCAGCGAAGCCACTCTCGTAGAGGCAGAGCAAACTGACGAACTTGAAACAGCGAGAGCTTCTGTCTCAGACTGGTTCACAAATCATGTACTTAACAAGTAATTTATAGGAGATTATAACTATGGCTCTTAAAGCAGATAGATATGAAGAATCAACTGATATCAGTTATTTCATGACTGCCGCTACCGGTGATCGTGGAGGCGTTGTCTGTCTCGACCTATTGAGTGCCTCTGGTGCTGCATTGGATCAGGGCGACAACACGGTTTCTTACCAAGCTGCCGCCTCAACTGATGTACCAGTTGGTATTCTTTTGAACGACGTTGTTAACAAAGACTTGACCAGAACTCATCTTAATCAGTACAAAGATGAAGTTCAGTTAGGTGGTAAAGTTACCGTTCTGACTCGTGGTTGGGTTGTTACCAATAAGGTAACTGGAGCCCCCGCCGCTGGCGATTTGGCTTATGCTTCCGAAACCATTGGTGAAATTTCAACAGTGGCAGCGAACGCAGAAGCATCTGGAAACTTGGCTATTGGTCGATTTATGTCCGCTAAGGACGCAGATGGATATGCTAAAGTTTATGTCAACCTTCCTAATCACGGCGCGTAAGCGATAATCTAAAGGAGATATTAAACATGTCATATACTGAAAGACCTAGCGATGAATTCATCAGTCTTTACCAAAAGACCGGTGATAACGATCAGAATGTAGCTTACGCTGCACAGCGTGAGTTTGCTAAAGCATTGGAGCTTCCTTTGCGAAAAGGTGTTCTGATTGGTAATATTCTCGGAAATATTTTCGAGACTATCAATGTCGAGCCCGGAGCTACTACTGAGTATCCTCTCGACCTCATTTCACCGGGACTCGAAGGTGAGCACGTTGCTTACACCAATCCCGGTCATGGCCGTATTCCTGAGCGTGCGGTTGAAAGCGATTACGTCATGATCCCGACCTACAGCATTACTTCGAGCATTGACTATTTGCTCCGTTATGCTA
>CAXDOW010000126.1:0-5678 GCA_963991165.1 uncultured Flavobacteriales bacterium | reverse complement strand
CGTCAGATGTGTATAAGAGACAGGTTGTTTATTGATGGGGTTTAGTACTGGGCCAAAAGCCGAATTTTCGTTCGTACTTCCCATGGCAAACTCATCGCAGTTGAGCCGACCGATAATGATGGCATCTTCCGCTAACAAGCGTTCTACCACAGTGGCGCTAAACAAGCTTTTAAATCCTTTTAATAGCTTGGAAGAGGCCGAAACAACATGATCTTTATAACAAATGTTGTCTTTGATTCCAATGACCATACCAGCCAATTTTCCAGCTTTTCCTTGGGCTATTTTTTGATCAATTTCAACGGCTCTCTGCCGCGCTTCCTCTTCAAAAACTTCTAAAAATGCGTTGAGGTCTTGATGGTGTGATATTCGCTGTAAATAATCGGAAACTAGAGCCATACAGCTAGTATTCCCTTCACTTAAATCCTTTTGTATTGACTGTAAAGAGTGGTAGATACCCATGAATAGGAGCGTCTTTTAATTTTCCTTTTCGTTATCGTTTTCTATTTCCTTGGTGGCGTCTTTAAACTCTTTCATGCCTTTGCCTAAACCTCTCATCAATTCTGGTAGTTTTTTACCTCCAAAAAGGATAAGGACAATGGCAACGATAAGAACAATTTGTGGCCATCCAATAGCCAATAGGGTGCATAGCGTCATGATTTTCTCGTTTAGAATTACAAAAATACAGTTTTTTTACTAGTCTGTGTTATACAACCATAAGGACGGATCCATTTTTTCACTTCCTTTCCAAATTTGCAATTCAATGATGCTTTCTTGGCTGCTTGTTTTGGTAAGCACTTGAGCGATATCTTCTTTGAGGGAGACTGTTTGTTCGCGTTTGACATAGACCTCAGCTAATCCCGAATACACACTAAAGTAATCGCCATGACTAATAATGATGGCCTTTCCAGAGCCAGGCAGGTCTATAATTCGTGAGACGGTTCCCTCGAAAACGGCTCGTATGGTAGATCCTTGGTCAGTAATAATTTTTATCCCATTGTTGAGTGTTTCGATGCCTCGTAAAACAGGGTGAGGCTGTATCCCAAAACGCTCTACGATGACCCCTCGCTCCACGGGCCAGGGCAGTTTTCCTTTATTGGCAGAAAAACTATCTGACAGTAGTTGCTCTTCAGGAGTTAAAGCAAAGGAAGAGCCGCTTGTAGCGTTAGCTTTTTCTTTGGCTTTACGAATTTCTTCGGCTATAATTTTTTTGATTTTAGCATCTAGCTCATTGGCTACTTGTTGTTGCTTAGAGAGGTCTTTTTTAAGCTGTTTTTCTGTCTTTTTTAGATTGTTAAGTACCTCGCTTTGTATGATTTTCTCTTGGGTTAGTAAGTTGAGTTCAAGACGGGATTCTTCAAGTTTCTTTTGGCGGTCATTTTTGGCCACCATGAGCAGGGCTTTTTGACGCTTTAGTTGCAATAAGTCGTCTGCTAGTTCTTGTTCTATCTGTTGTATCTTCTCCACTTGTTGTTCTCTGTACTGACTGTATTCTTGAAGGTATCTTAATCGCTTGATGGCTTGTCGATAACTATGCGCGGTAAAGACAAAAGCCAAGCGGTCGTAGGCATTTCTATTGTAATAGGCACTTTGTATCATTAGGGCGTATTCCTGTTTCAAAGTGTCTATCAGTTCTTCTTGAGCTTGGATATTACGTTCGGTCTCTTGAATTTCTGTTTTTAGCTGCTGGATCTCTTGAAGATTCATGCGAACTTCAAGATTCAACATATCGACCATCTCTTCTCTAGAAACCAGTTGTTGATTAATGGCTGACAAGGTAGAAAGAGACTGTCGTTTCTCTTGTTTGGCTTTAACAATGAGTTTATTGGTTTCTTTTATTTGGGATTGTATTTCCTTTTTCCTGCTTTGCAGTTCTTCTTTACTTTGGCTGAAAGTAAGGTGGGGAAGGCCGAGCAACAACAGTAAAATAATGCTAAGTAATTTACATCGGAACATAAGACGAAGGTACTGAGAATTTTATTTTTTTGGGTTGATTGATGGTCGTTTTTGTAAAATTGACTGTAGCCTTTAGTCTATTGCTATCCGATTGAGCATGAAAGGACAGTTCTTTAGGAACCCATAAAGAATCGATATTTTGGTAGTCGATGTATTCCATTTTTACAAATTGACTATCTGAACGACTTTGCAGTACTTCTAGCGGCAAGAAATCGGTGTTTAGTCGATAGTTTTGAAATTGGCCTTGGTGGAAAGCGTTGAGTACATACCATTGGTCTTTCACTTCAACTGGGCCAAAAGCGCTGGGGTTAAATGACAATCGAGCTAATAAAGCATCCTGAAGCTGCTCATAGTTGATGGGTAGTTTGTAGGAAGAAGACAGCTGATCGATGGAGCCAAGGAAGTAGGTTGAGTTGAGCCGATTGAGCAATTTAATACTATCGGGGCTGAGCCATATGCGTGCTACTTCTATACCCATCAATGCTCTTAAAGAAAGCCACATAACGCTATCTTTTTTGAGGCGCAATTGAGCGTTAATAGGAAAGGTTTGTTGGTTGTAGTTTGCTTGACCGTTAAGCTGTGCACAAAGCCAACTGATGGTCTGTGAGTGTTGTTGGGATTGCTCTAGGATGGCATGAGCCGACAGAGGGGTGGCTTTTTTAGCTAATTGGGTGGTGGTACAGGATGATATCAGCACCATAGCTATGATGGCAAACTTTTTATTCATAGAGTTTTTTGTCCCTAATTTTTTGGTCAATCCATTCTGAGTCGGATCCCAGTTCTTTAGCAATGTTCCACTCTTTGAGGGCCTCCTCTTCACGGCCTAGCTGAAACAGAATATCGCCATAATGTTCTACAATGGTAGCGCTAGAAGCACCGCCTTTGTCAAGGGCTTTTTCTAACCACTCCAGGGCCTTTTGGTAATTCTTTTGTTGATAAAAGACCCAAGCATAGGTGTCTAAGTAGGACGGTTGATTAGGTTCTAGCTCTATGCATTTTTTCATCATCTGTTCGGCCTCTTTGAGTTGCTCTTTCCTTAAGGACAGATAATAGCTGTAATTGTTTAACACATAGGTGTTGTCGGGCATAATTTCTAAGGACTTCTTGTAAGAGCTGTCGGAATCGTCGTATTCTTTGAGGGCATTATGGGCGTCGCCCAAAGTAGCATAAAACTGTGCCAACAGATTGTCGTTGCCAATAACCATGATTTTGCCGATATTCAGTTGGTCGATGGACGAAGCATAGTTTTTTAATTGCAAATGTGCTAAGCCCGCAAAATAGTAGCTGGTGGGTTGGCTAGGGAAAAGCTCTTGGGAGGCCTCACTAAGAACCACCACCTCTTGGTAGTTTTTGAGGTCAAAGGAGATGATCATAAGCTGTTGCCAAATAGGGTATCGGCTGGGATCAATTTCGGTCGCTTTTCTAAAGTTTTCTTGGGCTTCCTCCAAGCGGTTATCTCTAAAGTAATAATCCCCCGCTATGGTGTAGGGTTTGGCACTTTCTGGATGGGTGGCAATAAGGGTGTCTATTAATAGGTAGGCCTGGTCGAGTAAGATTGTATCGCTGTCGGTCCATTCGTAGTAGGTGAGGAGGGTGCGCATTTTGACGTCGATACTAAGGTTCGTAGAAGCAAAAGCTCTGAGGGTATATTCAAACGATTTTTGGCTGTTGTTTTTGTTTCTATACAAATCGGATAATATGATAAAAGCATTGGGGTTGTCGGGGTCTATTTCCAAGGCTTTTTCAAGGGTTTCTATGGTTTTGTCTTGCTTACCTAAGAGTAAGTAAAGCTCCGCCAATTGATTGAAGGCCTTAATATTTTGAGGTTCAGCTTCGGTCCATTTCTGCATTTCTCGGACGGCAGCGGTTTTATCGCCTAAATCGAGGTAGATTTGTTTTTTTTGTTGGTATAACAATTCGTTGGGGCCAAGGATTTTTTCTAGTTCATCATAAACCTTAACGGCATTTCTATATTGCTTGTTGAGAAGGTAAGCCGTGGCCAACTCAAAGTGCCAATCGTCGTTGTGGGGTTCTATTTCTAAAAGGGTTTTGTAGGTTGAAGTGGCTTTGAGGTATTTGCCCGTTTCTAGATAGGTCGATGCTAAGAGGTGTAAGTACCATTTATTTCCATCTTCTATCTCGCAAGCACTTTCTATAAAGAAGAGAGCCTCTTCGAGCTCACCAAGTTGAAAATACAAGAGGGCTATTTCGTACATGGGCGCTGGTTCTTTTCCATCGAGTCGAATGCAGTTTTTAAACTGTTCAATGGCCATTTGGGGATTGCCCAATAATTTGTATTTCAAGCCGCTAAAAAAGTACCCTTGATATTCCACGGGGTCAACGACGCTTAACTTTTCTTTGATGACGGGGTCATCGTTAGAATAAAAAGGATGGTTTTGAGCCGTCAAGCTAATGGCCAACCACCAAAGGATAAGAGCTAAGTATATACGCATGGTGCTTATTTTGTTCCTGTGCTGCCAAAACCATTTTGGCCACGAAAGGACGTTTCTAATTCATCGACTTCATTCCATTGTATTTGCTGGTGGGCGGCCACTACCAATTGGGCAATGCGCTCACCGTCTTCAATGATAAAGGTTTCTTGCGACAAATTTACTAATAGAACGCCAATTTCGCCTCTATAGTCTGCATCAATCGTTCCCGGACTGTTTAATACCGTCACGCCATGTTTGTAGGCCAAGCCACTACGAGGTCTAACTTGCATTTCGTGGCCTTCAGGAATTTCTACAAACAGGCCTGTTTTCACGAGCGTTCTCTGCAAAGGAAGAAGGTGAATGGGGTGGTCGATATTGGCACGCACATCCATGCCCGACGACGATTGTGTTTCGTACTGTGGTAAAGGATGCTTGGATTGATTAATAATTTTTACTTGCATTGAATGACAAAATTTGAGCTAGGAAGTTACACTTTTTTTAGGTCTTTCTAACACCCAAGCGAGACCTGCAAACAACAGCAGATAAAGGGTGTTGAAACCCATTCCCATGGGCCAATTTTGGCTAACGACATACAGTCCCAGCATCACGACAATATACAGCCCTATGCGTGCTAATGGATAGGGAACGGGATAGTACTTTCTGCCCAAAAAGTAAGAAAGCACCACCATAAAAGCGTAGCAACAGAGAGTAGCCCAGGCAGAACCGACAAAACCAAGGGTAGGGATTAGCGCTATATTCAGGACAAGCGTGACAGCAGCTCCAAGAAGAGCCATCAAGGCGCCGTAGATGGTTTTTTCCGTTAGCTTGTACCATACCGACAGGTTGTAGTATAGCCCCAAACACAGGTTGGCCAATAGCAAAATGGGCACTATTATTGCCCCGCGAGGATCGTGGAAGGCACTCCCGATAAATTGTTGGACTACATCGTAATACATCATCACCAAAAGAAATAGGAAAGACATGACGATAACGAAATAATTCATGACTTTAGCATAGATGGCCTTGGCATTTTTATGCTTTTGTTGAGCAAAAAAGAACGGTTCGGCGGCAAAGCGAAACGTTTGTATGAAGAGGGTCATGATGATGGAGATCTTGTAAAAGGCACTATACAAGCCAATTTCGGAGGAGGCCGTCTCGGCAGGGAGCAACGTATTGAGCAAGACGCGATCGAGCGTTTCGTTGATCATTCCAGCCAGGCCGGCCAGCATAAGAGGCAAGGCATAAGGCATCATCTGTCGCCATAGCGACCAGTCTAATCGCCATGAACAGGAC
>CAXDOW010000125.1:0-5744 GCA_963991165.1 uncultured Flavobacteriales bacterium | reverse complement strand
TCTTTATTCTTATTCGATACAAAGAAAACAACCCTTAACTATATTCTTATCATTGCCTTCTTTATTTTAATTCTTTTATCTGCTTCTCGATCAGCTTTCATTGGGGTTGTCATATCACTCATATTATATTTTATGCATCAAAAGACTAGTCACTTTTTTAAAATTTCGATTTTTCTTTTATTACCTTCAATTATATTTTTATTTTTCTCTGAGATCAATCCTTTAAGTCGTTTTTTTGAACAATCGTTATTTTACAACAGGCAACTCGAGTATTTATATGCTTTTGAAACATTTCTTCAAAAACCAATGTTTGGTTATGGGTTAAAAAATTATGCTTTTATCGATGAAACATTAATTGATTTTGATCGTCCCATAGATTTTGGTGCTCACAACGGATACCTTTCCATTTTGGTTCAATATGGCATGATATTTAGTTGTGCTTTTTTCTTCTTATTATTATGGTCGTTTTTTAGAGTGTTTAGATTTAATTTTTCCTTGATTGGATTAGATCAATTTCAAGTTATTTTTTTCAAATTCATTTTAATTTTTACCCTTTTTAATGGGCTAACCGAAAATACTTTTGTTGGAATAAATTATTTTCAGAGTAATCTATTTTGGATTAGTTTAGCTTACCTACTTTTTAAGATTTACGAAAATGAGAATAGTAGCATATCTGACTGAGCCAGCTTCATATACCATTGATTTGGTAAAAAAGGTCCATTTAAAGAACGATATAGCAGTGCGATATTTGTTGCACAATTCCTTTTCTAATTCAATGGCCTCTTCAGAAAGAACTATTCCATTTTTAAGTCAACTTTCCATAGTCAAACGACTCAAGCTCATTAAACATGATTACAAAAACTTTGATGCCATTATTTTTAATGGTTATGACTCAATATCGTTTTTACTCTTGTGGTTTGTACATATTACTCAACGCACCAAAAAACCCATTGCGATAGAATCAGACACTCCACTCAAAATACCGAAGGGACTTTTAAAACGAATTATCAAAAAAATATACCTTAATTATTTGTTCAAAGATAAATACCTTCATGGTTTAGCGGGTGGTACGCTTCTTCAAAAAGAGTTATTCCGTTTTTATGGAATGTCGGATGATAGAATTCATTTTCTTCCTATGGTAATTGATGTTGAAAAATTTAAGTTCCCCTTTCCCAAGGAAAAAACACGTCCCTTTTATTTTTTGTACGTAGGGCGATTTTTACCACTGAAACAGATACACATTATTCTTTCTGAATTTATACTTCAATTTGAGGGCAATGAGCATGTTCATTTAAACCTTGTCGGTGATGGTGAGACGTATGAAGAATTAGTACAATCATATTCTAAATATAACACCATTACTTTTAAAGGAAAACTTGAAAAACAACAACTTCTCGATGAATACCAATCTTCACATGTTTTAATTTTGGCCTCTAACAATGAAAATTGGGGATTGGTCATAAATGAAGCCATGGCTGCTGGTCTTCCAGTCATATCAAATAGGGGTATTGGGGCTAATCATGACCTTATTTTAGAAAAAGAAACTGGCTTTATTTTTAATGCAAATCAAAAAGGTCATTTGGCAGAAAAAATGAAGTTGATCTATGAAGACTCTAATTTATATCAACGATATGCAAAAAATGCTTATAAACTTTTGCACGAATATTGGAACTTTTCTTTGTATGAAAAGCAATTGTTATTGGCCGTTAAAAACATGATAAATGCTCCAAAAAATAATTCGTAATTCGGTTTTTCACTTAGCTTCATTTATCTATAATGATGATGATAGTAAAATCTTGTTTTATCATGATATACATAAGCAAAAAACCTATTGTGACTTTTCAACTTCAATAGAGACTTTTTTGCTTCATATAGATACAATTAGACAATCAAAGTTTTCTATTGTTAATTCAATCAATCAAAGGAATCACCAAGTATGTATTCAGTTCGATGATGGATATAAAGGAATTGCAGATTGTATAAACTACCTTGTAGAATATCAAATACCAATTGAAGTATTTGTTATTACGGACAATATTGGAAAGACCAATTTTTTAGATAAAGAGGATATGCAACGACTCTTAGCAACTGGCTTTGTTAAGTTTTCATCACACACACACACTCACAAAAAGTTAAGTAATTGCGATACAAATACCATAGTTGATGAGTTAGTAAGATCTAAACGTATTTTGGAAGACATATGTAAGACTGATATAGATTCTATTTGCTATCCATACGGGCTTTTTTCAGCTCAGGTAATAGAGTGTTGTGAATCGCTTGGTTTTACTCATCAATATTCTTCTTTACCTGGATCATATCACCATCTATTTAAGGATAAAGTTAGAAGACGAAATTTAATACAGTTTGCCTCTAAAAGTGAGTTGAATTCGGTCTTGAAAGGTGCACATAACATATTGAACCATACCTATATTAAACGGCATTTTAAAATATGAAGTTATTAGTAGTCATACCATATTTTTATCCTGCGTATGTTTATGGAGGTGCTGTTTTTGCCGCCTATAATTTAAGTAAGGAAACTGCAAAGCTAGGGATAGATGTTTTTGTCGCTACGACCAACATTAATGGACCTAATAAGTTAGATGCTAAAGTGAATACCTTTCTATCTGTTAATAATTTGAAAATCAAATATTATAAAGCGGGTTTGTTACCATTTTTTTCTAGGTTCATGATTTTTGGACTCATAAAAGATGTTAAAATTGCGGATGTGATTCACATTCAATCCATTTATTCACTATCAACACCATTGGCGCTGTTATACTCCAAATGGTTAAAAAAGCCCATAATATTATCGCCTAGAGGTAGTTTAACTGGATGGTCATTCAACCACAGAAAACGAATGAAACTATTATGGATTAAATACTTAATAAAGCCCTTTTCCAATGGTTTATATTGGCACGCTACTTCCAACAGAGAAGAGAAAGAAATTCGATTTTTCTTTCCCAATGCCAACATAAAACTAATCCCTGATGGCTCAACGCATGAAACAGAAAAATCACCAACAATTTCACAAGAGCAAAACTGGAAAAACAAATCTTACATTGCTTGTTTAGGAAGGTTACACAAGGTAAAAGGGTACGATATTATGATATCGGCTATGCCTTTCATTTTAGAAAAAATACCCCATCTAAAATTAGTTATAGCGGGCAATGATGAAGGAGAGCTTGCCAATCTTAAATCACTCACCAAACAACTTAAAATGGAAGAGAGAGTAGAGTTTTGTGGAGCCATAAATGGCTCCGATAAAGATGCTTTTTTAAAACATGCCAAATGCTTGGTGGTTCCTTCTCACACTGAAAATTTTGGAATTGTGGTAGTAGAAGCATTACACCAATCAACACCTGTTGTTGCTTCAAAAAACACCCCTTGGGAAGTACTTCAAGAAGAAAGAGCTGGTTTACATGTTGAAAATACTTCACAAGAAATTAGTAACGCCGTTATTCATATACTCGATAATCAAAAAGAATACCAAAATAACACACTGAAGGTAGCCCAACAATTTTCTTGGGACTCCATTGCGGTTGTTTATAAAAAAGTGCTTCAAGAAATCAACTTAAAAAATGAAACCGACCGTTCTCATCATTGATAATTACGATTCATTTACTTTCAATCTTTACCATCTGATTGAACCAATGGTTAAACAAGTGACTGTTCAGCGCAATGATAACATTGACTTTGATAAAGTCCATGACTTTGATAAAGTTATACTTTCTCCTGGGCCTGGTTTACCATCGGAGTCCTCCATGTTGATGCCCTTTATTGAGGAATTTCATGATACCATAAGTATTTTAGGAGTGTGTTTGGGCCATCAAGCCATAGGACAGTTTTTTGGATGTCAACTTCTCAACTTGAGTCAAGTCAAACATGGCGAAGATTCTGTATTGGACAATCTGGATGACACAGAACCTTTATTTTATGGATTGGGTCGTGACATACAAGTTGGACATTATCATTCCTGGGTATTAGATTCCAACCAAATGGGGCGTAACATTCGAATCACTTCACAATCTGGTAATTTAGTCATGTCTATAAGACATACAAAATACGATATCAAAGGCGTGCAATTTCATCCCGAATCGATACTTACACCTAGTGGTTCAACAATGCTGAAAAACTGGCTAACGTACTAATAATCGTACCAATCTTTTTTGCGTTCCCATTTTAAGTCTTGTAGAACCGACGCTTTTACTCGAATAGTAAAGTTGTAACTTTGTTGAAAGCCAAAAGGAATCCATTTTATTATCATCTCCCAACAATGCAAATCCCTATAAATATCTAAGGAAGTATAGGTTAAATCCTTTTCTTTAAAATCGTAGCCTGAATTAAATCCGATTTTCCATTGTTCTGTGAGTTTTAAATCGCCAGAAAAATTTAACGACTGCTTTACGGGTTCTGTATTTTTCAACTTGTTGTAGTCTAATGTATAGCTAATATTTAAGCTCCAAGGAACATCAAAATCAACATAATCTAACCAATGAAATAGGTCTTCATCGGAGTCATTATCTCCGCCTTTTAGTCTAAAGTTTAAACTCGTCGTGGCGTTGATAAATCGAGCTGGTTTTTTACTCTCAGAAAAATAAAATTGATTAGTTCTTACTCCATTTACAGTTCGATAGGGGTCAAAAAGAGCTGAAAAGCGGACATTGAATTTTTTTAAGAGTTTAGTACTCCCATTTATGTTAATGTTGGAAAGATGAAACGAATCTGCCAACAGATTATAGTTGGTAGAAATATTAAAATTTTCCAATAATTTTATCTTCTTAATAGCTTGAACGGTATCGTTACTGGTCACTTTCATTTCCAACAAATTACCAATGGATATGCCAAGATTACTGCTTGAATTTCTGCCAGGTGTGCCAAAAATGCCATTTTGATAGTAAGAATAAGTTTGTGTCTATCATAAATTTTCAATTTGGACCTCATCATAAAAATTAAATTTTTCTGAAGAAAAATCGGGCGTATAATTAATAGAAAGTCGAGGACTGATAACATGTCTAAGAGCCTTTACTCTTTTTGATTTAAAATTGAGAATGCCATAAATTTTAGTATTGGTCGAAAAATTAAATTGGTAATTGTACGCCCTAAAAAAACCATTTACAGTATCCGTTTTCAGTGCGTTATTGTTCCATTGTTTTTCAATTCTATCAAAATACCACCGTTCGAAATAATTTATAGCTGGAGAGAATGTAAAATACCGTAATGCATTAAACGAAGTGGAAATAGGTATTCGATGGGAAATTCCGTTTTTAAAAGCTGATAAGCTAGAAGATGTAAACAATAAGGAATCTGCGATGGACAAGGTGTTGTCGAAATTGGTAGAATAACTAATGCCAATTTTGTCGAACCATTTATTTTTTGATGATTTATTCAAGGGCTTAAAAGGGTAAAATTTATTGACGGAGTAACTCAATAGTGGCAAACTCAAATTGACGTTTTTAGTTAAGGTGTTTTGGGTATGTTTAAAATCAAGTGAGAGGTTTGAATTTTGGAAAGTTCTGCTAAGTGAAATTCTGGATGAAAGCGTATTCTTTAAGTAATCATTATCACTAGAGTAATTGTTTTGTTGATAAGTGCTACTACCTGCATTAACATTAGCTGAAAAACGCATTTTGGGGTTTGTCTTTGGGTCTTGTTGATGCCTCCATTGAATTGAAAAATCACGAAGGTCAGTTAAGGTTTCAGCTAGTCGATTACCAGATTTTAAGCTTGAGTAAGCAACATTTATG
>CAXDOW010000124.1:0-5811 GCA_963991165.1 uncultured Flavobacteriales bacterium | reverse complement strand
CAACTATAAAACACGAGAAATTTGGAACAGGAAAAGTGATACAAATAGAAGGACAGGTGGAAAATAAAAAAGCCACCATTTTATTCAAAAATTTTGGGCAAAAGGTATTGTTACTAAAGTTTGCCAAACTTGAAATAATAAATTAACCACATATCAAAATAAACCGTATTTTCGAACATTAAAGTTATCATATGAATTTAGAATACAATACCGCTAGAGATCAACTAGTTATCTCAGAATACGGAAGACACATCCAAAAACTAGTAGATCATGCTGTCGCCATAGAAAATCGAAAAGAAAGACAACGTTTTGTAGAAGGAATCATAAACATAATGGGTGATTTAAACCCTCACCTCAGGGATGTCG
Source organism: uncultured Flavobacteriales bacterium (assembly GCA_963991165.1). Taxonomy (GTDB): domain Bacteria; phylum Bacteroidota; class Bacteroidia; order Flavobacteriales; family UBA7312. The sequence continues at coordinate 5,445 of CAXDOW010000124.1, read as the reverse complement.
TCGATTTTAAACACAAACTTTGGGATCATATTTTTGTCATCTCAAAATTCAAATTGGATGTTGACTCCCCTTACGAACAACCAGTAGTAGAAAAGCTGTTTCAAAAACCCGAGCCACTCAACTACCCCAAATATGATATCAAATATAACCATTACGGTAAAGTTATCGAACTTCTGATTAAAGAAGCCATTATCATTGACGATGTAGAACTTAAAAACAAACTAATCGTTGCCATTGCCAACCAAATGAAACGCTCTTACGTCAATTGGAATAACGATACCGTAGAAGATGAAATCATTTTTGCTCAATTACGAAAGCTATCCAAAGACAAGTTGATTGTTCCAAAAGGAGTTGAACTGGCTAAATACTCCCCCAATGTGAAACAAGTTACAAGTCGAAAGAAAAAGAAAAATAACAGAAACAAAAACCAACAAAAAAATAAATGAGTTCATTTGTCATTGAAGGCGGTCACAAACTAAAAGGGGACATCCAACCACAAGGAGCAAAAAACGAAGCTCTTCAAATATTATGTGCCGTTTTATTGACCCCAGAAAAAGTAATAATTAACAACATACCAAATATAGTTGACATCAACATTTTAATTGACCTTTTATCTGATTTGGGTGTACATATTCAAAAGCTTAGCCCTAACAGCTACAGCTTTCAAGCCAGTGATGTCAATCTTGACTACCTTAAATCAGAAGAATTTAAAACTAAAGGCACCAAAATTAGAGGTTCCATTATGATAGTTGGCCCTCTGTTAGCAAGGTTTGGAAAAGGATATATTCCAAAACCAGGAGGCGACAAAATTGGTCGTCGAAGATTAGACACTCACTTCATTGGCTTTGAAAAATTAGGTGCAAAATTCGAATACAATCAACTGGAAAGTTTCTATAAAGTAACCGCCAACGAACTAAAAGGAACCTACATGTTACTAGACGAAGCATCAGTAACTGGAACTGCTAACATCGTAATGACAGCGGTAATGGCAAAAGGAAAAACTACGATTTACAACGCTGCCTGTGAACCATACCTTCAACAACTCTGCAAACTACTCAACAGAATGGGAGCTGATATTTCAGGTATCGGCTCCAATCTCTTAGTCATCAATGGTGTTGACTACCTATCGGGATGCGAACACACCATACTTCCAGACATGATTGAAATTGGATCCTTTATCGGACTTGCTGCCATGACACAATCCGAACTAACCATCAAAAATGTGCAATACGATGAACTTGGTGTCATTCCCAATGTTTTTAAAAAATTAGGCATAAAACTTGAAAGACGGCAAGATGATATTTTCATTCCAGCACAAGATGAATACGAAATTGAAAATTATATTGATGGATCTATTTTAACTATTTCAGACGCACCATGGCCTGGCTTTACGCCTGACCTACTAAGCATCGTTTTGGTAGTAGCAACTCAAGCAAAAGGAAGTGTTTTAATTCATCAAAAAATGTTTGAGAGCCGCTTATTCTTTACTGACAAACTTATTGATATGGGAGCTCAAATCATACTGTGCGATCCACACCGAGCGACAGTAATTGGATTAAATCGTAAATCGCCCTTGAGAGCAACCAAGATGACCTCTCCAGACATCAGAGCAGGAGTATCCTTATTGATAGCAGCCCTTTCTGCAAAAGGAACAAGCACCATTAACAACATCAATCAAATTGATAGAGGGTATCAACATATAGATACCAGACTGAATCAACTTGGAGCAAACATAAAAAGAGTATAATATGAACCCTCGATTTCTTTTATTTTTAGGACTATTTTTCTTAACAACAACGGTCTTTTCTCAATCGCCAAATGTAGGCGATATAGCACCTGAACTAGCTTTCAAAAATCCAAAAGACGAGGTAATGAAACTTTCCGAATTGAAAGGCAAGTACGTCATCATTGACTTTTGGGCCTCTTGGTGTGGCCCCTGTCGTAGAGAAAACCCCAATTTGGTAGCTACCTACAACCGCTTTAAAAATGAGCGATTTGAAAATGGGAAAGGATTGGAAATTTACAGCGTATCTCTAGATAGAAAACTAAGTAGTTGGCTTAAAGCCATGACCAAAGACAAGCTCTTTTGGGAATACCACGTCAGTGAATTAAAGGGATGGCAATCTGATGCCGCTTCCTTATATGGTGTAAGGTCTATCCCCAAAACTTTTATCCTTGACGGACAAGGAAAGGTAATTGCCAAGGACTTGAAAGGCGACCAATTAAATGAATTTCTCACTTCTAAATTAGACTAACTTTTCAATTCACCTCCAATGTGACAAAATGTCAACTCTTTCATGGTGGCATTGATTTTGCTCACTCTTTTTAAAACAGCACCATACATTATGACCAAAAAAAAGAAGACGACCAAAAAAGACTCTTCAACGCCTAAGAAACAGGAAATAAATTTCGAAGAAAAGTTCTCGGAACTTAACGACAAACACCTACGATTGTTTGCAGAGTTTGAAAATTTCAAAAAAAGAACAGCTAAAGAACGGCTTGACCTTTTCAAAACTGCTGGAGAAGATATTTTGATGGCACTTCTACCAGTTATTGACGATTTTGAAAGATCCATAAAAGCGAACGGAGAGCAAGAAGACAAAGGAGTCGTTTTAATCTATAACAAATTGAAAAGCACCTTAGAATCCAAAGGGCTAAAAGCTATGGACGACCCTATAGGTAACGAGCTCAATACGGACTTTCACGAAGCCATAACGAATGTCCCCTCTCCCAACGATGACATGAAAGGAAAAATAATAGATGTGATTGAAAAGGGCTATTTTTTAAATGAAAAAGTAATTCGCTACGCTAAAGTAGTAGTAGCCAACAACTAACATAATGAGCAAAAGAGATTATTATGAGGTATTAGGGGTGAGTAAGTCAGCTGACCCAAGCGAAATTAAAAAAGCGTACCGAAAATTAGCTATCAAATACCACCCCGACAAAAACCCTGACGATGAATTGGCCGAAGAAAAGTTTAAAGAAGCCGCCGAAGCATACGACGTTCTCAGTAATCCAGAAAAAAAACAACGATACGATCAGTTTGGCCATGCTGGAATGGGTCAACGAGGAGCTGGCGGTGGTGGCATGAACATGGAAGATATTTTTTCTCAGTTTGGAGACATTTTTGGTGGAGGTAGTCCTTTCGAGAGTTTTTTTGGAGGAGGACAAAGAGGTCCACGACGACACAAAGGGTCTAATCTGAGAATAAAATTAACTCTAAAATTAGAGGAAGTTGCCAACGGTATAGATAAAAAAATCAAAGTAAAAAAATTGGTTCAAGCACCTGGAGTCACCTTCCAAACCTGTAGTCAGTGCAATGGCACTGGACAAGTGACCCGAGTCTCCAACACCATTCTTGGACAGATGCAGACAACCGTGGCTTGCCCCTCATGCAATGGTCTTGGAAAAACCATAGACAAAAGACCCAGCGGTTCCGATAGCAATGGCATGATACAACAAGAAGAAGTTGTGAGCATTTCCATTCCTGCAGGGGTCGAAGAAGGGATGCAGTTAAAAGTCAGTGGCAAAGGAAATGCAGCTCCTTTCGATGGCTATGCTGGCGATTTGATAGTGCTTATTGACGTCGAAGAGCACCCACAACTAAAGCGTGAAAACAACAACCTTCATTTTGACTGCTACATAAGCTTGATAGACGCCATATTAGGAAATGAAATCATCATCCCTACCATCTCAGGCAAGGCAAAAATAAAAGTCGATGCTGGCACCCAAAGTGGTAAAATATTACGATTAAAAAATAAAGGCCTACCTACTATCAACGGATACGGTAAAGGCGATTTACTCGTTCACATCAATGTATGGACTCCTCAATCGTTGTCAAAAGATGAAGAGAAAATTATTAAGGGCTTGAAAAGTTCCGAAAATTTCACTCCAAAACCATCAAATTCTGATAAGTCATTTTTTGAACGTGTCAAAGAAATGTTCAACTAAACATTAAATATGTCGTCTATCAAAACCGCTCAGCAACTTTTTTTAATAGTCAGCATATTTTTTTCTTTGATTGGGTTTACACAAGAGGTAGTTACCATTACTTTAGATCAGTCACTTTCCCCTCCTCTTATGGGGTATAACTCCGATATGTCTAATACCCCAACATGGAGCAATCCTGAATTTTCAAAGGCCTTGAACGATTTACACACCAATACCTTGCGATATCCTGGTGGTAGTAACAGTTTGTATTGGGATTGGCAAACTGGATGGACTATTTCTTACCAACAGCTTATTCCCTTTTTATACAAATACAACATAAAACACAACGGGCGATTTATTCAAGACCCTCAAGAGCTCAAAGCTATTGCTAAAGAAAACCGAACAAAAAACTCCTTTTGGAGGCAGATTTACAGATACAATGCTAAACCTCCTAAGTACAATACCATTAAGGAGTTTGCTCAAGGAATAAAAGCCACTCAGTCCACTGCTGTTTTCACACTTAATATTACCACTAGTCATCTTGAAAAGGAACTGAGCATGTTAAAAGCTGCCAAAAGAGAAGGCATTAAAATAGAATACATCGAGTTAGGTAATGAAATTTATGCCAAAAACTTACTAACGAGTGCTGTCTATCCAAGTGTCGATAATTATATTGACACCTGTTTGTTGTGGTCAGAAGCCATTTGGAAAGAGTTTCCGAATGCTAAAATTGGAGTTGTTGGTGGTGATAGAAATAAACGAACCCAGCATTGGAATGAACAACTGAGCAAGGCATTAATACGTACTATTTCTAAAACTAATCACTCTCAGATATACTTTATCCTACACTATTACAGCTATTTCAAAGAACCTAAATACGATTTTAGCATCGAAAGAGAATTTAAACAGTTGATGGCTTACCCCAAAATGGATTTACAAAGGGTGTTAAAAAATACGCGTTGGGAAAAAACAAGCTATTTTTCTACTTGGGTCACGGAGTACAACATCATAGAAAACAAACCCTATTCCATCAACAACAGTTGGGCACATGGCTTATTGGTCGCTTCACAGATTAATCAGCTTTTACAACAAACAGAAAGTGATTTATTTCACTTTCACAGCATTGGAGCTCAAACTTTTCCTGTATTTGCAGCTTTACACCTGATGAACAAAGATGATACATATTTAACACCTACAACTAGTGGAATTGTCACTGCTGCTTGGAACAAACTTTGCGATAATGCCAGTCAATTTTACAGCACTACCAATGACCACTACAATTGGCTGATCACGTATCCAAAAAGAAGTGCTACAGCTCCCAATAGCCCAAGAAATGAGAAAAAAATAAATTTTAATCCCCTTCATGCCTATGTCAGTTATGACAAGGATAATAAAGTGAAATTATTAATTGTTAATCTGAGTAGTGACTCCTTAGATGTTAAGGTTGATTCAATTATTGATAAAGGACACATCACTCACCATTTTGGACTCCCCACAGAATATAGTTATAAGACT
>CAXDOW010000123.1:0-5849 GCA_963991165.1 uncultured Flavobacteriales bacterium | reverse complement strand
TAGTTACGATTCGGCATTACGATATTCTAAGGAACGTATTCAGTTTGGAAAACCCATTGCCGGATTTCAATTACAGCAAAAAAAGTTAGCTGAAATGATTACTGAAATTACAAAAGCTCAATTTATTACGTGGCGATTAGGTGTTTTAAGAAATGAGGGTAGAGCTACTTCATCTCAAATATCCATGTGTAAAAGAAACAATGTTGATATGGCTCTTACTATTGCTAGAGATGCAAGACAAATTCTTGGAGGTATGGGCATTACTGGCGAATACCCTATTATGCGTCACATGATGAATTTGGAGTCGGTAGTAACCTATGAGGGGACTCACGATATACACCTCCTAATTACTGGCTTAGATATCACGGGGGAAAACGCTTTTGTATAAAAGCGGATAACCTCTTTTAAAATCAATAAAAAAGCTCACCAAATGGTGAGCTTTTTTATTGATTAAACGTTCATGTTATGAGCCACAAGCAATGCAATCATCGGCATTGTCTATGGAACAAGCTATTGACTCCTCAGCAGTGTATTCTTCTTTAGGGGCTACTACTGGTTCTAGTTGGGGTTTTGCTTGTTTTTGTACTGTAAACTGTATGGCTTGGGTAGCGGCTTTAGTTCTCAAATAGTACATGCCTGTCTTCAATCCTTTTTCCCAAGCATAAAAGTGCATCGATGTGATTTTTCCAATGTTGGGTTGGTCAATGAAGAGATTCAATGATTGTGATTGATCGATGAAATGACCTCTATCTGCCGACATATCAATGATGTCTTTCATTTTTATCTCCCATACGGTCTTATACAAGGCCTTTATGTTGTTTGGAATGTTGTCAATACCTTGTATGGATCCGTTGGCTTTAATGATTTCGTTTTTCATATCATCATTCCAAAGTCCTAACTTAACTAAATCAATTAGAAGGTGTTTGTTGACTACAATAAATTCGCCCGACAATACTCTTCGAGTGTAAATATTGGACGTGTAAGGTTCAAAGCATTCGTTATTACCTAAAATTTGAGAGGTAGAAGCCGTTGGCATGGGCGCCAACAATAAGCTATTTCTCACTCCATGTTCTTTGATTTGTTCTCTCAATTCTTTCCAAGGCCATCGACCACTCAGCTCATCGTCTTTCTTACCCCAAAGGTTGTGCTGAAAAAGTCCTTGCGAAATGGGAGAACCTTCATAGGTTTGGTAAGGCCCTTCCGTTTTAGCAGACTCCATGGACGAAGTAAGAGCCGCGAAATAAATGGTTTCAAAAATTTCTGAATTGAGCACTTTTGCTTCATCGGAGTCGAAAGGAAGACGAAGTTTGATGAAGGTGTCGGCTAACCCTTGAACGCCTAAACCAACAGGACGGTGTCGCATATTGGAATTTTTGGCTTCTGCTACAGGGTAATAGTTTCTGTCTATAACCTTGTTTAAGTTTTTGGTGATAACTCGAGTAATATTGTATAGTTTTTGATGATCCAATGTGTTTGTTTCTTCATCAATAAACATGGGCAACGCTATGGAAGCCAAATTGCAGACCGCCACTTCATCAGGAGCAGTGTATTCGATGATTTCCGTACATAAATTAGAGGAACGGATAGTCCCCAAGTTTTTCTGATTAGATTTCTCGTTACAAGCGTCCTTGTATAAAATATAAGGAGTTCCGGTTTCCACTTGAGCTTCTACTATTTTTTCCCACAGCTCACGGGCTTTTATGGTTTTTCTTCCTTTACCTGCCTTTTCGTACTTCTTGTAGAGTTTCTCGAAATTCTTGCCGTAGGTATCAGCCAATCCAGGACATTCGTTGGGACACATTAAAGTCCATTCTCCGTTTTCTTTGACACGTTTCATGAATAAATCGGGCGTCCATAGGGCAAAAAATAAGTCTCTGGCTCTGAGCTCTTCTTTCCCATGATTTTTTCTCAAATCAAGAAAATCGAAAATGTCGGCATGCCAAGGTTCTAAATAAATGGCAAAAGAACCTTTTCGCTTTCCACCGCCTTGATCGACATATCTTGCCGTATCATTAAAGACTCTCAGCATGGGGACAATGCCATTAGATGTACCATTAGTTCCTCTAATGTAAGACCCCGTTGCTCGCACGTTGTGAATGCTCAATCCGATGCCACCAGCTGATTGCGATATCTTTGCACATTGTTTGAGCGTATCATAAATACCGTCTATACTATCGTCTTTCATGGTTAACAAAAAACAGGAAGACATTTGTGGCTTAGGTGTTCCTGCATTAAATAAGGTAGGGGTAGCATGCGTAAAGTACTTTTGCGACATCAGCTCGTAGGTTTCTATGGCCGATTGAACATCGTCTTTATGTATGCCCAAGGCCACACGCATCAACATGTGTTGAGGGCGTTCTGCTATTTTACCATTGATTCGTAGCAAGTAAGAACGTTCCAAAGTTTTAAACCCAAAATAGTCGTAGCCAAAGTCTCTATCGTAAATGATAGTTGAATCGATTAGTTCGGCATTTTTCTTAATGATTTTATAAACATCATCGGCAATAAGAGGTGATTTCTTACCTGTTTTGGGATTAACAAATTGATATAAATCGGTCATGGTTTCCGAAAATGACTTTTTGGTTTCCTTGTGAAGATTGGATACTGATATTCTAGAGGCCAAAAGGGCATAATCGGGGTGGCTAGTCGTCATGGACGCGGCTACCTCAGCTGCTAGGTTATCCAATTCTCTAGTGGTTACCCCTTCGTAAATGCCTTCTATGACTTTCATCGCTACTGAGGTGGGATCGACAAGGTCGCTAAAACCGTAACATAATTTTTGAATTCGAGCCGTTATTTTATCAAATTTGATGGCCTCGTTTCTACCATCTCTTTTTACTACAAACATGTATTTTTAGTTTATAATTAGTAATTATTAAAAGTCTTCATCAAACGAAAAGTTGTCTTTCGATTCTGAGGCATCGTTTAGTACGCCCGCTTTTTGGTAATCGCCTACTCTCTTTTCGAAGAAGTTGGTCTTTCCTTCCAACGAAATCATTTCCATAAAATCAAATGGATTTTCAGAATGATATACTTTTTCACATCCTAGTTCTACCAATAGTCGGTCGGTGACAAATTCTAAATATTTGGTCATTAGGTCAGAGTTCATCCCAATCAATTTTACGGGTAATGATTCGATGATGAATTCTCGTTCAATCTCTAAGGCATCTACAATAATTTCTTTGATGCGGTCTTTAGGCACTTTGTTTATCAGGTGCTGATTGTGTAAATGGCAGGCGAAATCGCAATGTAAGCCCTCATCTCTACTTATGAGCTCATTGGAAAAAGTAAGGCCGGGCATGAGTCCTCTTTTCTTGAGCCAAAAGATGGAACAGAACGATCCGGAGAAGAAAATACCTTCGACAGCGGCAAAAGCAATAAGTCGCTCTGCAAAGGAGTCGCTTTCAATCCATTTGATAGCCCATTGTGCTTTCTTCTTAATGGCGTCAAAATGTTCTATAGCTCTGAACAGTTGGGTGCGCTCTTCTTTATCCTTTATGTAAGTATCTATTAATAAAGAGTAAGTTTCAGAATGGATGTTTTCCATCATTATTTGAAATCCATAGAAAAATTTAGCTTCGGTGTATTGAACTTCATTGACAAAGTTTTCAGCTAGGTTTTCATTAACGATGCCGTCACTGGCGGCAAAAAAGGCCAAAATATGCTTAATAAAATAGCGTTCGTCATCATTCAGTTTCGATTCCCAATCGACCAAATCTTGCTGCAAATCAATCTCTTCAGCAGTCCAAAAACTGGCTTCTTGTTTCTTATACCATTGCCAAATATCGTCGTGCTCAATGGGAAACAGAACGTAACGATTGGGATTGTCTTGAAGGATGGGCTCGTTGCTTTTTGTCATTATTTTTTTTAATTATTAGAGAAAGGGCTTTTACTAGATAAAAAATACCGTTTTATCTACCTTCCGGGTTTGCTTATTTTTGTGGGATAAAATCCTTTTTTTTAATCGAAATTCAGGCCAGCGAAATTGTTATCCATACAATGTGTCTGAACTTTGAACACAACAAATGTTTCAAAAAAAAGGGATGAAAGCAATTCAATTTTATTCACAATGATTTTAAGTTTTTAACACTATTGATTTTTTGATTTTCAAAAAAAACATGACACTAATCAAGTACTTTATGACTTCAAACTATTAAGCAAAAAATTTCTTTATTTTTATAAAAAGTTGTCAACGTCAATTTGTGTTTTAAAACATTAAAATTTGTGATTTTGATTGTTTCTTTTTAAGTGTTTTTGAACTTCGTTCAGTTGGTCATACCATTGTTCACCATATTTTCTGATAAGCGGTTCTTTTAAAAAACGAAAGACAGGCATTTGTAATTTTTCTCCACAATCGCAAGCCGGTTTGCAAATGTCAATGGCCTCATAATTGACAGCTTCAAAGTCTCTGTAAGACTGTATTCTTATTGGAAAAAGGTGACAAGAAATGGGCTTTTTAAAATTGACTTTACCATCATGGTGAGCTTGTTCGATGCTGCATTTGGCCGTTCCGTCCTTATCGAAAGTTACAAAGGCACATTCATTATCATCTATTAAAGGGGTAGTTTTATCACCATCCGAATCGACTACATACACGCCATGTTGTTCGATGGCTGCTATTCCTTTTTCTTGCATGTAGGGCTTGACGGCATCCAACACTTCTGTAAGAATGGGTATTTCGTCATCGTCGAGTGGCGCACCCGAATCGCCTTCCACACAACAAGCGCCTTTACAGGCCGACAAGTCGCATACAAATTGCTTTTCAAACACATCAAAGGAAATAATTTTATCCTCTACCTGAATCATGTACCAAAGATAACGAATGCTGACCCAAAATTATAATGAATAAGTGTATTTTTGCGGCATGGCAAATTATGAAGAGGTTTTCAAAAAAGTAGTAGCTCATGCTAAAGAATACGGCTTTATTTTCCAATCTAGCGACTTGTACGATGGGTTGGCGGCGGTTTACGATTATGGCCCTAATGGGGTTGAGTTAAAAAACAACATTCGTCACTATTGGTGGAAATCCATGGTGAATATGAATGAACATATTGTGGGTATTGATTCGGCCATTTTTATGCACCCTACCACTTGGAAAGCATCTGGTCATGTCGACGCCTTCAACGACCCTCTCATTGATAATAAAGACTCCAAAAAACGCTACCGTGCAGATGTTCTTATTGAAGATTACGTGGCTAAGCTGGAGGGTAAAATTGAAAAAGAAGTAACTAAAGCTGCCAAGCGATTTGGCGATAGTTTTGATCGTGAGCAATTTGTATCTACTAATGCACGTGTGGTAGGTTACCAAGAAAAAATACACGATATCATGTCTCGTTTTGCTAAGGCCATGAGCGGAAATGATTTGGCACATGTCAAAATGCTGATTGAAGACTTAGGCATTGTTTGCCCTGTATCTGGCACTAAAAATTGGACCGACGTGCGTCAGTTCAATTTGATGTTCAAAACACAAATGGGATCGACAAGCGATGGGGCTACTGACCTTTATCTCAGACCTGAAACAGCACAAGGTATCTTTGTCAATTTCTTAAATGTTCAGAAAACATCTCGAATGAAAATCCCTTTTGGGATTGCTCAAACAGGCAAGGCCTTTAGAAATGAAATTGTTGCTCGACAATTCATATTCAGAATGCGTGAGTTTGAGCAAATGGAAATGCAATTTTTTGTTCGACCTGGCCAAGAAATGAAATGGTACGAATACTGGAAGGAATCTCGTATGAAATGGCATTTGAGTCTTGGAATTGAGAAAGAGTTTTTCCGTTTTCACGACCACGATAATTTAGCCCATTATGGCAATGCTGCTTGCGAGATAGAGTTCAAATTCGCATTCG
>CAXDOW010000122.1:0-5865 GCA_963991165.1 uncultured Flavobacteriales bacterium | reverse complement strand
ACATAGCGAAGAACCAAACTAATAATACTAAAAGTAGGATTGAAAGCAATAATGTTAGAAGTAAGTGCCAGTGTATGAATAAATGTCTAAAAAGTATGGCACTTGCGATTACTGATAAACAGTATACAATTAAAATACTGGTTACTTGTATGTGAGAAAAACCAAATTTCAAAAAAACATGATGCAAATGATTTTTATCTGCCAAAAATGGACTATTTCCAGAAAATCCTCTAATGATAAATATCCTCAACGTGTCTAAAAATGGTAAAGCGAAAAGAGCCAGCACAAAAACTGGTCTGTTGCTTATAGCCATGGTGTCAGTAAAATCGTTGGAAAGCACCTGTGTTGCCATTATCGCCAGTAAAAACCCAATGACTATAGTGCCCACATCCCCCATGAATATTTTAAATTTTCCAAAACTGACATTATATCTTAAAAAAGCCATCAAACCTCCAATATAAGTAGATGAAAATAGAATAAAAAAAACAGCTTTTGTTTGCGAAAAATATAAAAGAAAACAAGTCAAAATGATAACACCCAATGAACCCGCTAACCCATCAATTCCATCAATCAAATTATAAGAGTTTATTATAATAATAAAAACAAATAAGGTGTAGATATAAGACCAAAAGAGGGGTAATGAATAAAGCCCAAAAATACCATGAAAGGTATCAATTCTTATATCCGTTACTACTACAAAAAATAAACTTATAGCTAGTTCTGATATTAATTTCACCCATGCAGGCAATCCAATAATATCGTCTTTTATACCCACCAAAACTAATAGGATTGAGGACGTAATGGTGGCTATCATGAATGGTATTTCATTTGAGTCAAGTACCATAAAACCAAACAACAAACAGAGAAAAATAGCAGGAATTGTAATTCCTAATCCACCAAGTTGAGGTACGCTTTTTACATGAGAACTTCTAGCATTAGGCATAACCTTTAAGTTGAGATTATTACTCAATGTTACAATAAAAGGAATTAGCTTGTAGGTAGAAAAAAAAGAAAGGAACAAAACAAACCCTGAAAATAAAACTAAGTTATTATTAAAAAAAAACGATGCAGAATCTAGGTAAGACGACACTGTGAACTTGTTAAAGGTTGGTTAAATGTAAATATACTAAATTTACATTAAAGTTCCGTCAATCAATGTTAAACATCTATGACTATAACCGATCGATTTCACCTTTCAGTTAAAGTAAACAAAAAAAGTAGCTGTCATTTTTTCAGAAAACTTACATTTTTTTGTCTTGTGATACGATATTTGGCAGAAAGCTGTAACATGGCACGCTAATTGTAATTAGCACTACAATAAAACAAAAAAAAAAATGGCAAAAACAGGCAATATCAATGTACAAACGGAAAATATTTTTCCAATTATAAAACAATTCTTATACTCAGATCACGAGATTTTTTTGAGAGAACTAGTATCCAACGCAGTTGACGCCACACAAAAAGTCAAAACATTAAAATCGGTTGGCGAACTAAACACCAATCTTGATAAGTTAAGAGTAGAAGTAATAATAGACAAAAAGAAGGGTACTCTGACCATAAGAGACAATGGTATCGGAATGACCGAAGAAGAAGTTGACAAATACATCAACCAAATCGCCTTTTCTGGAGCCGAAGAGTTTGTCAATAAATACAAAGATGTGGATGCCAAAAACTCAATAATTGGTCATTTTGGACTGGGTTTTTACTCCTCTTTTATGGTTTCTAAAGAAGTCGAAATTGTGACCAAAAGCCAACATCCCAATAGCACAGCCGTAAAGTGGACTTGCGATGGATCGCCTAATTATTCTTTAGAAGAAACAACAAAAAAAACAAAAGGTACTGATGTCATTCTTCACATAGACGAAGACTCAAAAGAATTTTTAGAAGAAAGCAGAATCAGCACTATTTTGAACAAATACTGTAAATTTCTCCCCGTAGAAGTAAAATTCGGGAAAAAGAAAATTTATATTGATGACCCCAAAGGCAAAAAAGACGAAAATGGTAATGTAAAACAAGTTGAAAAAGAAGTCGATAATATTATCAATAACACACATCCCACTTGGACCAAAACACCACAGGATTTGTCCGATGAAGACTATTCTAATTTTTATAAAGAGCTTTACCCGACGGAATTTAACAATCCCATTTTTAACATTCATTTAAATGTCGATTATCCCTTTAATCTCACTGGAATACTCTATTTCCCAAAGCTAAAGAACAACTTAGAAGTTCAAAAAAATAAAATTAACCTCTACAGCAATCAGGTTTTTATTACCGACAATGTAGAAAATATTGTTCCTGAATTCTTAACGCTTTTACATGGCGTCATTGACTCTCCCGACATTCCATTGAACGTATCACGCTCGTACTTACAAGCCGATGGAAATGTCAAAAAAATATCCAAATACATCACTAAAAAAGTGGGTGACAAGCTCCACTCCATGTTCAAAAATGATCGAAAAGATTTTGAAACTAAGTGGGACGACATCAAAGTATTTATTGAATATGGCATGCTTACCGAAGATAAATTTTTTGAAAAAGCCAAAGACTTTTTCCTAATAAAAAATACTAATGGTGAGTATTCAACACTAAACGAATTGACTGAAAGAATCAAGATTACTCAAACCAACAAAGGCGGAAAAGTCATTATTCTTTACACCAACGACAAAGATGAGCAACATAGCTTCGTACAATCAGCCATAGAAAAAAGCTATGAAGTGGTTGAAATGGAAGGTCCTTTAGTCAGTCACCTCATTTCTAAGCTAGAATCCGAAAACGACTCCATTCAGTTTTCAAGAGTCGATGCTGACACCTTAGAAAAACTCATTGAAAAAGAAGAAACTACCCCTTCCATTTTGAGTGAAAAAGAAGAAGAGACACTTAAAAAATTGATTGAAGAACAGGTAGATACCAAAACATACAATGTACAAATTGAAAGTCTTAACTCTAGCGACGCACCAATCATACTAACACAAAGTGAATTTATGAGGCGAATGAAAGAGCAACAGCAATTGTCAGGTGGTGGGAATATGTTTGGCGATTTTCCCGAAAATTATAATTTAGTGATAAACAGCAATCACGAACTAACAAGCAACTTATTAAACGAAGAAAACGCAGACCGACAAAATGAGCTAATAGAACAACTGATGGATTTAGCATTGTTATCTCACGGTTTGTTAAAAGGCAAAAAACTTACCGATTTTATTCAGCGAAGTGTCAAAATGATAAAATAATAGTTACAAATCAAAAAAAAACACAGCTTAGCGCACACTCAATTTCATAGTGTCTGTCGTTTTTATAAATTTGTAGAAATTTTATCACCTTAATGAAGTTCTTCTTTTTTTTCGTGTTTACTTGTTTTTTTCAAGTTACGCTTAAGGCACAAATTGTCATTAACGAATACAGCGCCGCTAATTTTGACAGTTTCCAAGACAATTATGGAGAGTCTGAAGATTGGTTTGAACTGTACAATAACTCTGGCTCTAGTATAGACCTAAATGGTTATTATCTTAGTGACAAAGACGACAACCTAACCAAATGGAGATTTAGTTCATCGATAATTCTAGATCCAAACGATTATTTAGTCATCTATTGTTCTGGAAGAGATGAAATAAATGGAAACGATGTTCACACCAGTTTCAAACTTCATCAAACCAAAGGCAATGAATGGATAATTTTAACATCACCTGACGGACTTACAATTGTCGATTCAGTGTTTGTTAAACCTTGCCTGACCAACTCTTCCAGAGGGCTATTAGCTACTAATTCAATGGGTATTTTCACCAACCCTAGTCCCAATTCTGTGAACACAGATGGCTTTATCAACTATGCCAACAAACCAAGTTTTAGTCTTACTCCTGGAATATACAACAACGAAATAAATGTATCCATTGAATCAGATCCTGGAACAACCATTTATTATACTACGGATGGCAGTTTTCCAGATAATACAGATAACCAATATACTGGCCCAATTAATATTACCAGTACCACTGTCCTCAAAGCCGTAGCTTACAGTAACAACCCCCAAGTGTTAGCCAGTTTCATTCAATATGGCACTTATTTTATAGATATCAATCATAGTATGAAAATACTATCCGTTTCGGGTGATCTATTGACGGATTTAATAGAAAACGGTAACCAAATAGAACCCATTGGCACCATTGAACTTTATGAATCTGATGGCTCATTAATTGACAAAGCAAAAGGTGAATTCAACGAGCATGGAAACGACTCATGGGCATACGACCAAAGGGGTTTCGATTATATCACTAGAGATCAATTTGGATATAATTATGCTATAAAAGGTCAACTATTCAACAACAAAGACAGAAATAAGTATCAACGCTTAATTTTAAAGTGTGCCGCCAACGACAATTATCCCTTCTCTTACGGTAGCTCTGGCGCACACATTAGAGACGCATATGTACAATCTTTATCTCAAGTTGCCAACCTCAAGCTCGATGAACGTTCTTATGAACCCTGTATTCTTTATTTAAACGGAAACTACTGGGGTCTTTACGAAATAAGAGAAAAAGTCGATGACCTTGACTTTACGGAGTATTATTATGATCAAGATTCAGTAGAATTTTTAAAAACATGGGGCGGTACTTGGGTTGACGTTTTAGTGGATGGTCAAGATCCAGCAGACGTACAAGTTAGCTGGAATGATATGAGAACATTCATCACTAGCAATGACATGACTGATGCTGATAACTATAATTTTGTCAAAAGTCAATTTAATACAGCTAGCTTAATTGACTACTACCTTTTAAATTCGTATGTCGTCAATGCCGATTGGTTAAACTGGAATACCGCTTGGTGGCATGGCCTTAATGAAGATGGCAACAAAAAGAAGTGGCGTTATGTATTGTGGGACATGGACAACACTTTTGAGCATGGAGCCAATTACACAGGCATTCCTAACACAAATACAAATGCCAATGTATGTGATGCCGAAAGTTTAGGAGATATTGGTGGACAAGGCCATATTCCCATTTGGAATGCACTTATCCAAAATGATGATTTTTTCAACGACTACATTAATAGATGGTCAAATCTATCCAATTCGTATCTTTCTTGTGAGTTTATGACTCACCATCTAGACAGTCTCATCAATCGTATTGAACCTGAAATGCAAGCTCAAATTAATCGTTGGGGAGGCACCTATGAAGAATGGTCAAACAATGTTCAAACATTATCTGATTTTATGCTTGAACGTTGCGACTCCTTAAATTCATCTATCGTCGATTGCTACGACGTTCAAGGGCCTTACAATCTGAGCATAATTATTGAAGGAGAAGGCCAAATTGACTTTAATAATTTCTTTGAGATTGATGAAAACACTACCCCTTTCAATGGCTCCTTTTTTGGCGGAGTTAATCTTCATTTTGAAGTGCTAAGTGGTAATTTTATTAACTATGAAATTATAAGTGATTCTTTATATAATTACACCCCCTCCGATGATGATTTTGACCTGCAACTTAACAGCGACCTTACAATCATTTTTTATTTTGATCCAAACCAAATAACATTTTTGGTAGATCCTCCACTAAGTGGAAGCATTATAATTGACGGAAATACCATATCTAACTTCCCGCACACCATCGATTATCTTAACACTCAAAACAGTTCTTTTGAGGCCATCCCTAATGCTGGTTGGGAAATGGGATATTGGGAAAGTAATCATCATTTTATCATCCCCACGACCACCCAACAAAACGTTGAATTATACGCTCACACTGACGACACCATAACTTTAAACTTAGCCCAAAAAATAGTTGACATTACCTTTGTCGCTTTTCCCACAGATGCCAATATAGAGTTAGAAGTTAATAATCAACTCATATCTACCTTTCCATATAC
>CAXDOW010000121.1:0-5894 GCA_963991165.1 uncultured Flavobacteriales bacterium | reverse complement strand
GTTCAGTTTCAAGTCATTAAAGATAAAGTGTACGAAGCATTTTATAAATTAGATTATCCACATGATCAAATTACGTCATACGTTTTTGATGTTATTCGAGCAGAAGTACCCAAAATGAAACTTGACGATGTCTTTGAGAAGAAAAACGATATTGCCATTGCTGTTAAAACAGAACTCAATGACGCCATGATTGAATATGGTTACGACATTATCAAAACCTTGGTAACTGATATTGATCCTGACGCTCAAGTTAAAAACGCCATGAATCGTATCAATGCTGCCGAGAGAGAAAAGGTAGCCGCTCAATATGAAGGAGATGCGGCTAGAATACTTATTGTTGAAAAAGCTAAAGCAGAGGCAGAAAGTAAGCGTTTGCAAGGTCAGGGTATTGCCGATCAAAGAAGAGAAATTGCTCGAGGTTTAGAGGAGTCTGTTGAAGTTCTCAACAAAGTTGGAATTAATTCTCAAGAGGCATCAGCATTAATTGTAGTCACACAACACTATGACACCTTACAAGCGGTTGGTGCTGATACTAACAGTAACTTAATATTATTACCCAACTCTCCTCAAGCTGGATCTGATATGCTAAATAACATGGTGGCATCGTTTACTGCCAGTAATCAAATCGGTGAAGCGATGAAGAAAAAAGAAAATCAGAAAAATAATTCTCCTCAAGAAGATACAGAGGATTAGAGAGATGTTTGCACATCAAACCAATATACGAGTTCGTTATGCTGAAACCGATAAAATGGGTTACGTTTATTATGGTCAGTACGCTACTTATTTTGAAGTCGCTAGGGTAGAAGCCTTGAGAAGTTTGGGGATAAGCTACAAGGAAATGGAAGAAAAAGGGGTGATGTTACCTGTTTTATCATACTCTACAAAGTTTTTCAAACCTGCCTTTTATGATGATGAATTGACTATTAAGCTCAATATCAAAGAAATGCCCAAAACACGCATTCATTTTTATTTTGAAACATACAATCCATCACAAATAAAAATCAATGAGGCTGAAGTGGTACTTGTTTTTGTCGATATGGAAAAGAATAAACCTTGTCTTCCTCCTCAAGAGTTAATTACAGCTTTAACGGCATTTGGATTATGAAACGTTATTGGGTAGAATGTTTAGGAACCTATATTATGGTTTTTGCTGGAACAGGTGCTATGGTAATCAACGACGTGTATGGATCGGTGTCTCATTTAGGTATCGGATTGACTTTTGGGTTGGTGGTCATGGCGGTTATTTATTCCATAGGGAGTATTTCAGGAGCTCATATTAATCCTGCCGTGAGTATTGCTTTTTGGGTAAGTAAACGCTTTAATGGTAAGGAGGTGATTCCTTATGTTTTATTTCAATGTTTGGGTGCTGTCTTGGCTAGTTTAACCTTATCGTTTTTATTCCCTCAACATGAATTGCTTGGAGCAACACTACCTGCAGGAAGTTGGGAGCAAAGTTTCATAATGGAATTCATATTAACATTTATATTGATGTTCGTTATTTTGCTTATGTCAGAAGGCAGCAAAGAAGTGGGAATGATGACAGGTTTTGTAGTTGGAATGGTAGTGGCTTTCGAAGCTATTTTTGCTGGTCCTGTTTCGGGAGCGTCTATGAATCCGGCACGTTCGCTAGCACCTGCATTAGTTTCTGGACATTTAGCTCACTTGTGGATTTACTTAGTAGCCACCACTTTAGGTGCGATTTCTTCCGTATTTGTTGTCAATTACTTAAACAAATAAAAAACCCACCGTTTGGTGGGTTTTTTACAATTTGGATTTGAATGGTTTCTAATCCTGTTTAATCAGCTTAATGTAGTAAGAAGAACCATTTTCAAATAGTATTTTTAGTAAATAAATACCGTTGGGTTGGTTCTTTGGAATAGTAACCTTACCTGTTTTAGATTGACCAATGGATTGAGCATAATCAGAATGATTAACGATTGTTTTCCCAAGCATATCTGTCAACAACCAATTAACTGTTCCCGTTCCTTTACTGACAAACTCAACATTAAATACATCCTTACTAGGATTAGGGTAAGCACTAACACTAAAGTCAATGGAATCTGATTTAGTACCATTCCCTTCCAAACGAGAACCAAGGTATGAATCATTACTTTGTGAAGCTGGAGCATTTCTATTACTGGCATATATCCCATCACAGAAATCACCAATAGTAGTGTCAAATTCATCCAAATACTCACCGACAATGATGTTTTCATTCCACGGATCAAGCATAGCGTAGTTGTAATCGGCAAATTTCTCCAAAGCTACGTCCTCTGCCTTAGTATTGTTGTTGTCAATACTTTTGAAAAATGCGTCGTCATTAATAGCATCGTACGATTGCTTGATAATACTGGCATTGTATTGGCCATTTTCGGCTAATTCTTTGTAGCTTGAATAGTCAATTTCTACAGATATTTCTATCCATTCTTTCATTTTTTCAGCGATTAACTGTTCGTAGCTCTGTCCAGGACCAGTATTTGAAGCAAAATTCTCGATGTTGTATTGTAATACTTCATGGTCCACTAAATCAGAAATAGTCATCTCACCCGGGAAATGTTTTCCTTTTATGGGGTCGTAGAATAAAAATTGTCTGGAGTAACTCGATCCGACTGGTTTGGCATCGTTACCACTAATTTTGTAAGTTGTCACGTGGTATCTAGCAAAAAAGAAGGCTTGCTGATGGCCAAAACTCGAAGCTGAAGTGAGGTACAATTGATTTTTCAATCGAATGTTGACATCAAATTCATTGTTCTCATAATTCTTTAAAACCGTTAACGCTACCCTGGGTTGATACAACATATTGATATTCCCCAATGGTTCGTTGTAGAGCGGGAATGCTCCTTTGGAACCGTTTACCGCTTCATCAGGTGCTGATTCGGCGTTTTTAGAACCAGGAGTGGTAATATGAACATCATTAAAAACAGGGGTTTCAATGGTAATTTTTCCTGTCGCTGCAAGATCCGAGAACACTACGCTAGGTTGTGGATCTGGCAAACTAACAGCAATGTTTTTGTCCGGTTCATCAGCTAAGTTATCCAGGTGTAGCTTTATAGCACTCGCTCTAACAGCTCTGGCTGATCCTTTGGTAAATGAAGATGCTGCTTCTATGGCTTCACCTGCTGATTCAAGTGCTTTGCCGCCAGCGGTTGCAATACCACCAAAAATAGGAATTCCACTACCTATCTGTGCTGCTTTTCCAACAGATTTTAAGACCTTGCCTGCACCTGCCGTAAATTCGGCTACCGACATACTTATTTCTGCACCGTATTTCATCTCAAGGGCTGTTCGTTCCCAAGCTTTTACCTTCTTTCCGGGAAGAACAAAGGAGGCTTTATTTTCCCATTCAGTTTGTCCCCAACGATTGAAATTATTAAAAGTGATGTCACCCATTTGCACTTCATTATCTGAATAATCATTGTCGAGAACTCCAGCGAGGAAGTTGTCGGAATTTGTTAGCCAGTCATCAATGGATTCACTACCTGCTTCGACTGAACCACCGAGAGTGCGGCCTACTAATTTTAAGGTTCCTTCTGTAACAACATCTAAACGAACACTGATGTTGGATTCATATTCACAAACACAAGGGTCGTAATTCATGATGAAATCAGCATAGTAAAAAGCCGAACTGGAGGCGGTTTTTAGCTCCGTTGTTTTCATATAATCACTGTTTTTGTTTGCGCCTTCGTCCATGGCTACGCCAGTGAGATATGAACTCCATAGGTTAGGTGCTTGATAATCGTCGGAATTAGAAGCATTCTGCAAATCAAAGCCGAGCGTTAATTTGAGGTGATTGGCTATCGTAGAATTATTGACATACACAAACACACGTAATTTTCCAGTAAACCGGTTATACATAATCATATATGGTGTGTTTCTGAGTTTGGCTTCTTCTTTTTCTGTACCGTCATTAGCGTAACCAAAATCGACTTTTATCAGTTCCCAGCCATCGGCGTGATTAAAGTCTTCGCCACCCATGTATTCTCCGGATGCTGAGTATTTGGCAGCCATGGCACTAAACTCAGTTTGTGAGGAGTAAAATGGGCTTTGTGTGGTTTCTTCAATAACTTCTCCACCCACCTTGTATCGAAGGGTATATTCTTTGGTTCGCCAATCGAATTGATTGGCTGTTTTGTTGCTGCCACTTGGTACCGACGAATATACCGGATTGGTGGAATAATAGGGTAGGTTATCCACTCCCGAATAATCTGCATTGTACATAATCCCTGAATTGGGGTCATAGGCGATTTTTAATTCCCCTTTGGTATGACTGATCAACATTCTAAAGTGATTACCATTAGCAGAATTTAACAAAATGGGTACCGGCACACCTGAGAAGGTCACGGAATCATCATTTTGTTTTAGATACATTTTATCTTTTTCTATGCCCAAATAAATGGTATCTGTTAGCGTAAAATCACTTAATTCCTGCTCGACGAATTTGCTGTAAGCTACCCATTTATCATCTTTGATTTTTAGGCCCGCCATGGCTTGTCTTCTGCCTGAAGATTTGACAGCTTCTTTGCTGTATATAGCGGATTGATAATCCATAAAACCGATGTCGGTATCTTCGGCATCTTCATCGACTAAAATTTTGAATATTTTCTTATTACCATTTTTTGACAAGCTGTATCCTTTTCCTGAGATAAGTAGTTTGTCATTTCCGTTAAGTTCGGCATCTTCTGCTGGTGTTACTTTTGTAAAGACGCCTTCTTCCTCAATGGTATGATGATCGTCATTGGAAGCTAAAGGAAGTGGAATGTATTGGTCATCAAACGACTTGACTTTTTCCACCGAATACCAAAAGTCATCTTTGTCATTGCTGGCCTGTAAATTGGCCATTTGAATATTTCCGCCTTGCTCATTGGTAGTCAGATACGATTTTGTGTCGATTTCTTTAATATTATACAATGTGGTATACAGGCCAAAATCTGTTTTGAAATTTTGGAATAAGAAAAAGTAATCGGATTTGATATATTCACCATAGCCAATACTTACCGTTTTGTCATTGGTTTCAAGTTGGAATTTGTCATTGGCCAACCGTATCCATTGTTCACCATCTTCTGCACTGACTAAAGCAAAGGCATCGTACTGATAGTCTTGTACTACCCACCATAGTTGATTAATATCCCAAGTATCTTTGTCGGTAAAACTAAGATTCGTGCCTTCACGACTTAGCACCGAATCGGTATTATAAGGCTGTAATCGTATTAAGGATCTTACTGATTGAAATCCCTTTAGATCGGGCAATGCTATTTGTGAAAAGTCTATGTTTCCACCGCCACTTTCACCATCATCATCTGTTACTTCACCATAAACCTGTACTTCGGCCAATGATAGGTAGTTGTTTGATTCTAATCGAATCATGACATATCGGCCACTCACATCATTGAGGTTTTCAAATGTTTGAACTTCGGAACTACTGCTTAGCGTACCAACATAGGTGTAGTCACTTACATTATTGCTGGCCGTATTTCCAACCCATATTTTGGCACCATTTAATCGTGGATTACAACAATCTTCTCGATTATAGACTTTGATAGTAGTGATATCATAAGTTGCTTCCAAATCGACACGCCACCATGCGTTAGTTTGATAAGAGGTATGGGTAACGGACCCTTGTGTCCAATGCCCATTGGTATTGCCATCAACTGCTCTGGATGCAGTTCCGTCAATTTCAGTTGAGGACTGGGTTGCCGACTTGTTGAGGGCAATGTTGGTTTGAGCGGCTATGTATTCCTCTCCAAAGACCATCACTTCAGTTAGTTGTAAAATAACATTTGTTCCGGTTTTTTGGATAAACACATATTTTCCAACAACATTTTCGATTTCAAAACTTTCAAATACTTGTCCGCCTTGCAACGTTGCTACATGTTGGAAATTTTCGGGGTCATCAT
>CAXDOW010000120.1:0-5917 GCA_963991165.1 uncultured Flavobacteriales bacterium | reverse complement strand
GGTGATAGTGGAAATGGTACTCCTGGAGTAGATTTACTTGGCGGCGGTGGCGGTCATTCTTGGTTTCCTGGCACTGCAACAGGCGGAACAGGTGGTGATGGAATAGTCATCATTCGTTATCAAGTCTAAATAACTAAAAAAACATAGAGCTATGTCGAGAGTTAGAGCCGATAGAATAACCGATAGGGCAGCCACTGGTGCTCCAACTTTTCCTAATGGTGCTGTAATTACCGGTGTGGCAACTGCTACCAGTTTTGATGGAACTGTGGCAACTGCAACCAACGCCCAAGGTTTAAGTGGGACACCTGATATTACCGTTAGAAATGTTACTGGTGTTGCTGCTACGTTCACTGGGGTATTAACCTACGAGGATGTAACCAATATAGACTCTATTGGTATTATCACTGCAAGAAGTGGCGTAGACTTTAGTGGCAACTTAAGAGAAGCAGTTAATATCACTGCTGGTAAGTTAAGCGATAATACAGATATTAACCTTGCAAATGGTATGGTACATTACTTTACCACCACTGAGACTACAACATCTACACCAAATATAATGTCAACTGTTGGTATAAACACAGCACTGGGCACTGGTGATACTATTGCAGTCACTATCATCACAACAGCAGCGGCCGCAGGATATTCAACTTGTGTGAATATTGATGGAAACTATACCGATGTTCAGTGGATTGGTGGTTCAGATCCAACAACAGGTGGTGCTAGTGGGTTAGATATTTACGCATTCAATGTTATTAAGACTGGAAGTGCTGCTTATACCGTTATTGGCAACTTGTCAAACGCTGCTTGATACTAGGAGATACCAATGAGAATTGCTGAGAGAAAAGAAAGTCCTATCATTGGACTGACGGGAATGGGTGGAGGTCTTGCCTCTTATATTTTATATGGCAGTGCTGCTAGTGGTGGTTATGAAATCTCTAGGTCATTGAGGTTTGATGCTTCTGAACCTTCTTACTTGTCTGGCGACTTTTCTAGTGTTACTTTTACTGATTATAATGTTGGCACCATAGCTTGTTGGGTTAAAAGATCACATACAGGTTACGGTGTTCTTGTTGCAGGATGGGATGGTGGAGTTTCTTACAGTGGTTCAATTCAATTTAACAACACTGATGACACTTTACAAGTATCAATTGGTGGTGCATCTGCACACACATTTAAGACAAATAAACAATTTAGAGATCTTTCAGCCTGGTATCATGTCGTCGCAGCTTGGGACCGCAGTGCATCAGCTGTTGACAAGGTAAAAGTTTGGGTCAATGGTGTTGCTCAAACATCTAGTGATACTGGTTATCAATCTTGGACTTCTGGTGATTCTCAAATTCTTAGAAATAATAATTCAAACCGTATCGGTCGGGGTGATGGAGATCGATACAACAACTATTTTGGTGGGTATCTAGCCGACTATCATTTTATTGACGGCCAAGCTCTTGATGAGACATATTTTGGTGAGTTTAATACGGATGGAGTGTGGGACCCCAAGGAGTATAGTGGCACTTATGGAAATGCTGGATTCCATTTGAAATTTGATGATAATAGTAGTGCTTCTGCCCTGGGAACTGACAGTTCGGGCAATACAAATAACTGGACAACTAGTGGCATTGGTGTAGCACCTGGAGTTTCTGCTGCCCGTAGTAATTTTGATTGTATCACATACACAGGTAACGGTAGTTCTCAGAATATTACTGGTCTTGATTTCCAACCAGATTTAGTTGTTGTCAAGTCACGCTCTGGTGATGCACCACCATGGGTAGATAGTGTTCGCGGGGCAAATAATAGTCTTTTCAGTTCAAATACCTCTGCTTCAGGTTCTTATAGTTCTGTAACTGGTTTCCTAAGTAACGGTTTTTCAGTAGGAAGTTATAACAATGCCAACCAAAGTGGTGTCAACTTCATTGGGTGGTGTTGGAAAGCTGGTGGCACTGCATCCTCCAACACTGATGGTACTATTACAAGTTCAGTATCTGCAAACCCATCATATGGATTTTCCGTTGTAACTTGGACTGCTGACACTCAGTCTCCCGCAACAGTTGGCCACGGCTTGGGCAAAACCCCGACATTTGTAATTACGAAAAGTACATCAAGTGGCAACAACTGGGCGATATGGCATAGTTCTTTAGCCAATAGGAGCACGCTTTTACGTTTTACTGATGGTACGCCATTGACAAGCACTGACTATTGGCAGACAGACTCAGAGTGGACAAGCACTACATTTGGTGTTTATGGAACTGCTAATACTGGTGATAATAACTATGGTGATATGGTGGCATATTGCTTTACGGATATTACCGGATATCAAAAAATAGGCTCCTACACCGGAAATGGTAGTAGCACCGGACCTACAGTTACAACTGGGTTCAAACCTCGTTTTGTGTTGATTAAAAACATCACCAATACTTCAAACCATTGGGTTACTTATGACTCTGAGAGAGTTACGAGCAACCCTAGAGGAAGAATTACATGGAGTGATGCTGCTGCGGAAACAAGTGCAAGCACCATTCATCTTGATTTCCTTGATGATGGTTTTCAACCAAAAGCTACTGGTAGCACGATAAACACTAGTGGTAGTACATATGTGTATTTGGCTATTGGTGATACTCCCGTCAATTTTGACAATGATAGTGTAATTGATACCCCAACAAGTTATACAGCTAACTCCGGAAACAACGGTGGAAATTACTGCACGTTGAATCCTCTTGTTACTACAGGTGGCAATACTGGTACATCTTCTGCCACTCTATCAAACGGCAACCTAACATCGACGAACCCAGCAAGTAATGCTTGGAATGTTGAGGTTGGGACAATACCACTTAAATCTGGTAAGTGGTATTATGAATACACTGTAACTGGTACTCTCACAAACTTCCTTGGAGGATGGGCAGATCCACAAGAAGTCAATATGAACGATGCTGTAGGAAACACATCTAGAAGTTATGGATATTACAACACTGGTAATGTAAGAAATAGCAATAGCAATACATCCTTCGGTGACACTTACGTTGCAGGAGATGTTATTGGGTGTGCTATAGATATTGATAACTTGAAAATTTACTGGAGTAAGAATGGGGTGTGGCAAAATAGTGCAGACCCTGCAGCAGGCACTGGTTCGATTTATACAATTCAAGACCCAGCAGCATATAGTTTCTTCTATACAATCGCAGTCTCAACTTATG
Source organism: uncultured Flavobacteriales bacterium (assembly GCA_963991165.1). Lineage (GTDB taxonomy): Bacteria > Bacteroidota > Bacteroidia > Flavobacteriales > UBA7312. The sequence goes on along the minus strand of CAXDOW010000120.1, from coordinate 2,729 downwards.
ACTCTAGTCAGTCCGTAAGTGTAAATACAGGTTCTCAACCATTTAAATACACACCACCAACAGGTTTCCTTAGTGTCTGTACTCAAAACCTACCAACTCCTGTTATCACAAAGGGTGATGACTATGTAGGTATTGTCACATATACATCTGATGGCAATGCACGAACTATCAGCGGCCTCAGTTTCTCACCTGATTTGGTTTGGCAAAAGCAAAGAAGTGGTAGTGATAGGCACTTTTTGACAGACTCTGCTCGCGGTGCTGGCACTGCTTTGAGAAGTGATAGTACCGCAGTTGATGCATCCTGTGATGCTGTTAGTTCCTTTACTTCAGATGGTTGGACTATTGGATCGGGGTCAGCAAATGCAAACCAAAATGCTAACACATATGTGGCATGGAGTTGGGACGCCGGAGCGAATAGTGATAAAACATACATCGTCAAAGTTGTATCTGACAGTGGTAATAAGTATCGTTTCGATGACTTTGGCACCAGTGCAGTTACACTTGACCTAGAAGAAGGTAGCACCTATGTGTTTGATGCTTCTGATAGTTCAGTTGATAGTCATCCTTTCGTGATTGGCACATCTGCTAATAGTAATGAATACAGCACTGGAGTAACTTACACATTAGATGGTGCTGATGTTACATATTCTGCATACACATCTGGTTTCGCAGCAGCAACAACTAGAAAACTGACTATCACTGTCCCTGCATCAGCACCAACCTTATATTATTGGTGTTCAGTACACAGTGGAATGGGTGGTCAGATCAATACAAATACCACTGCTGGTTCTTCTAACTTTAAGGGTACTACCCAAAGTGTTGTAAAAGCAAACCAAACTTCTGGTTTCTCCATAGTAAAATGGGTTGGTAACGCCTCTAATGCAACAATTGGACATGGCTTATCAGGCGAACCTTCATTAATTATTGTCAAAAATAGAGATAATAGTGCTGAAGATTGGCGTGTTTATCATAATGGTGGAGACTTTACCACTACTTCAGGTGGTGCATATAGTCCTTTTTATCATTGGAGACTTAACTCTACTGCAACTAGAAATGGTAGTGCAGCTAGTGCATTTACCAATACAAGAGCAAATGCTAACAATTTCACCTTTGCAGCAGCTGCTAATGCTAATAATCTGGTGGCATATTGCTTCCAGGAGATCGAAGGCTACTCTAGATTTGCTACATATGTCGGCAACGGAAATGCTGATGGTCCCATGATATACACAGGATTTAAGCCCAAATGGATTCTCCTGCGTCGTGCTGATGGTGGCGGAACAGGTTATGACTGGCACATGTTTGATGCTGAAAGAGATCCTATTAATCAAATGAGTAGGTTCTTGGGTGCCAATACCAATCAACAAGAATTTGTCAGGTCTGATACTGCCAACTATACGAACATGTATATTGATTTCTTATCTAATGGATTTAAGTGGAGAAATTCTTACTCAAGTCCAAACCATAACACTGGTACATTCATATATGCAGCCTTCGCGGAAAATCCATTCCGGAATGCGAGAGCACGCTGACCAGTTCATAAAGTGTCCCAGACCCCTTCAGAAACGCCCTGGAGGGGTCTTATAGTATCTGGACGCATCAATGGGTCATCAACCCATACAAGTGGTGTGTGAGTCCTTCTGTGGCTCTTGACGACTACCTTATTTCTCTGTATAATTAACTCTGTTGGGGTTCATCAAAATGAAAGCTGAATTTCTTTGTGTAAAGCCTAAGAGCTCTAAAGCCAAGAACCGTTTTAGTAACCTAATGCACAACCTTCATTCATGTAGGGTAGAACAACGTAAAGGAACTAAAGTGTTTCTTTCATCTATCAGTGGAAAATACAGTTTTTGGATGAACGAAACTACAGACGACCATTGGGAGGTTATTAAATGAAGGACCAGAACAGCATTGAAGACAACGAGACTAAACAAGAAAAATGGAATCGTGGTCTTGACATCTTTATAGAGTCAGTTATCAAACCAGACCCATCATTGCGTCAGTGTGCTCATAACCAAAGATGTTATCATGAGTTAATGGATGTTCGTTCTGATGTTCTTGCATATCTAAAGACCAAGAGGTGGAACTGAATGAACCTAACTCTACAAGAAGTTGATCACCTGTTGAGAGCATTAGAAACGATGTCTTCATATGATATTGCCCGTGCAAGAGAAAGTGTTATCAATGGAGTATCAGATCACCCTGAACTTATTCAAAAACTCAAAGACTATCGGATGCGTTTAACATGACACAACGACAATGGCAAGAGGTGTTCTCTATTGTAAGGAAAGAACAGAAAGGTTTACTTGCAATGTTTGATGAAGATAGGTACAATGAACTGAAAGATATTCTTGATAAACTTTATCCTTTAGCATATGACGAAGTATACCAATGAAACTATGCCACTAGTGTTATCATTGGTGGCATGTTTTTTATTTGCTTTGACTATTATTGTGTTAGGATACTTGCATGGCAACATGCATATTGAATCCGTTTATCATTCACTCACCAACTTCACATGAAAGAGTTTGATTATGACCTGGACTACAAACAACTTGACTTCACAGATCCAGAGGTTCGTAAACTTTATCGTATTGGAAGGGGAGAGCAAGGAGTGCTATTGGTACGGCCTTACACTAACGACATATGCGCTCATTGGAGGTTCGTAGATGAAGAGACTGCTGTTAAATCTTCTGATGCGATATACAAAATGTTCTGTACTTACAGACGGA